>CACXSA010000073.1 GCA_902770195.1 uncultured Prevotellaceae bacterium
CGTCATGGTGTACTGGAGCAGACCGTGCGGCACTCCTACATCTCCAGTCTGCTGGGCATCCCCCACATCGTCGTAGCCATCAACAAGATGGACCTCGTTAATTTCTCTGAGGAGGTCTTCAACCGCATTATAGCTGACTACAAGAAGATGGCTCAGACACTCCATATCCAGAACGTCAACTTCATCCCCATCTCGGCCAAGAACGGCGACAATGTGGTTAACCGTTCTGAACACATGCCATGGTACACGGGTTCGCCGCTGCTGGAGTACCTCGAGAAGGTGCCTGTCAACAAGTCGGCATCCAATGTCGAGACCGACGTGCAGCGTGCCTTCCGTTTCCCCGTACAGTATGTCATCCGCCCCATCAGTAGCCGTTTCCCCGATTTCCGTGGCTATGCGGGCCGCGTGGCCAGTGGTATTATCCGCGTGGGTGACCGCATAAAAGTCTTGCCAAGTGGACTTGAGTCTGTCGTGTCTCACATCACACAGGCAGCCGATGAACTCAGTGAGGCCACACCGCCGCAGAGTATCACCTTGCAGCTGGCTGATGACATCGACATCTCTCGCGGCGACATCCTCGTAAAGACCGATGAGCCACAACCTCATCAGGAACAGGACTTGCGTCTTGATGTCTGCTGGTTTAACGAGCAGCCGCTGCAGCCGCGTACCAAATACATCGTCCGACAGACCACCAGCGAGACACTCGCCGTCGTGCGAACCATCAACTACCGCCGCAACATCAACACTCTGGAGAAGGAACCCGGTGTGTCCCAGATCAAGATGAACGACATCGCCGAGATTACCATCCACACCGCCCAGCCCCTTGTCTTCGATGACTATCGCCTGAACCATATAACAGGCAGCGTCATCTTCATCGATCCCGACACCAACGAGACCGTCGGCGCCGGCATGATTAAAACAGAAACAATATGGAACGGACACAACTCATACGTGATTTAAACGAACGTTTTCGCGATGCGCCCGCTGAAGAGGTCGTCGGCTTTTTCCTCGAGGCATATAAAGGGCGCATCGCTCTTTCATCTTCTCTCAGCATTGAAGATCAGACGCTGACGGACATCATTGTCAAGAAAGGTGGTGCTCGTATTTTTACACTCGACACAGGCCGTCTCTTCCCTGAGACATACCAGCTCATCGACAAGACCAACCTGACTTACGGCATCCTGTTGGAAGTGTTCTTCCCTGACTATCGCGAGGTGCAGCGCATGGTACGCGAAGAGGGCATCAACCTCTTCTATAACTCCATAGAGAGCCGCCATCGTTGTTGTCAGATCCGCAAGCTCGAACCGCTTGCACGTGCTTTCAAGGGACTCGATGCTTGGATTTGTGGTCTGCGCCGTGAGCAGAGCGTCACCCGCAAGGACATGCAGACCGTGGAGTGGGACGAACAGCACCAGCTCATCAAGGTCAATCCTCTCATCTCATGGACCGAACAGCAGGTGTGGGATTATATACGCCAAAACCATGTGCCCTATAATAAACTCCACGATAAAGGCTATCCCAGCATTGGTTGCGAACCTTGTACACGAGCCGTAAAGCCTGGTGAAGACGTACGTGCAGGGCGCTGGTGGTGGGAATCGCCCGACCACCGTGAATGTGGTCTTCATCAGCGGCACTAATAGTCTAAATACCTAAGATTTGCCATTAACATCACTATTTATCGTGAATCAAATTACCCCGCTCATGGTATTGCCAGGGCGGGGTTTTCGCCGTACCTTTGCACTCGTTATTCAACAACAAAAAAATGATTGCACATATGAAAAGATTGAAAGTATTTAGGATAACACTCGTAAGCATTCTGCTGTTGGTGGCAGTGTTACCAATAGCATCTCAAGAGCTGAAGGCACCGAAAATATCGGGGTTAATAAATGCACGCTATGCGTGGAGTGACAAGGAAGGCGCGACACACGGGTTTGATATCCGGCGTATCCGTTTGGCTGCAGATGGTGTGCTAAGTGACAAGGTGGACTATAAGTTTCAGGCGGAATATGAGACGAGTGTCAAAGTAATTGATGCCTATTTGCGATGGAAGATTGCACCGGAAGTGAATGTGCAAATAGGTGAATATAAAGTGCAGTATTCGCAGGAAACGCTCTACGGTCCTGCCACATGGGTGACTATTGAGAATCCTACTGCGGTATCTCGACTGAATGGATACAACGACCTAAGCGGTCTGAAAGCCAATGGACGTGACGTGGGCATAACACTTTATGGTGATCTTTTTAATAAGGTAGTGAGCTATCGCGTTGGAGTGTTCAACGGCAACGGTATTAACACCAAGGATGACAATGATAAGAAGGACTTTGCAGGACTGCTTTGGGTAAGACCCTTAAAAGAACTGGCCTTAAGCGTAGGACACTATCAGGGATCCTACGGGGCAAAAGGGGATGAACACGTGCGAAATCGTACTTCGGCTGGTGTGGAGTACAAAGATGACAAACTGACCATTCGCGGAGAATACCTGAACGGCAACACGGCTGGACAAAAGAGTGATGGTGCATATGCTACCGCAGCCTACTGGGTATCAAAGGCAGTGCAGCCGTTGCTGAGTGTTGACTACTTCAAAGCCGACAAGGATGGTGATGAAAGACAGTGGAACTATCAGCTGGGTGTGAACATTATTCCAATCAAGAAGCTACGCATTCAGGCTGCTTATACTTACACGGACAATAAGGTTGCAAAAGATGTCAACCAGATTGAAACCCAATTTATTCTACAATTCTAAAATAAACACGAATATGAACAAGAAATTATTTACATTTGCGACATTGGGTGCAACAGTGCTGGCCCTGTCGCTGACCGCTTGCGGCGGAAAAAAAGAATCGAAGGTTGGTGCTGACGGAGAACTGAGTGGCGAAATCTCACTGTCTGGAGCCTTTGCGCTCTACCCTTTAGCTGTACAGTGGGCCAATGAGTTCCAGAAGTTACATCCTGGTGTGAAAATTGACGTGTCGGCAGGTGGTGCCGGCAAAGGGGTGACCGATGCTATTGCCGGAGTTGTGGATTTTGGCATGGTGAGTCGTGAACTGAGTGAGGCAGAACAGCAGCGTGGTGCTGTGGGCTTTGCCGTGGCTAAAGATGCCGTGGTGCCTACCATCAACGCCAAAAATCCTGTCTATAACGAGCTGAAGCAGCATGGCGTGACACGTGATGACCTTGTGGCCTTGTGGATTAAGGGCCAAAAGAAGACATGGGGTCAGGTAGCTGGTACAAGTGATGCGACACCTATTACAGTTTATACCCGCAGCGATGCCTGCGGTGCGGCGGAGACCTGGGCACTATATCTCGGCGGGAAGCAGGAAGACCTGCAGGGAACAGCTGTCTTCGGTGACCCAGGCTTGGCAGCCGCCATCCAAAAGGATGTGAACGGCCTTGGACTGAACAATATCGGTTATGCCTACGACACGAAGACGGGTAAGCCCAATCCAGGAATTGCCGTAGCACCCATCGATGTGAACAACAACGGGCAGATTGATCCGGAGGAAGACTTCTATGAAAACAAGTCGGACGTTGTGAAAGCCATTGCCGACGGACGTTATCCGTCGCCTCCTGCCCGCGACCTTTACTTTGTCTCTAACGGAGTGCCAACAGACCCCGTTGTCGTGGCTTTTCTCGAGTATATTCTGACTGACGGGCAGAAAGAGAATGGGCCGCAGGGATATATTGAAATACCACAGGAAAAACTTGATGCCGGACTCAAAAAGTTAGGTGTGAAGAAATAAACGTCATGGCAAGAGACAAGAGATTACTGAAAGACCGCATAGCGGAGCAGCTGATGGCCGTTCTGACCATCAGCAGCCTGCTTTTGGTGGTGGCAATGGCTGTGGGCTTGTATCTGAAGTCAGTACCAATCTTGCAGGAGCACTCTCTGTGGGACTTACTTACTGAAGGCGAGTGGCGACCGATGAGCAATCGGTTTGGCTTCTTTCCATTCTTGATGGGAACGCTCTATGTGTCGCTGTTGGCCCTTGGCATTGCCATCCCCATTTCCCTGCTTATGGCCATCTATCTGACAGAGTATGCTCATACTGCTGTGAAGCGCTATGTATTTCCGTTGCTTGACATTCTGGCAGGACTGCCGTCGGTCATCTATGGTGTATGGGGTATGCTGGTCATCGTGCCGTGGGTTGCAAACATAGTGGCACCATCATTGCATCGCGAAAGCAGTGGCTATACGGTGTTGGCCACGGGCATTGTTCTGGGCGTGACGGTAATCCCTCTGTTGGTCAGCCTGTTTATAGAGATATTCAGCAACGTGGGACGTGAATACCGCGAAGCGGCATGGTCGCTGGGTGCAACACGATGGCAGACCACTAAAGATGTCATCCTACGCAAGACGGCACCAGGTGTCATCGCTGCCATCGTCCTGGCAGCCAGTCGTACATTGGGCGAGACCATTGCCGTCATCATGGTGTGTGGCAATTTGGCTATTGTGCCAGGCTCTTTGCTGGATGCCTGCTATCCCATTCCTGCCCTGATAGCAAACAACTACGGCGAGATGCTGTCACTGCCACTCTATGAGAGTGCGCTGATGTTTGCAGCATTCATTCTGTTCTTTGTCGTACTGGTGTTCAACCTGTTCTCACGACTTGTCTTACGTAAAATGAAAAACAAATGAAGAGAGCTATAGTCATAGAAAAAATCTGGAAGGTATTGATGTATGCTTCCATCGCTTTGGTACTGTTCTTCGTTGTCAGTGTCATCTGGTCAGTCTTCAAGCGTGGCCTGCCCGTATTGTCGTGGGAGATGGTGTCGTCGTTGCCTGGAGGCGGCTTCTATATTGGCAAGGAAGGTGGATTCCTGAATGCTATCGTTGGTTCACTCTACATAGTAGGTGGTGCAACCTTCTTGGGCTTACTGGTCTCGATACCTGTAGTCTTCTACCTCAATGTCTATCTCAAGCCTCATTCCAAGTTTGGCTCTATTGCACGCCTGGCCTACGATGTACTTTTCGGAATACCAAGCATTGTCTATGGTGCGTTCGGCTTCACCATTATGATATTCTTTGGCCTGCGTACGTCGCTCCTTGGTGGTATTATCGTGGTCACCTTGCTCATCATACCTATTTTGATCCGCTCAATGGACGAAGTGGCTAAGACCATTCCACAAGACTTGCTGGAGGCTGGCTATAGTCTCGGCTCCACACGACTGGAGACCATCAGCGTCGTTGTCCGTCAGATAGCCCCGGCTATTGCTACTGCTACGTTACTTAGTATCGGACGTGCCATCGGCGACGCGGCAGGTGTGATGTTTACTGCTGGTTTTAGCGACTCTATACCTACAAGTCTTACTCAGCAGACGGCCTCTCTGCCATTGAGCGTGTTCTTCCAGCTTAGCGCTCCCCAGTTAGAAGTGCAGGATCGTGCATACGCCGCTGCAGTAGTGCTGACGGCCATCGTACTTGTCCTCAGTCTTAGTGGCCGGTTCATCATGAGCCGCTTCTCGCGCAACAAGATATAATCCTCAAATATACCCATTGTTAGCGATGCATTTTACTATTCAATAGGTATTGTCCAGGTGACTGAATCATCGTACCTTTGCACCGCAAAATGATGTCTATCCAACACATAAAAAATAATATATAATATGAGTTTTTCTATCAGTTTTCCACACGTACTTGGTGCCAGTTACAGCCAGCGTATACCTTGGACGGTACAGGTTCCGTTCATTGTCGACCGTAAGTTCCCCCGTCTGGAGGACACTCATCTGGCCACGCACAATCTGAATATCCACATAGGCAAGTCGCATATTCTGAAGGATGTCAACGTAGAGATTCCTCAGAATAAGATAACGTGCATCATCGGTCCTTCAGGCTGTGGTAAAACCACGCTGTTGCGTACCTTCAACCGCCTTGTAGACTCAATAGAAGGCGTCAAAATTGACGGTGAAGTAAACTTAGGAAAACAAGACGTTGTTGCGGCGGGTCCCAGCCAAATGACCGAACTGCGTCGAAATATTGGCTTGGTTCCACAACGGCCATGTCCGCTTCCCATGAGCATATATGACAACATTGCCTATGGATGCAAGATACATGGCGTTCGGGGCAAACGCAAGCTTGATCTCGTTGTTCGACACTATCTTGAGGCAGTGGGATTGTGGGAAGAGGTGAAAGACCGCTTGCATACTCCTGCCATCAAACTGTCTGGTGGACAGCAACAGCGCCTCTGTCTGGCTCGCAGTCTGGCTGTCGAGCCCAGCTACCTGTTGGCCGATGAATCCACCAGTGCCCTTGATCCCATCTCGAGCAAGACTGTTGAAGATCTCTTCGTGAAGTTAAAGCAGGACTATTCCATTGTCATGGTTACTCATACCTTGCGTCAGGCTCAGCGCATTGCCGACCACGTCATCTTTATGTATCTGGGCGAAGTTATTGAACAGGGTGACGCAAAGGATATTTTCAATAATCCCCAGCATGAACTGACCAAAAATTATTTAAGTGGTGGAATCAGCTAAATCCTGTAATGTGAAGTACGAAGACCCCTTTAATTTCTCTCCTAACGATGAGGAAGAGGAAAGTTGGCGTAGTGCTCTCTTCTATACGATAGGAGTGCTTATCATGCTCATTTTGGGTTTGCTTGGAAACGGGGCGTTTAAGTAAGAGATATGTACCTATTGCACATATAATCTGCAGGATATGGAGTTCAAAGTAGAAAAAGCAGTTCTTGACGCTGGTGTAAAGATCGTGTTCGTGGTCATTCAAGGACTTGACAATAGTAAGGAAAGCTACGAATGGCATGCACATCGTGAGGTCTTACTGAACGATCTGTTAGAGCGTTATAAAGACGTTGACGTACATCAGGACCCAATTTTGGAGGGATTCAACCTGCTGCATGACCATACTGGCGTGAAAAGACGTAAGAATATTCCCGCCAGCGAGAATCTGATTAAACTGTTGCAGAAGCATGGCTCTCTTACCTATATTAATAAAGTTGTAGATATATACAACCTCATATCGCTCGACTCGAAACTGGCTCTTGGCGCACACAATATAGACCGCGTCAGCGGAAATGTCACGCTGCGCTTTACTGATGGTACAGAGCGTTTTGTACCGCTCGGCCAGACGGAGCCTGTAGCGATAAATCCTCATGAATATTCATACATCGACGATTCTAACGAGGTATTGTGTCGCTTGGAGATTCGACAAGTACAGAAGACACTGGTTGACGAGACGGCTCGCAACGTGTTCTACATTGTTCAAGGCAATGATGCTACTTCTGACGAGCTGCTTCATCAGACGGCACAGAAAATCATTGACCTGACTACGCAATATTGTGGTGGAGTCGGTGAAATCATCATCCCCACGGTCGTTTAAATGCAATCCGTTTGTAAGGCAGCCTCGGTGCTGCCTATTTTTTCTGGCGTAAAACCTAAATTCATTTAAATATGATTGCAAAAATAGGGGAAATGCTGGAAAATTGCTAAATTTGCACTCACATTTAAAATACTTAATTTAGCGATCGAAGTTATGAAAGTGATTAGTACAAAGAAGGCACCTGCTGCCATCGGGCCTTATAGCCAGGCCATTCAAGTGGGAAATCTCGTCTATACTTCTGGTCAGATTCCCATAGACCCTGAGACTGGCGTATTCGTCGAGGGTGGCATCAAAGAACAGACCCGTCAGTCGCTTACCAATGTAAAGGCCATTCTGGAAGAGACAGGTCTCAGTATGAGCAACGTCGTTAAGACCACTGTCTTCATGGCTGACATGAACGACTTCGCTGATATGAACGCCGTCTATGCAGAGTTTTTCACGGAACCATATCCCGCACGTTCTGCCGTTGCTGTAAAGACTTTGCCGAAGGGCGCCTTGGTTGAGATTGAAGTGGTTGCCGCTATTGAATAGAAGATGAAGCCACTATCCATACGAACGGCAGGCTTCACGGATTCGGTTATCCGACGGATGACCCGCATCTCCAATAAGTACGGAGCCATCAATCTCTCGCAGGGATTCCCAGATTTCGACCCGCCAAAGGAAATTACCAATCGTTTGGCACAGATTGCCCCGTCTGGCCCTCACCAGTATGCCATCACCTGGGGAGCGCAGAACTTCCGTGAGGCACTGGCCAAGAAGCATAGCCACTTTACGGGATTGCCCATCGATGCCGATAAGAATATCGTGGTGACTTGTGGCAGCACGGAGGCCATGATGGCTGCGATGATGACCGTCGTGAATCCAGGCGACAAAGTGGCCATCTTCTCGCCGTTCTACGAGAACTATACCGCCGACACTATCCTGACGGGAGCTGAACCTGTCTATATCCCGCTGGTGCCGCCAACATTCTCTTTCGATGCCAACCTGTTGGAGGATACTTTTAGGAATGGGGCCAGGGCTCTTGTTCTCTGTAATCCGTCGAACCCATGTGGCAAGGTGTTTACACGCGAAGAACTACAGACGATAGCTGATATCATCATCAAGTATGATGGCTATGTGATTACAGATGAAGTCTATGAGCATATCATCTATGCTCCACACAAGCACGTCTATATCTCCACGCTGCCAGGTATGTGGGAGCGAACCATTTCTTGTAGTTCACTCTCGAAAACCTACAGCATCACCGGCTGGCGACTCGGCTATGACATTGCTCCAGAGCGTGTCATCGAACGAGTGAAGAAGGTGCACGACTTCCTGACCGTTGGTGCTGCTGCGCCTTTGATGGAGGCTGCTACCGTCGGCCTTCGCTTTCCAGATAGCTATTATGCCAACCTTCAGGCACACTATAGCCACATGAAGCAGCTGTTCTGCGATGGTTTGAAGAATTTCGGTCTGACCTTTACAGACCCACAGGGAGCCTATTATGTGTTGCTTGATGTTTCCAAGTATGGCGTGAAAGATGATTTACATTTCTGCGAATGGCTGGCTGAGCATGTCGGAGTGGGTGCCGTCCCTGGCAGCTGCTTCTTCCGCGAGGACGTACATCACCTTATCCGTTTCCACTTTGCCAAGCGCGACGATACGCTGAATGCTGCCCTTGACCGGCTGTCGGAACTTGATAGC
>CACXSA010000074.1 GCA_902770195.1 uncultured Prevotellaceae bacterium
CAAGTGGCCCCACATCTCTGCGGCGCGTGTCATCGTGGAGGCAGGACTGAAGAACTATCATGTCGATCCCTCACAAGGTACCCACTTCTTCCAGAACCTCACCTCTTTCGGTGTTGGCTACTTCACGGTCAACACTTATACGGGAGACGGTGTACTGCAAAAGGAAATCCTGGACTGCATGCCCGCCGTCTATGAAACCGAGTTTGTGCGTCATGTCCGCTTCGAACGTCCGCTGAAAATCATGATGGACGGCAAGAAGCAGCACGGTGTGGTGCTGCTTCCTGAGAAGTAGTCCTTTCTTCCGAGAGAGCCAGACAGATTTGCACTTTACGGAGCCTTTCCGTGGGGACCAGAAGCGTAAAGAAAAGGAATCATAGGCTTGGAAAAAGGAACTTCCCCCGGTATTATTTATTCTGGGTCTGTCGCCCCCCATCAATAAGGGCGGGCGCCCTTATTAATTGGGGCGCTCGCCCTCATAAATTCGAGCGTACCCTCTGAACCCAATTTTGAGGTATAACAGTTGTTGTACGTCTATGGCTGTTGTTCCCAGACGAAGGTCTGGTCGCAAGTGACTTGTGTGGACAGCGAGCCCACGGTCAATAGGAAGTCGCCTTCCTCCAAGCGCCAATGACCGTCGTAGCCTACGAAGGCAAGGTCGGAAGCGGGCAACTGAAGGGTGACGGTGCGCGTCTCACCAGGATTAAGTGCTATCTTGTCGAACTGACGCAGACGACGACCGTCAGGAGTCATCGAGGCAACAAGGTCGCTGCTGAAAAGCAATACACTCTCCTTACCAGCCATCTTGCCCTTATTGGTGATATCAACGCTGACGGTCAGCATATCGTCCTTGGTGAAGTGGGTCTTGTCGACATGTAGGTTGGCATACTCGAAGGTGGTATAGCTCAGTCCTGTGCCGAAGCCCCACTGCTGGGTGATGCGGGCATTGTAGTCGTAGGCACCCTCCATTGTTCCCACCTCCTCGCTCTTCTTGAAGTCATAGTTGGCCAAAGAGTTGATTTCGCTAGGGTAGGTGTAGGGCATGCGACCCGAGAAGTTGCGCTTGCCGCTGAGCAACTGCGCCAAAGCGTCACCACCGTAGTTGCCTGGGAGCAGGATGTCGACAACAGCCTGGCAGAGGGGTACGATGTCGCTAATGATGCGTGGACGGCCCTCGTTCAGAATGAGCACGATGGGCTTGCCTGTCTTGCTGAGCGCCTTCACCAAGTCGCGCTGGTTCTGGCTGAGTGTCAGGTCGGTCAGGTTACCGGGAGTCTCGGTATAAGAGTTCTCGCCGATGCAAGCTATGATGACATCCACATCAGCAGCGGCACGGACGGCAGCCTCGATATCAGGAGTGTTCTCTTCCCAGTATTTGCCTTGCTCGTTGTAGGTAACTCCCTGACAGAGCACTACGTTCTGCTGACCGTATTCGTTGCAAAGAGCCTCGTAGATGGTGTTGTACTGCTGGGCAAACTCGTCCGTACGATGACCTTGCCATGTGTAGCTCCAACCACCGTTCAGACAGCGCATCTGGTTGGCATTAGGACCGGTAACAAGGAATTTACAATTTGACGATTGACCATTTACCATTTTATCTTTCGCAAAGGGTAGGATGTAGCCTTCGTTCTTTAGAAGAATCATGCTCTCGACGGCTCCGTCGAGAGCCAGCTGGGCAAACTCCTTGCCACCGAACTTAGGATAGTCCTTGAGTCGCTGAGTGGGATGTTTGTAAAGTCCCAGTCGCTCCTTCATGCGAAGAATACGGCTGACAGCATCGTCGATACGGCTCATGGTTATCTTGCCTTCCTCAACAAGTTCTTTCAACAATAGACAGGGCTCTACGCTATACGGCTCCATAATCATATCGATACCCGCATTGATAGCCATGCACAAAGCCTCTTTCTTGTCTTTTGCCACACGTTCACGGGTATAGAGATTATTGATGTCGGCCCAATCGGTGATGACTACGCCGTCCCATCCCGTCTGCTCTTTTAGCCAGACGGTCAGCAACTCGTGGTTGGCATGAACGGGCATACCGTTGACGGAAGCCGAGTTGACCATCACCGATGCGGCTCCCTCGCGGATGGCTGCAAGGAAAGGAGCGAAGTGCTTCTCGCGTAGGTCGGAAGGGGAGATATAGGCTGGTGTGCGGTCCTTACCCGACCAGGGTACACCATAGCCGAGGTAATGCTTGAGCGACACGGCCACATGCTGCTGGTCAATATGCTTAGGGTCGTTGCCCTGGAATCCCAAGGTCTGCATGCGTCCCATCTCAGCATTCACATAGCAGTCTTCGCCAAAGTTCTCCCAGATACGAGGCCAGCGGGCATCGCGTCCGAGGTCGATGGTGGGGCTGAACGTCCAGGGCACGCTGACGGCACGTGTCTCGTAAGCGGTGGCCTCGGCAATCTTGAGGGCTATATCGCGGTTGAACGTTGCACCGACATTGATGTTCTGAGGGAACAGCGTACCACCTTGAGTGTAGGTGGAACCGTGGTTCTGGTCCAGTCCGAAGACACAGGGGATGCCAATGTACTTCATGGACAGTTTCTGGATGTTGCCGATGATCTCCTCCCACTGTTGGGCGGTAGGTGCACAGGTGTTGGGCGCATTCAGGATGGAGCCAATCTTGTACTTGCTGAACAACGTGTCAGCCTTGGTACGGTCAATGTGGAACACGCCATGTGTATCGTTGGTGCCGAAGATGTCAGTGACGAGCTGCATCATCTGCCCGATTTTCTCCTCCAGCGTCATCCGCTGCAACTGCCGGTCCGCATCCTGCCGGGAAAGCTCTTTCTTCGCATCAGCCACGGACACCAAGCCAACAGCCAGCAAGCATATTGTTATGAATCGTTTCTTCATATCTTATCATTGCCATAAGTAGCCTGCTGATTTCCGTCAGCAGGCTACTTGTTAGAATGCGTGTGTTGTCTTATTATTTGTATGTGATGCTCTTAACCGTGTAACCGAATCCGACGCATGACATACCCTCCTGTTCCATCACCAGGTCCTTGAACTCCTGGGTGTAGGTAAGCTCATAGGGGTTGGGGGTATCAGCCGTCACGTCAATCTGAGCGCCACCAGGCACGTCATTCCACCAGTTGGTGACAATGCGCAGGTTGTGATACTCAGCCTCAGGCACCTCATAGTAAATCAAGATGGTAGAGCCGACGGGAACCTCTGACAACTGTGCGGGAGTCAGATGACAGATAGCAGCATCCCAGTTAATTTCATAGTTGCCTTCCAGTAGCGTGGTCTCCTGCGTAACCTTGAAATTAGCAGCGTCCACCAGACAGTTGAGCAACTCGCTATTATTGTAGAATTGCAGGGCTTCGCCGCTCTCGGTCGTACCGGTCAGCACGTAACTTCCTATAGCCATGGCGGGAGTTTGCACGGTCAGCTTGTCGTTACTTTTGGCAGTAATCTCACAGCTCTGGCCATTGATGAAGATAGCGTTCACCTTGTTGAGGAAAGAGCCCTCGATGGTCAGTGCACCACCAGCTTCCTTACCAGTGAATGAATAAGTGTTGGCAGTAGGTTTGGTGACAACCGTCACTCTACCGGCACCAAACTCCTGTCCGGACG
Source organism: uncultured Prevotellaceae bacterium (assembly GCA_902770195.1). Classification (GTDB taxonomy): domain Bacteria; phylum Bacteroidota; class Bacteroidia; order Bacteroidales; family Bacteroidaceae; genus Prevotella. The sequence goes on from CACXSA010000074.1 coordinate 3,586, forward strand.
CATCGATGAAGTTGATGCTGTATGTGCCGTCGGTGAGACCTGCGGGAACCGTGTACTCAATACAACCATCAGCGGCATTGTAGACAGCGTCAACCTGTTGTCCGTTGACGGAAACTTTCTTGATGCCACCCAGATGTTCACCGCTTAGCTTGGCGGGAGCACCCGGTGTCAATAGGCGTTCCGAGACTTCCGTGCTCGTAGAGGTTGGGTCATTCTCAAGTGGGTTGACAATGATATAGAAAGTACGCGAAGTACTCAGTCCCATGGTTGTGGTTGCCACAATCGACAGCAGGTGTGTTCCTGCAGTCAGCAGAGGCGAAGTAAATTCAGTACCCTCACCTTTCAGTTTACCGTCAATCAGCCAGGTCACAGTGGTGTAGTTTGCGGGAGTCACCTGAATGGTGAGCGTGAAAGTCTCGTCACGGTTGATGGTCCTGTACACCTGGGGAACACCACCGGCAAATTTATCGGGTAAATCCCTGTTGAGGATACGCGGCGCATCATATTCAGTGGCTGTGAAGAAAGCCTCTTCATTTTTGGAACAGCTGGTGAAAGCTACTGCAAAGCCACAGCACATGAGGCAAACGGTTATAATATTCTTGATTTTCATAATCTTTTTTCTTTTATCTTTTATCTTTTATCTACTTGAACCTGTAAGATGCTTACTGTTGTTGTAGGTTAATGTCGTTCTTGTCCCACCATACCTTGGCATGCCAGTCGTCACTGCCGCCCATGCGGCCGATGGCCTCTGCGTAGTTGGCACTGTTGTACTGTTTCTCCGATGCCGGATAACAGATGCGTGTCGGGGTCTTCAGGCAACGCTGACCGTCCACGTTATCGTCATAGGTGAATTTGTAGGTAGGCAACAACTCTCTGTCCTTAATCCTCGGATAGTCCGAGCGGCGCAGGTTAGCCCAGGCCTCGGCAGGGTTCATCATGTGTAGTATCCATGCCTGCGTGTTGATGGCCTCCTTGGCATTATTGGCCAGTGTGCTGTTGAGGACAGGACCGTTGACGTAGTCGTTAATCTCTGTTTCCGTCATTTTGTAGTCGCTGGGCAGATAGTGCGCGTTCATCCATACCAGACTGGCCTTTACACCCTTTCTGAAGTGGTCTTCCATAGTGCCGGAAATGCTGGGAATATCCCATTTCAGCTTGGCCTCTGCCAGCAGGAACTCCACCTCGGCGCTGTTCATGAGCGTACCGGGATTGTCAGCCCGCTCGAAGTCGATGCTCAGCCACAGCTTGTTCAGGCGCTGGATAGATGCATCCGAGTCAAAGCCGGCATCAGGATACTGTGTAATCAAGTCCTTCAGTTTAGGCAGTTTATCGAGGTTGTTATTAGGATCATTGGGGTTGACATTGGGAAGATCGCCAATCCAGTCGTCATACCAAGCCTCGCCCATCTCACAAGCTTTCGTTGCCCAACCCCTCTCTTCGCGGAAGGCACGAATCTCGTCGGTCAGGTCCACATTGCCGGTATAGTCAGGCTTCAAGTCAGAACGCATCGTATTGACGAAGTAACGGCAGATGCGATACAGGCGCGGATCCTCTAGTTTCTTCAGTATCTCGTAGAACGTTGCGCAGACGAACATGGGGTTCGTACCGTCCTGTCCATAGAGGATGGCACCGAGTGCATTGTAGCGGAAGTCGCCGTCGCGGGCACCCTCGTCCTTGGTGATGGGCGTGTCTAGATAGATAATGTACGCGTCATCCCCATCCGTACGGATATAGCCGGCGGGGTCGTTGATAGCAGCCTCAAACTCCGTCTTGGCCTTAGCATCATCCTTGTCAGAGATACGCATGGCAAAGCGCATACGCAGCGAGTTGGCATACTTCTTCCACATAGCCACGTCACCCTTCATGCTGGTCACATCACCCGTGATGCGGTCAGAACCGGTACCCAGCTGTTCCACACAAGCCTTCAGCTCCTCGAAGAACCAGTTGTAGATTTCCTCTTGGGTGTCGTACTTAGGGTTAGAGACACCCTCAAGGCCCTTACCTGCCTTTGAGCAGGGAATATCGCCATAGGTATCAGTAAGTACCGACATCAGGTATACCTTGTGAATGCGCAGGACGGCATTGAGGTTAGGCCTGTCGGTCGAATTCTTAATAGCGTCTGTCAGGTTGTTGATAGCTACAGGATAGTATCTGTCCCACATCAGACGATTTATGTCGTCCTCTTGGTGATTACTACCACCATAGTTGCAGATATTCCAGTTGCCAGAAAAATGCTGGGTAAAAGCAAGCGTGTAGCAACGGTGGAAGTTGGTCATGATGAAGTCGCCGTAAGTCTGCAACAGACTGGTTGTCAGCTGTGCGTTGGGGTCGATGGAGGTTGTCTTGGTGTAATCCGTGTTGACACTCTCCATATCGTTGTCGCTGCAGGCGCTAAAGGTCAATGCTGCGACAGTGAGCAATAAAAATATCTTTTTCATGATGAGAACTGCTGTTTAGAATTTGACGTTAACATTGAAACCATAGCTGCGGCGTGAGGGCAGTGAGCCGTATTCCAGTCCTAGACCCGAGGTGTTGTAACCAGAGTCTGGATCGATGTTAGGAATGTTCTTCCAAATGATGAACGGGTTACGTGCCACGAAGCTGACGCTCAAGGCCTTTACGACCTTCAGCGGAGTCAGCAGTTTCTCGGGGAAGGTGTAGCCGAAGGTAATCTCACGGCACTTCACGTACGAGTTGTCGTAGACGAACATGGAAGCAGCATTACGAGCGGCAGAATACCAGTAGTCGTAGGGGTTAATGACAATGTCGTTGGGCTTGTAAATCGGGTTGCCCTCAGCGTCCTTACCTGTCTCAATGACACCAGGAACGATGAAGCCGCGAGCCTGGCCTGACTTTCTCCACTCGTCCAATGACATGTTAGCAGCCCTACGGGCCTCCTCTGACTGATACCATTCTTCACGTCCTGCCAGTGTTTCCTCAGCTTTACCAGTCTCGTAGGCAGAGCGCATAGACATGGAGAAGATGTCGGCACCCACCTTCACGTCAAAGCCTGCAGACAGCTTGAAGTTCTTATAGGTAAAGGTAGAATAGAAACCACCCGTCCAGTCCCAAGAGGCGTTACCTAGGGTGTGGGTTTTATCGTCCTTCACGGGAATACCTGTCTGGGAGTCAATAATCAGCTGACCGTCAGCAGTACGCTTGAAGTCTGTGCCGATGATGCTACCGTAGTTTTCACCAACCTCGGCACCCACGGAGACACCGCACCATGTAGCCTTCTCCAGTTCGAAGAAGTCCATGCCTTCTACCAGCGACTTCACCTTGTTGACGTTCTTCGAGAAGTTCACGCCCGCATCCCATGCAAAGTCCTTGATTTGCAGAACGCGACCGTTCAGCGCAATCTCAATACCCTTGTTCTCAATCTCACCGGCATTGATGAGGCGGTAGTTGTAGCCCGAAGCCGCCGACGATGCCAGGCTGATAATCTGGTCCTTAGACAGCTGATTGTAGTAGGTAATATCCAAGCCTAAGCGGTTGTGGAAGAACTTCATTTCCAAACCTAACTCAAAGGAGTTTGTACGGGTTGGTTTCAGGTCGGGATTAGGCATCACGGTGTTGCTGATCATACCCATTTGATAGCCAGAGTAAGCATATTTGCTATTGGTGTAGCTTGTAAGAAGCTGATAGGGGTCTGTATCACTACCAACCTGAGCAACTGATGCACGAATCTTACCATAGTTAATGATGTTTCTGTTCTTCAGGAACTCAGAGAACACAACGCTGGCAGATACAGAGGGATATACATATACATTATTACTAAGAGGCAGTGTCGACGACTTATCACCACGCAGAGTAGCCTCCAAATAGTAGGTGTGCTTGTAGCCTACGCTGGCACTACCATAGATAGAGTTAATCTGCTTTTCGTAGACATTCTGCTGTATGCTCTGCTCAGAGTAATTAGTCATAGTCTCTACGCTTTCGCCCAACTGCCCCAGACCAGTCATGATATCGGTGCGGTTTCTGACCTTGAAGATGTTACCGCCTAATGTTGCGTTGAAGTCGAAATCGCCCCACTGGTTGTTATACAGGGCCAGAATCTCAGCATTCAACGTTCGATTGTCGAAGCGCTGGTTGACCAACTTACCTGCAGGCAGGATAGGAGTTGTCTTGGCAACGAATTCATCAAACTTCATGTAGTTGATGTCAGTACCAATAGTACCCTGAATTTTCAAGTGCTCGTTGATATTCCAAATAGCTTTACCAGTGAAGCGCAGCACATCCTTTCTGGAGACGTTGCTGTTCTTGTAAAGATCCCAGTAGGGGTTCTGGTTGTAAGGATCGTTTCCATTCCAGTTGGCGTAACTACCGTCTGCGGTCTGATAATTTTTCAGCCACTCCTGATTGTAAGTACTTGCCAGCGACATCAGGTTTTTACCGATGTTACCCTGGTTGTCACCCAGTGCGGGACGGTTCTTCACATGCTCGTGCGTATAGTTGGCGGTGAAGTCGAAGTCCACGGGGCCAGCTGACGTTGTGACACGGAGATTGAAGTTATCGCGGAACATGTTCGTGTTGGGCAGGATGTCCTTGTTGCGCATGTCCGTTACGCTGAATCGTATGCCCGTCTTCCCCGAGTTCACCGATAGTATTCCCGTGTTCTGCGCCGTCAGTCCCGTGCGGAAGAAGTTCGAGGTGTTGTCCTTATACATATAGAAAGGACGTGTCTCGTGGTCGAAATACTCTACGGGCAGGTTATCCGCTTTCGTGCCCCAGCTCGAGTTGGTGAGGCTGTTGCCTAGGTTGCTGTACATACCACCCTCACCCATACCGTAAATCTGCTGGATGTTGTCCCACTGCGTGTTCTGGACGTCGAAGGTCAGCGAACCGTTGTACTCAATAGAGACCTTGTCCTTCTCTGCCTTCTTGGTGGTAATCAGAATGACACCGTGAGAGGCGCGGCTACCATACAGGGCAGAAGCAGCAGGACCTTTCAGTACGGTCATGTTCTCGATATCATCAGGGTTGATGGCTGAGATACCGTCACCAAGGTCGTAACCACCTTCTGTACTTGCACTACCAAAGTTGGTGTTGTCCAAGGGTACACCGTCAATCACGTAGAGGGGTTGGTTATTACCCGTCATTTCTGTGTTACCACGGAGAAGAACACGGGTTGATCCAGAGGCACCACCAGCGGTATTCTGAACGACAAGACCAGCCACCTTACCAGACAGTGAATTGATAACGTTGGTTTCCTTGGCTTTCTGAAGTTCCTCACCCTTTACCTCGGAGAGGGCATAACCCAGAGCCTTGCGCTCACGCTTAATACCAAGGGCGGTAACCACCACCTCACTCAGCTGAGTGTTGTCTTCACTCAGCATCACCTTCATGCCCTCAGCATGTCGCCGGGCTTGCACTTGAGAGTAAACTTACCGTCAAAGTCGGTAACTGTGCCAATAGCAGTACCTACCACCTTGATGGTAGCTCCGATCATTGGACCGCTGGCATCTTCTACGGTACCAGTGATTTCATGGTCGTCAGGAACTGCTGTTGTCTGTGTCGTGCCATTGATGGCAGCATTGGCTGTCATCGGCATCCACATCATACCTGCGCCGAGCAGGCAGAGAAGCATTGTTTTTTTGTTCATTGTTGATTTGGTTATGTTAGTTCGTTTAACGATTCTGGGTGCAAAATTAGATTTATTTCTAATAAGTAGGGTTTGAATAGGTTCATAAAAGGTTTGAAATCTAAAAAGTGTCAATTTTCAAACCTAATTATGTCAGTTTTCAAACCTTATTCCTGCAAAATTGTAGCGATGCCCGTCCTTTTTGATGTAGAGCTTTCCTTGATGAATGTATTTCGATGGACGTGCTGTCTGTCTTTCAGAACGGTCTGCTGTCGGAGATGTTATACCTGTAGCGATGCCTTGCAGGATGCCTTTAACAATCCAGTCAGCTGTGAGTGCCATATCGTTGTGGCGGTCGAAGATACCAAACTTCTCTTCGCCATTGCCAAAGACGCTGTTGTCCCAGACAAAGGTGGCGAAATTTCGCTGTCGGGCCTCGCTGATCAGTATCTTGCAGTAGTAGCTCATGTTCTCGTGGATGAGTTCCTTTTTGTCTGTAGTCGTCCAGTGGTCGGTGATACCCCATTCGCCAATGACAATACCCAGTCCCTGCTGACCCCATGTATCAGACATCTGTTGGAAAACGTTTATCAGAGCTTGTTCGTCGTTGCTTGAGACGGTTTCGCCGTATTGCTTGTAAGGCACTCCCCAGTAGAAGTATCTGTTCGAACCACAATAATCCCAGGGTGTGTAGTAATGAACCTCCACACTCATATAGTTGTTGCCGTTGCCTTCTACATCCGTAGGAACGATAAAGCCACCGTTATTCAAACCAAAGTTCAGATTGCAGTTGTAGGTCTGTACAATGAGGTGGCGTTTCAGGTTATTGCCACCAGTAGCTCTGACGGCATCAATAAACGTCTGGTTGTAGGAGTTCTGAACGTTCAGGTTCTCCTCTGTAGGGGCATCCCAGATGTTGGGGATGTGGACCTCGTTAGTACCAGCAAAGGCCACTTCGTATCCATAGTCCTGGAAGGCAGTGGCTATCTGAGCCCACAGCAAACCAAGCTTCTGGTTATTAGTCACCTTATATATATATGTAGGGCGACTCTCCAGCCACTTGTCGTGGTGGGTGTTGATGATGACCTTCATACCACAGTCCAAAGCATAATCCACCACCTCTTTGACCCGTTGCATCCATTGGGCATCAATGGTCATAGTGGTGGCATCGGTGATGTGGCACTGCCAGCGGACGGGGATGCGCACAGCATTGAAACCTGCTTCCTTGACGGCCTGCAGGGTTTGTAGTGTCACCATGGGATTTCCCCAAGCTGTTTCTGCCTGAAGTGCATTAGCGGGGTTACCGAAATTCGTCGACTCGTTATTCCATCCGGGAGGGGGGCACTCCAACTGGTTTCCGAGGTTCCAGCCTGCTGTAACCTCTTTGTTCCATTGACGTGCTGATGGCTGTGCCAATAATGACACAGCCATCAGGCAGCCAATTGTCAAGCAAGATAATCTCATTGCTTTCACGAAAAAACTACTAATAAAACTACTATATACTTATGAACTAATACCTTGTTCTTATTTGAAGAGTACCTTTTTGCCGTTGATGATGTACAGACCCTTGGTGGGCTGGGTAACCACCTGACCACGGAGATTGTAGTAACGGTTGTCATTCTTCTGTGCAGCAGCAACAGTGTTGATGCCAGTAGGAGTTATTACATCTTTGGTGACTTTTACAATTGATACTCCATGACCGCTAACAACGAATCCACCGTCTTCAGCTGTACCTGCAACTTTCTCCTTCAAATCCTCCGTCACCTCAATAGTAATCTTTGTAGTGCCAGTTTCCTTGTATGTTACAGAGAAGTCATCCAGACCTAAGCCTTTTTCCTGCTGCTTCCAAGTGGTAAAGCGTACCAGAAAGTATCCCTCTACTTTAGGAGTTGTGAAATAGAAATTAATCTTCTGACCAATCTCATAATTGGCAAATTCCTCTTTTGTCAAGATCGGGGTTGCCAAGTTGTTGGGCTCCCATGCGCTACTCCAATCGATAGCGTATTCACCTTCCCAAAGAGTGGTCTCTGCGGCATTTACGTTCATTACTGTCAGGATGCTTAGCATCACTAAGGTAAAAATCTTTTTCATACTTGTTTTGTTTTAATTATTTTAATTTGAATTGTTTCGTTTTGTTTTCACGCTGCAAAATTACGGTGAATAAATGAAATGCAGGTTTGATAGCGTACATAAAAGGTTTGAATACTAAAAAGTGTCAGATATCAAACCTCTTTTGAGAGGAAAGAAACCCTTGGCATGTCAGGCAGTAAACGCTTCATTTCTTAATCGGATAGAGGTAGAGCAGGCCTATCATGATGACTGCGATGACAGATGGAATAACCGAGAACAGTGCCCAGATCATTTCGTTGACAGCTACGGGGTCAGTAATAGTGACAATGGTTTGGTCTGTAACGGGGTCAGTACCCGACATAAAACCGGCAATGCCTAGGAAGAGGGCTACTAGCGAACCGCTGATGGCTGTGCCGAACTTCTGCGACATGGTGCCGCTCGAGAAGATAACGCCCGTTGACGAGGTGCCGTTCTTCTCTGTGGCATAGTCGGCCACGTCAGCATACATAGACCACAATAGGGGCGAGTAGAGGCCGATACCGATACTCGTCAGGATGACGATGGCCACCAATACCCAGATGTAGGCAGGGTCCATAGGTACGAAGAAGAACAAGACGCTGGTCACCACGCAGATGACGGATGCCCACATGAAGGCCTTGCGTTTGCTACCGATCCACTTAGTGAAGATGGGCGATACACCGCCGAATACCATACACGTCAGCTCACCGAAGGTCATGAAGACGGTATAGTTGATGATGAGGCTTCCAATGGTCACGTCGCCATGCAGACAGTACTCAAACATATAGCCTGCCACGGCATAGCGGAAGCCGTTGAAGAAGTTCATGCAGATTCCGATGAGCGTCAGATATATCCACGGCTTGTTGTGGAAGAGGTCGGCAAAGGGCTTAAGCGAAAACTTCTCAGCACGGACGGGCTTCAGCCTTTCCTTGGTAAGCAGTCCGCAGGCCAGCGTTCCTACAGTAGCGATGAAGCCGAAGAAGGCGCCCACCACGGCATACTGATGCTGCTCGGTACCTCCTACCATTTTCTGCAAATAGGGGAATGACAGCAGTGTGATGAAGCCCATGGCATAGGCTCCTACCATGCGGAAGGAGGAGAACTGGTTCTTCTCGTAGTCGTCATCGGTCATCACACCCAGCAGTGAACCATAAGGTACATTGACAGCGGTATAGACCACCATCATTAGCAGATAGAGGGTATAAGCCCAGATTCGCTTGCCTATGGGTCCAAACTCAGGAGTATACAGCAACAGGGCGAAGATGAGTCCCAAGGGAATGGCACCAAAGATGAGCCAGGGACGATACGTGCCGAAGCGGCTTTGTGTGCGGTCAGCCAGCGAACCCATCAGTGGGTCAGTGACGACGTCGAACATACGGGCTATGAGCATCAGCATGGCCGTGTCAGCCACAGTCAGTCCGAAGACGTTGGTGAAGAACAACGGGAATGCTATCGACATGATTTTCCAGGTAATGCCGCCAGCAGCGGCATCACCCAGAGCGTAAGCTATCTTTTCAGTCAGTTTTACTTTTGTCATCTTAACTTTCAATTATCATTATGAAACCACACTTTGACCTTGGTCAAAGAATTACATCAGGACTTCCACCGTGTGATGACCAGGGGTTGCCTTGATGATGGTGCCCTCGACGGGGGAACCGTCGAGTACCACGCGGCTGACGCCGCTTTGGCGGCCATTGGGATTCTTTACGGTGATGTCGAACGAAGCATCGCGCAACTCACGGTGAACGGTGTATTCCTTCAGCGTAGCAGGAATGCAAGGGTCAATCTCCAGACCATCGTAAGTAGGACGGATACCTAGAATGTATTGTGTGATGGTCAGCCAGTTCCAGGCGGCAGTACCCGTGAGCCATGAGTTCTTGCCCTCGCCAGGCTTGGCGGCATCTTTACCAGCCACCATCTGACAGTACACGTATGGCTCTACGCGATGCAACTGTTGGTCTTCAATCCATGCAGGACAAATCTTCGTGTAGTGTTCCCAAGCATCATTTCCCCTGCGGGCTACCGTCTCGCCGATGATGACCCATGGATTGTTGTGGCAGAAGATGCCGGCATTCTCCTTGTAGCCAGCGGGATAGCTCGATATTTCACCCATCTCAACATAGTAGTGAGTAAAGGCAGGGTTGTTGAGTACCATGCCGTGCTTGCTGTCTAGATACTTCTTGCAGGAATCTAGAGTTTTGTCTACCATGCCGTCTTCCATTCCGATGCCTGCCATTGTGCAGAAGCCTTGTGACTCAATGAAAATCTTACCTTCCTCACACTCGTTAGAACCAATCTTGTTGCCATAGAAGTCGTAGGCACGGAGATACCATTCGCCATCCCAGCCGTGCTTCTTGACAGCTTCCACCATAGCGTTGACGCACTTCTGGGCGCGCTGTGCCTCTTCTTGCTTGCCCATCTTCTCGCAAAGTTCTATGTACTGCTTGCCAGTAAGCACAAAGAGACCTGCAATCATCAGACTCTCGGCCTTCGAGCCCTCACTGTTGTTCTCGGTAGTCTGGAAACTCTCGTTGGGGTCCCAGGAGAAGCAGTTGAGATTCAGACAGTCGTTCCAGTCTGCACGACCAATGAGCGG
>CACXSA010000075.1 GCA_902770195.1 uncultured Prevotellaceae bacterium
TGAACGGTTCGTTTCAATCTACCCAAGAGGCATTTGCCTCTCGCTTCTTGTACTACTACTTCTTCTGTTTTATGTAAGACTTTCAAAGAACTCTTTCTTGTTAACGCTAACAGGTTTCCTGAAAGCGGATGCAAAGGTACGACTATTTTTTGAACTAACAAAACTTTTCCAGGAAAATTTTTCATTTTCAGCGAAAAAAATTTTCGAGACTTGATCTATATCAAACCATGTGGCAACTTCTCCTTATTTATATTATATATAGCAATTTTGATATATTCAGTTTAAGAACATAGAAAGCATTAACAGAAACAACAAAAAACTGCCTACTTATTTGCATAATTAAAGGCCTTTGTTTATTTTTGCAGGCTGAAAGACCTATCTATATGAAGAAAGAAGCCATTGGTGAGGTAATACGGTTCTGCATAGCGGGTGTGCTGGTCACGGCCATCCACTATGCTGTTTACTGGCTATTACAATTGATTATTGATGTGAATATTTCCTGGACAGCAGGCTACATTGCAGGATTCATCGTAAACTATTACTTAAGTGCCTACTTCATTTTCCGCGAGAAAACATCAGCAAAAAACGGTGCCGGATTTGGAGTGGCCCACGTCGTAAACTATCTCTTACAGATGGTTCTGCTGAATTTCTTCCTATGGACAGGTCTGACTGCCGAGCAGGCACCTATTGGTGTTTATGCCGTGTCCACACCCGTAAATTTCCTTTTAGTGCGCTTTGTTTTCAAGCGATTTAAAGGAAATCACTAAAAAAGACGGCCAAAAGTTTGGCGATATACGGTTTTTTGTATAATTTTGCAGCCAAATTTGAATAAATATACCAACAATGAAAGTTAAGAATGACAGACTTGAAGCACTTCGAATGATTATATCCAGTCAAGAATTAGGTAGTCAGGACGAACTATTGACAGCCCTCAAGAAGGAAGGATTTCAATTGACTCAGGCTACTTTGAGCCGCGACTTGAAACAGTTAAAGGTAGCTAAAGCAGCGTCAATGCGCGGTAATTATGTATATGTATTACCTAACGACACTATGTATAAGCGCGTCTCAACACCCCACACAGTAAAAGAGATGCTACAAGTTCCAGGTTTTCTGAGCATCAACTTCTCCGGCAACATGGGTGTTATTAAAACGCGCCCAGGTTACGCCAGTTCTATTGCATATAATATTGACAACAACCACATCAACGAGATTTTGGGAACCATCGCTGGTGACGACACTATTTTCATCGTCATCAAACAAGGAGTAACAAAAGATGAACTCATTGAAGCATTAAGCGATGTGGTGCCGAATATGAGGTAATTCATAATAAAATGCATAATGCATAATTAAATGGAACAGAATAATATTAAAGTATTTGTAGCAGGACCGGAGCATGAAGTCTATGTAGATACCATTCTACAGACCATTGCCGATGCTGCCAAGGTTCGAGGAACAGGTATTGCTAAGCGTACCCACGAATACCTCGCTACCAAGATGAAAGAAGCCAAAGCCGTGATAGCCCTTTCGGGCGATCGTTTTGCTGGTTTCAGCTATATTGAGACGTGGGGTAACAAACGATATGTGACCACTTCAGGTCTGATTGTGCATCCTGACTTTCGTGGTTTGGGTGTGGCCAAGAAAATTAAAGACATGACCTTCTCGTTGGCTCGTACCCGTTGGCCCCATGCAAAAATTTTCTCGCTGACCAGTGGTGCAGCCGTTATGAAAATGAATACAGAGTTAGGATACCAACCCGTCACTTTTGCTGATCTTACAGACGACGAAGCTTTCTGGCGAGGATGTGAAGGATGCGTCAATGTCGATGTACTCCATCGTACTGGTCGGAAATACTGCATCTGCACAGCAATGCTCTATGATCCAGAAGAACATCTGCCAGCCAAGATTCCTGAAGAAGTGATAGAACGCATCAAAGCACTGGATAGTTAAAAGTGAATAGTGAAGAATGAATAGTGAAATAAAGATATGGCAAACAAGAAAGTTGTAGTAGCATTCAGTGGTGGACTTGACACCAGCTACACCGTAATGAAACTCACCCAGGATGGCTGGGACGTCTATGCAGCATGTGCCAACACAGGTGGCTTTAGTGCTGAACAGTTGAAAACCAATGAAGAGAACGCCTTCAAGCTAGGTGCCAAGGCGTATGTGACACTCGACGTAACGCAAGAGTATTACGAGAAGTCACTGAAATATATGATATTCGGTAACGTGCTACGTAATAACTGCTATCCCATTTCGGTCAGCAGTGAGCGTATTTTCCAGGCAATCGCTATCGCCCGCTATGCCAAAGAGATTGGTGCTGATGCCATCGCTCACGGCTCAACGGGAGCTGGAAATGACCAGATTCGTTTTGACATGACCTTCCTCGTAATGGCTCCTGGCGTTGAGATTATCACGCTGACTCGCGACAAGAAGCTAACCCGTAAAGAAGAGGTGGACTATCTGAACGAGCACGGTTTCTATGCCGACTTCACCAAGTTGAAATACAGCTATAACGTAGGAATATGGGGCACATCTATCTGTGGTGGCGAGTTGCTTGACCCCACCCAAGGACTTCCTGAGGATGCTTATCTGAAGCACGTCACCAACCCAGAGCAGGAATCGCTGTTGAAGATTACCTTCGACAAGGGCGAGATTGTTGCTGTGAATGGCGAGCAATTCGATGACAAAGTGAAAGCCATCCAGAAGATTGAGGAGATTGGCGCCAGCTATGCCATTGGTCGTGATGCTAACGTAGGCGACACCATCATTGGCATCAAGGGACGTGTAGGTTTCGAGGCTGCTGCTCCCAAACTGATTATCGAGGCCCATCGCCTGTTAGAGAAGTCAACCTTGAGTAAGTGGCAACAATACTGGAAGGACCAGGTAGCCAACTGGTATGGCATGTTCCTTCACGAAAGTCAGTATCTGGAGCCAGTAATGCCTGACATTGAGGCCATGCTTACCAGCAGTCAGCGCAACGTAACAGGCACAGCCATACTGAAACTCCGTCCTTACGGATTCGAGACCGTAGGTATCGACAGTGCTAACGACCTAACCAAGTCGAAGTTAGGCGAATACGGTGAGACACAGACCGGATGGACTGCTGACGAAGCAAAAGGATTCATCAAGGTCAGCTCTACCCCACTCCGTGTTTATTACGGCATTCACAAAGACGAGAAAAGATGATTAAAGTTGGAATATTAGGTGCAGCAGGCTATACAGGCGGAGAACTCATCCGTCTGCTGCTCAACCATCCTGAAGCTGAGATTGTGTTTGCCAACTCAGAGAGTAATGCTGGCAATCTTGTGAACGACGTGCATGAAGGACTGCTCGGAGACACTGAGCTGCGTTTCACCAGCGAGATGCCTTTTGATCAGGTTGATGTCGTGTTCTTCTGCTTTGGCCACGGCAAGAGCGAGGCTTTCCTCAAAGAACATACGATTCCTGAGCATGTGAAGATTATCGACCTGGCGCAGGACTTCCGCATAAAAAGGGAAAAGATAACGGTGAACAGTGATAAATTTGCGGACGGGACTCCGGAAGGAAATTGTTCACTTTCCACTTTTCCCTATTCCTTTGTCTATGGTCTGCCCGAGATCAACAAGGAAGAAATCATGAAGGCTCAGCACATTGCCAACCCCGGTTGTTTTGCCACTTGTATTCAGTTAGCATTACTACCCGCCGCCTATCTCAATCTGCTGAAAGAGGACGTAGCCGTCAATGCCATCACGGGTTCCACAGGTGCAGGTCAGAAGCCCGGTTCCACCACCCATTTCTCGTGGCGTAACAACAACCTGAGCATCTACAAACCATTCCAGCACCAGCATATTGCTGAGATTCGTCAGAGTCTGAAGCAAGTGCAGGGCTATCTCGATGCTGACATCGACTTCATTCCTTATCGTGGCGACTTCGCCCGTGGCATATTCTGCACCGCCGTCATCAAAACCGCCGCGCCCGTTGAAGACATCATCGAGGCCTACAAGGAGTTCTATGCTGATGCCGCCTTCACCCATTACAGCGACAAGGCCATCGACCTGAAGCAGGTGGTGAACACCAACAAGGCATTGGTACACTGCGAAAAATACGACAACAAGCTACTCGTCACCTCCGCCATCGACAACCTACTGAAGGGTGCCGTGGGGCAGGCCGTCCAGAACATGAACCTCATGTTTAATATCGACGAGACAGCGGGACTGCGCCTGAAAGCGTCCGCATTCTAATTGCAACACAAATCGACTAACATTATAATTGCGATGTTAGTCGATTTGCTAATATCCTTTTTTCAACTGACGCGCAACTTTTGATCAATCGACGCGCAACTTTCAGAAAATCGACCGTAGAGGTCTTTCTGACTCACGGTGCAAATAATCAAATCTTGCGGTTGCGCGGATGGTGCTCAAGGATTTCCTGGCGCAGGGTGGTCATGTCGATGTGGGTGTATATCTCGGTGGTGCCTATGGTCTCGTGGCCCAGCATGGCCTGGATGGCACGTAAATCAGCTCCACCCTCTAACAATGCCGTTGCAAAGGAATGGCGCAAGGTATGGGGCGAGATGGTTTTTTGAATGCCAGCCTCCAAGGCCTGTTGTTTTATCATGATAAGAATCATCGTACGTGTCAGGTGAGCCCCTCGACGATTCAGGAACACATAGTCCTCCTGGCCCGGCTTTATCTTCATCAGGTTGCGGTCCATGAACCACAGGTCCAACTGCTTAATGGCCTGGGGCGAGATGGGGACGAGCCGCTCCTTGGAGCCCTTTCCCACCACTCGCACATACCTTTCTTTAATATATAGGTCGCTGAGTTTCAGGTTGACCAGTTCCGAGACACGCAGTCCGCAGGAGAAGAGCACCTCGATGATGGCGTGGTTGCGCTGCCCCTCCCACTTGGAGTGGTCGATGGAGTTCTCCAAAGCATCCACCTCGTCAGCTGTCAGCACCTCGGGAAGATGCTCACCCAGGACGGGAGACTCCAAGAGTTCCGTAGGGTCGTCGTCGCGGTAGCCGTCGAGTTGCAGGAAACGGAAGAAGGAGCGCACACCGCTCAGTATGCGGCACTGCGAACGGGCGTGGATGCCGATGTCGTGAAGCCCGGCAGCAAAGTGTTGTAAGTCCTTCAGTTGCACATCCAGCACGTGCTTATCCTCATCTTCTAGATAGACCAGCAACTTTTCCAAGTCACGCTGATAGGCATCCAGCGTATTAGCCGAATAGCCTCTCTGCAATTTCAAATAGCGAAGATAAGCCCGAACAATATTTGTCTGCGAATTCTTGCCAGTTTCCATTTTATTTCATAACTTTGCCGCTGCAAAAATAATCATTTTATTTGAATTATGAAAATTATCATTGTTAATGGACCAAATCTCAACCTGTTGGGCACCCGTGAGCCTGGTATCTATGGTTCTTCATCGTTCGACCAGTACCTACCCCAGTTGCAGGCACAGTATCCCGACGTAAAGATAGAATACTATCAGAGCAATATCGAGGGAGAGTTGATTAACAAGATGCAGGAGGTAGGCTTCACCTACGACGGCATCGTCCTCAATGCAGGAGCCTACACACATACCAGTATAGCCCTCCACGACTGCATCCGTTCCTTGAAGTGTCCAGTCATTGAGGTACACATCAGCAATGTTCACCAGCGTGAGGATTTCCGTCACCACTCTTATATTTCATCTGCTTGCAAAGGAGTCATCTGCGGCTTCGGACTAGACTCATACCGTCTCGCCATTGAAGCGCTCGTTAAGTGAAAAATGAAAAGTGAAAGATTTCCTGACAGTCAGGGGGAAACGTTAGAACATTATATTCTGACGCATATTGAGCCAGAGCCCGACTACCTGTATCAGCTCTGGCGTGCCACCAATATCCACATGCTTCACGGACGTATGGCCTCTGGTCATTTACAAGGTCGCCTTTTGAAGATGCTGGTTCAGATGATTCGTCCTAAAAACATCTTGGAGGTAGGCACGTTCAGTGGCTATTCTGCACTATGTATGGCAGAGGGACTAGAAGAAGGCGGCATGGTTTATACTTTCGAGATTAACGACGAGCAAGAAGATTTCACCCGTCCTTGGATAGAGCAGTCACCCGTTGCCGACAAAGTCAAATTTATCATCGGCGACGCCATCACAGAAGCTCCCAAATTAGACATTACTTTCGATATGGCCTTTATCGACGGTGACAAGCGAACCTATAAGGAAACTTACGAGATGGCACTCACCGTAGTTAGAAAAGGAGGATTCATCCTTGCTGACAACACCCTATGGGATGGTCATGTCGTTGACCGCCAATACGACCGTGACCCTCAGACGCATGGCATAGAAACCTTCAACGACTACATCCTAAACGACCCTCGCGTAGAACAGGTCATTTTGCCACTTCGTGATGGTCTGACCCTTATTCACAAGGTCTAATAGCACAAAAAAGAAAGAAAATGCACCTATTTTTACACTTTTCTTTCTAAATTGTTTGCACATATCAATATTATTACTTACTTTTGCTTACAAATTGTAAAGTAATAACTCTAAAACCAATTCAAACAGCTATGGAAAAAATTGATAATCTCGACAAAAAGATTCTCAATATCCTGTCAAAAAACGCCCGCATTCCATTTAAGGATGTGGCTGCCGAGTGTAACGTTTCGCGTGCCGCTATCCACCAGCGTGTACAACACCTGATAGAAGGTGGAGTAATCATGGGGAGTGGCTTCGATGTGAATCCCAAGAGCCTGGGTTATAGCACCTGCACATACGTAGGTATCACCTTGGAGCGCGGTTCCATGTATAAAGATGTCGTAGAACGCCTACGCCACATCCCGGAAATCGTTGAATGCCACTTTACCACCGGTCCATATACTATGATGGTAAAGTTATACGCCCGTGACAACGAGCAACTGATGCACTTGTTGAATGGACGTCTGCAAGATATTCCTGGCGTGGTAGCCACAGAGACGCTCATCTCGCTGGAGCAGAGCATCAAGCGAGAAATTCCCGTAACCATTGACGAATAATCCTATGAGCAATCGCTTTGATTGGCAGTCGCTACTTACGAAAGCCTATACTTCATTTCCAGAAGCTCCCCAAAAACCTGTCATAGGAATCACAGGCAACTACGGAGAACTAACCTGTAAATTGGCTGAAGGCTACTACAAGTCTATCGTTCGTGCTGGAGGTGTGCCAGTCATTATCCCACCTCTCAGCGATACCGATGTCATCATCAATACCCTTGAGCATCTCGATGCTCTTGTGCTCAGTGGCGGTGCCGACTACGACCCCCACTATGCCGGCGAGGAGCCATGGCCTACCTTAGGAACCATCAATGAAGAGCGTGACTTGCCAGAACTGCTTATCACCCAGTTGGCATATAACCGTCAGCTTCCCATCCTTGGCATCTGCCGAGGCATCCAGACCTTGGCGATGGCGCTGGGAGGTCATGTGCGCCAGGACATCACTGACATCCAAGGGCACAACCACTCGCAAGAGGAAGATCGTAACATTCCCACACATACCGTCAGCATTGAAAAGGACTCCCTCCTTTTTAATATATATAGCGGCAGCCCATTTTCCACATCTCACTCATCATCCTTCACGATAAATGTCAACTCCCTCCACCATCAGGCAGTCGATGAGCCCGGACCTCGCTTCCGCATCATTGCGTGTTCCGACGACAATATCATTGAAGCCATTGAGAGTACGGAGTATAAGAGCATCATGGGTGTACAGTGGCATCCAGAATGTCTGGAGAATGGACAGCCTATCTTCAGTTGGCTGGTAAAAGAAGCTACTTGCTATCGCGAGACCTGCCGTCTGCATCAGCGCATTCTGACCCTTGACACCCACTGCGACACACCGATGTTCTTTGACCTAAAGGTACAAAGCGACAAGGTCGAGCGTTTCCCCAAGAACGTTGACTTTTGCTGTCGTGACAAGCAGTTGCTCGTCGATCTTCATAAGATGACGGAAGGTCATCAGGATGCCACTATCATGGTAGCCTATCTGCCCCAGCCTACCGACCATCCCAAGGCATATGCCGACAATATCTTCGACCAGATAGAAAACATCGTGGCTGCCAACAATCAGTACATTGCACTGGCACGTACTCCCAACGACCTTTGGATGAATAAGCACCTCGGCAAAAAAAGCATCATGCTGGGTATCGAGAATGGTCATGCACTCGATGGGAAGATAGAGAACTTGTATCATTTTGCAGAACGTGGCATCGTCTATATGACGCTCTGTCACAACGGCGATAACGACATCTGCGACTCAGCCCGTGGCAGTCAGACTCACAACGGCGTCAGTGCATTCGGGCAACAAGTCATCAGCGAGATGAACCGTTTAGGTATCATGGTGGATTTGAGCCATGCCCACGAAAAGAGTTTCTACGATGCACTAGAACTAAGCAAGACGCCTATCGTATGCAGTCACAGTAGTTGCAGAGCCTTGTGCGACCATCCCCGCAACTTGACGGACGACCAGATGCGTGCCTTGGCGGCTAAGGGTGGTGTGATGCAAGTGACACTCTATAACGGGTTCCTTGTAAAAGACGGGCAAGCCACCATCGAGGATGCCATGCGTCACTTGGACCACGCCATTAAGGTGATGGGCATTGACCACGTGGGACTGGGTACCGACTTCGACGGTGACGGAGGCATCTGCGGTCTCGCCTCATCGTCAGAGCTGATGAACTTCACACGTCAGCTGTTAGAGCGTAAATTTAGCGAGCAGGACATCCAGAAGATATGGGGTGGCAACTTCCTTCGTGTTATGAAAGAAGTACAGGAGACTAAAGATTAATTATTAAACTAAAGTTTCGCAAGTGATGGCACACCTGCATAATTTAACATAAAATAGGAATAAAAATGGCCTCGATGTTTGGTTAACCCACTGAAAATGAGTAATT
>CACXSA010000076.1 GCA_902770195.1 uncultured Prevotellaceae bacterium
AAAAAGACGAGTACTGAGTTTCCTGATGCTCACTATCTGTACTATGATGTACGCGCAACAGGAGATTACAGGAACAGTAGTCGATGCGATGGGTCCTGTGATTGGTGCTACCGTGATGGAGAAAGGTACTACCAATGGTACGGTGACCGATTTCGACGGAAACTTCAAGTTAAAGGTGCAGGCAGGAAAGACGCTGGTCTTCTCGTACATTGGCTATCTGACACAGGAGCAGGCTGCCAAGCAGGGAATGACGGTGACACTGCAGGAGGATGCCCTATCGCTGAACGAGGTGGTGGTAACAGGTTATACCACCCAGCGTAAGGCCGACCTGACGGGTGCCGTTTCGGTAGTGAGTGTCAGCGAGCTTGCCAAGCAGAACGAGAACAACCCGATGAAGGCCCTGCAGGGTCGTGTGCCGGGCATGAACATCTCTGCCGACGGTAACCTAGCGGGTGCTGCCACGGTGCGCATCCGTGGTATCGGTACGCTGAACGACAACGACCCGCTGTACATCATTGACGGTGTTCCCACGAAAGCCGGCATGCACGAGTTGAACGGTAACGACATCGAGAGCATCCAGGTGCTGAAGGACGCAGCCTCGGCAAGTATCTACGGTTCGCGCGCTGCCAACGGTGTGATCATCATCACCACCAAGAAGGGTAAGGACGGCAAGGTGAAGGTGAACTTCGATGCGTCGGTGGCTGCCTCTTTCTATAAGAACAAGATAGAGACGATGAATGCCGAGGAGTGGGGACGTGCCTTCTGGCAGGCGAGCGTGAACGACGGTCAGAACCCGAACAACAACAACCTGGGCTACCAGTTCAATTGGGGCTACGACACGGCGGGCAATCCTGTGCTGAACGGCCTGTCGATGAATATGTTCATTGACGAGAACGCCACGGTGCGCTCTGCCGATACCGACTGGTTCCATGAGATTACGCGCACAGGTGTGGTACAGCAGTATAACCTGTCGGTGAGCAATGGTTCGGAGAAGGGCAGCTCGTTCTTCTCGGTGGGTTACTACGACAATATCGGTACTATCAAGGACTCCAAGTTCAGCCGTCTGTCGGCGCGTGCCAATGCCGACTATAAGCTGTTTGACGGCAAAGTGGTGATCGGCGAGAACTTCACCGTGAACCGTACGAAGGGTGTGGATGCCCCGGGCGGTATTCTGGAGAATGCCCTGGAGTTCAACCCCAACTTCCCCATTTATGCGGAGAACGGCGAGTATGCCCAGGCACTGGGTGCCTACTCGGAGCGTGAGAATCCGCTGAGCCTGATAGCCAACAACAAGGACAACGAATACACCATGTGGCGTATGTTCGGCGACGCGCACATCAGCATCACGCCGTTCAAGAACTTCATGGTCCGCTCGACACTGGGTATTGACTATTCGCAGAAGGAGCAGCGCTTCTTTACCTACCCCATAGCCAACGGTAAGGTGAAGCGCACCGACACGGCTGCGGAGAGCAAGCAGGAGCACTGGATGCGCTGGATGTGGAACGCCATTGCCACTTACAACTTCGAGGTGGGTCTGCATCGCGGCGACGCCATGGTAGGTATGGAGGTGAACCGCCAGAACTACAAGTGGAACTCAGCGAAGCGCTATGAGCTGAGCATTCTGAACCCCGACTACATGTGGCCGTCGGCAGGTACGGGACGCCAGCTGGCATTAGGCTCGGGCGAGGGCTTCTCGCTGGTGTCGTTCTTCGGCAAGGTGAACTACACGTATGCCGACAAGTACATGGCGAGCTTCACCATCCGTCACGACGGTTCGAGCCGCTTCGGTTCCAACCACCGCTATGGTACGTTCCCCTCGGTGAGTGCCGGTTGGCGCATCACGCAGGAGAAATTCATGAAGGGCACCAGTTCGTGGCTCGACGACCTGAAACTGCGCTACTCATGGGGACAGACCGGTAACCAGGAGATTTCGAACACCGCCCGCTACACACTCTACCAGGCCGTGGTGTCAACAGGTCTGTGGGAGAGTGGTGCATCAGGTTCTACCTATGACATTGCCGGTACGAACGGCGGCTCTATCCTGAACAGCGGCTATGTCCGTTCACAGCGCGGCAACGACGACATCAAGTGGGAGACGACCACCCAGCATAACATAGGTTTCGACTTCGCACTGCTGCGCAACGAGGTGTATGGTAGCTTCGACTGGTTCCATAAGAAGACCAAGGACATCCTGCTCTTCATGGCGGGCATCGCCTCGATGGGTGAGGGAGCCTCGCAGTGGATCAACGCCGGTGAGATGAAGAACAACGGTTGGGAATTCTCGCTGGGCTATCGCCATAAGCTGGCCAACGGCTTCTCGTGGGACATCAACGGAAACATCAGCCAGTATAAGAATGAAATCACCAAACTGCCTGAGACGGTGGCTGCCAAGGGCAACTTCGGTGGCAACGGCGTGAAGAGCGTGGTGGGTCACCCCATGGGAGCCCAGGTGGGCTACGTGGCCGACGGACTCTTCAAGAGTCAGGAGGAGATAGACAACCATGCCATCCAGGAGGGTGCCGGACTGGGACGCATCCGCTGGAAGGACCTGAACGGCGACGGCCGTATCACGGAGGCTGACCAAGACTGGATTTTCGACCCGACACCCGACTTCACATGGGGTCTGAACATCTACCTGCAATACAAGAACTTCGACTTCACCATGTTCTGGCAGGGTGTACAGGGTGTCGATGTGGATTGCCGCGGATTCAAGTCGCAGACTGACTTCTGGGCTAACTCGGCCATCAACGTGCCCTACCTGAACAAAGGCACACGCGTGCTGAATGCATGGACACCAGCCAACAGTGGCAGCGACATTCCCGCACTGACCACTGCCGACCACAACAGTGAGGGTCGCGTGTCGTCCTACTATATCGAGAACGGCTCCTACGCCAAGCTGCGCACCATACAGCTGGGCTATAATGTGCCGAACACCTTTACCGACAAGTTGAACTTGGAGCGCATCCGCGTCTATCTGTCAGCACAGAACCTGCTGACCATCAAGAGTGGCAAGTTCTCGGGCGTGGATCCTGAGAATCCCGGATTCAACTATCCCATCCCTCTCAACTTGACCTTCGGCTTAAATGTTTCATTCTAATTAGAAATAGTAATTAGTGATTATGATTACCAAGATAAACAAAATACAGAGGATGACGCTATTTACTGTTCTCTGTTCGCTATTCATTAGCGTAGTGTTGACTTCCTGCAACAGCTTCCTGGAAGACCAGGTGCCTCAGGCCACGCTGACACAGGATGAGGTGAAAGACCCGAAATACATTGACAATGTGCTGATTTCTGCCTACGCAGGACTGCTCTCCATCGAGGACATGAACGCTTCGTTCTCGCTCTGGAACTATGACACCCGCTCGGACGACGCCTACGTGGGCGGTGCCGGATTCTCAGACGGTGATGTGTTCCACAACCTGGAGCGCGGCAACGGATTTCTGACCAAGGACTGGAACTTCGCTTCCATCTGGGGCAAGCTCTACAACTATCTGTCGCGCGTATCCCTGTCGCTCGATATGTTGGCAGAGGCCGACCAGAACAATACCACCATCCAGCAGCGTACCGGCGAGATGCTGTTCCTGCGTGCCTACGGTCACTTCCAGCTGAAGCGCCTGTTCAAGAAGATTCCCTTTGTCAACAAGCCTAACATGACGGAGGATGACTATAACAACCTGTCGAACACGGAATATTCGAACGACGAGGGATGGCAGCAGATTATCAACGACCTGGAGAAAGCTTATCAGGTGCTGCCCGTCACACAGACCGAGAAGGGTCGTCCCACCAAGGCTGCCGCTGCCGCTTTCCTGGCTAAGGTATATCTCTATAAAGCCTACCGTCAGGACAATGCCAACAACAACCAGGTGACGGGTATCAATGCGGAAGACTTGCAGAAGGTGGTGGAATATACCGCACCGGCTATCTACAAGGCTGCGGGTTACGGACTGGAGAGCGACCTGCACAACAACTTCCGTCCCGAGGAAGCCTACGAGAACGGCAAGGAGAGCATCTGGGCCATCCAGTACTCCAAGAACGACGGTACGACATGGGGCAACCTGAACTTCTCCAACCGTCTGATAGTTCCCTGTATCCCCAAGGTTCACGACTCGGGTGCTGACTTCTACAAGCCCTCCCACAACCTGGTGAATGCATTCCGCACCAACAGCGACGGACTGCCCTATCTGGAGAATGCTCCCGCCGCAGACTATCAGGTGGGCTCTACCCAGACGGTCGATCCACGTCTGTTCGTCACCGTGGGTGTACCCGGTACTCCCTATATGTTCAATACCGACTACATGATGGCTGAGACGAACACATGGAGCCGCTCGGGCGGTGCATACGGATATTTCGTATCGCTGAAGCAGAATGTCGATCCTGCACTCACCGATGTCTATCTGTTCAACTGCGACAACCAGTGGGCTGCATCCATGAACCGCATCGTGTTCCGCTATGCCGACGTGCTGCTGATGCGTGCCGAGGCTCAGGCACAACTGGGTCAGACCGGCGAGGCCGTCGCCCTGGTCAACCAGGTGCGCGACCGTGCCCTGGGCATGATCAAGAACAGCATCGTGTCTAACTATCAGGTGAAATATGGCGTCCGTTACGCCGTGGGCAAGTATAGTGGCTCCTATTCGAAGGAGCAGACCATGCAGATAGTGAAGATGGAGCGCCGCCTGGAACTGGCTATGGAGTCGGAGCGCTTCTTCGACCTGGTGCGCTGGGGTGATGCCGCTACGGTCATCAACCGCTTCTACTCTACCGAGGCCGAGAAGATGAACTTCCTGGTAGGTTCGTCGTTTACTGCCGACAAGAACGAGTATTGTCCCA
The DNA here is from genome assembly GCA_902770195.1 of uncultured Prevotellaceae bacterium. Classification (GTDB taxonomy): domain Bacteria; phylum Bacteroidota; class Bacteroidia; order Bacteroidales; family Bacteroidaceae; genus Prevotella. The sequence goes on from CACXSA010000076.1 coordinate 4,831, forward strand.
TCCCCTACGAGCAGATAGCTGCCTCTAACGGTCATTATCAGCAGAACTGCGGACAGTGGTAAAGAAGGTAAAAGGTAAAAGTGAAAAGTTAAAAGTTTATAAGTTATGATTACCAAGATAAAGAAAATAATCTTTGCAGGGCTGTTGTGCTGTGGCATGGTTGCAGTACTCACCGCCTGTAACAAGGAGAACACCAGCGGCATGAAGCTCGACGGCGCTTGTCTGGTGGAGGAATTGGTGCTCAACGGACAGTATCCCGCTACCGTCAGTGTTGAGAAGAAACTGCTCAAGGTGAAAGTTCCCGTGGATTTCACAGCCAAGGACAACATGGAGATTACCAGTCTGAGACTCTCATCGGGGGCTACCTGCAACTATAAGGTGGGCGACCACCTGAATCTGGACGGTGCCAGAACGCTCAAGGTTACCAATGGCAATCTGGTTATGGACTATCAGCTCTCCGTGCGCAACGACGAGGCCATCATGACCAACTTCCTGCTGGAGGGTGTGAAGGGTGCCATCAACCAGGATGACAAGACCATCACCGTCAGTGTTACCGGCAACAGCGGCATAGACCTTGCCAATGCCACCTTCGAGGTGCAGTGCAGCGAGGATGCCGTCTGTTATCCTGCCAGTGGTACGAAGGCCGACTTCACCGAGCCTGTGGAGATCGTGCTTACGGACAATACCGCCACCAACACCTATACCGTCTATGTCACCATGATCTCGAATCCCGTAGCCCTGTTTGTGGGCGAGGCTGAGAACATCGAGATGCTGAACCCCGAGGAGAAGGCTGCCGCCAAGTGGCTCACGGGTAATATTGCCGGTGCTGCCTACGCATCGTGGGACGACATTGCCAGCGGTAATATGTCACTCGACGAGGTGAAGTTCGTATTCTTCCACCGCCACTGCACACCATACGGCAACTACAACGGCTTCAAGGATGCTGAGCCGAAGGCAATGGCTGCCGTGTCCATGATGAAGGAACTCTGGAAGCGCGGCGTGGGCTTCGTGTTGCAACGCTCGGCAGTCAACTACGCCATCGCCCTGGGTGCACAGCCTGAGGACTCTTATCCCAACAACGTATGGGGTACCGACGGCGAGGGCTCCGACCTCATGGGTTCCGACCCCTGGACCTATCGTGTCTTCGACCCCGCACATCCGCTGTGGCAGGGTCTGACCCGCTCACCCGGACTTGGCGACGACCGCATCATCACGCTCGATGAGGGCTACACCATCTGTAACACCACATCGCAGTTCGGATTCTGGGGTGACTATCCAAACGAGGCGGCTGTAGAGGCTCGCACCGGCGGACGTGTTCTGGGTGGCGACGGCAACGTGTCATGCTGGGAACTGAAGAACGCTCAGGGCGACTATGGCAAGGGCGGCATCATCTGCCTCGGCACTGGTGTCTTCGACTGGAACTCTCCTACGCCCTACGAGCCGAAATATCACGATAACATGGGACGTATCCTGCTCAATGCATACGACTATCTAACGAAATAAACCCGAAGAATTATGAAGACAATGATATTTTCAACATTCGCATTCATGCTGTCAGCCTTTGCGCTGACGGCATGCAGCGACAACAAAGTCGATGGCGACCCTGCACGCGACTGGGCAGGCACTACTACCGCTTTTGTTTCCGAGGACGAAAAACAGTTCTCCACATTCTATACGCCTGCTATCGGCAGTGTGGGCGACCCCATGCCTTTCTACGACCAGAAGGCAGGAGCCTTCCGCGTGCTCTACCTCCAGGAGTATGTCAACAACATGAGCCACCGCTTCCACCCCATCTGGGCTGTCCAGACCAAGGACGGCTGCAACTATGAGTCGCTGGGCGAGATCATCCCCTTTGGCGAAAACGACTACCAGCAGGATGCCGCACTCGGTACGGGCTGCTGCTATTACAACGACAAGGACGGCTTGTACTATGTCTATTATACCGGTCATAACGGCAACTGCAAGAACCGTGAGGTGGTGATGCGTGCCACATCGGCCGACTTCAAGACCTGGAAGAAGGACGACCTGTGGGCACTCAACGGTCCCGACTTCGGCTATTCCTCCAACGACTTCCGCGACCCGCAGATCTTCGTTGCCGACGACGGACTCTACCACATGGTCATCTCCACCTATCCCGTATGGGGCGGCGATCCCAAGTTTGCCGAGTTCAAGTCGGCCGACATGAAGAACTGGGAGCACGTCGGCATGTTCAACATGATATGGGACCGCATGCTCGAGTGCCCCGACATCTTCAAGATGGGACAGTACTGGTATCTCGTCTATAGCGAGTCGTTCCGCACACCGTGGAGCCGCAAGGTGAAGTACATGATGGCATCGTCGTGGGACGAGCTGAAGGACTGCTTCAACCACGGTCCCAAGTGGCCTGCCGACGGCAAGGAGGGTGTGCTCGACAGCCGTGCCTTCTATGCCGGCAAGACGGCCTCCAACGGTACCGACCGCTACATCTGGGGATGGTGCCCGCTCCGCGAAGGCAGTAATATACACGAAAAGAACATCAACGTAGGCGGCGAGAAGGATGGCGACGAGCCTAAGTGGTCCGGCGCACTGGTGTGCCACAAGATCATCCAGCACGAGAACGGTACGCTGACGCTCGGACCAGTGCCCGCACTGGCAGACAAGTACGACTGTCCCACAGCTGTCAGCGTCATGGCCAGCAACGGATATAATGGCGGTACCCTCAGCGGCGACGATGCCTACGTGCTCTTCCCCCGTCTGGAGCGCCACAACCATATCTCGTTCACCGTCAAGACATCCAACAACTGGGACAAGTTCGGCATCTCGTTCGTACGCAGCACAGACCCCGAGTTCTACTACACCATGGTCGTCAACCCCGAGAACGAGAACTGGCGTAAGGTGAACTTCGAGCAAGAGGGATTCCGCATCCAGAAGAACGACGACGGCACCGAGACAAAGTTCTACGGCAAGGGCTTCATCAATGGTATCGACAGCTACGGTTTCGACCGTCCTGCTGATAATGTCTATAACATTGATATCTATACCGACAACAGCGTCCTGGTGATGTACATCAACGACAACGTATGCTACACACAGCGCATCTACGGCATCCAGAAGAACTGTTGGAGCATCAACAACTACGGCGGTTCCATCACCATCAGCGACGTGGAGGTGGATGTGCAGTAAGAAATAAAATGTAAGTAATCGACTTGGTCGATTACTTACATTACCCGTTATAATAATAATTCATTAAAAAATCAAGCGTATGAGAAAATTATTTTTACTCGGAATGCTGTTCGCAGCAACAACAAGTTTTTCACAAGTCATCCTTTGGAATGGCGATGACAAGGAAGTAGTGCAGACCCCACCGTTGTAGAGGAAAATGGCAACAAGTGCATGAAGTTCACGCTGAAGGCTAACCCCGGCGGCTGGGATCAGGAACACCACAATGCCGCACTGCCCGTAAGCGATGCCGACTTCAAGGACCTGCGCCGCATTACCTTCCGCATCAAGATGGCCGACAAGCACAATGTCATGCTGCAGCTGGAAGGCAAGGACGGAGCCTACAATGCCAAGCGCGTGTTCTGGTACGACACCCCCAACGAGTGGCAGGTGATGGTCTATGAATATGCCGCAGGTCCGGAGAGTGAGAAGATTACCGACACCGGCAACAACGTGCTCGCCATTTGGCCTTACGAGGAAACCTCAGAAGGCGAGGGCAAGTCGTTCTTTATCGATGATATCAAGGTGGAAGGTCCTATGGTCAATGGCAAAGGCATTCTGAGCGTGCCCGATAACTCGCTGACTGGCGAAGTCAAGGTGACTGGCACCATTGGCAAGGGAACCTACCAGTGTACTTGGGACGGCGACTGGCATCCATTGCCCTACGACGACTATGCCCTGCTCGCCTCCAAGCTGGCAACCGGTGCCACCGTGCTCAACGTGAGCGAAGCCGCTCGTTGGGATGAGGACTGGGACGTCATCAAGGCTAAGTGTCCCGGCATCACCATTATCACCGACGCCACCGGCATCCGTCAGCTTAACAATACCGACAGCTATGCCGACAATAAGGTATATACCCTCTCCGGCCAACTCTGCACCAACACCAGTGCCAAGGGTATTTACATTGTCAACGGCAAGAAAGTCATCAGGAAGTAATTCATCTACTGGTTAGTAGAAAGAGGTTATAGACAGCCTCGCCCCAAGGAGAGGCGTCCAAATTAACTACAACAGATTTCACGGATTATACGGATTTTCTAAGTTACTGCTTATCAGTACTGCTTAAATCCGTATAATCCGTGAAATCCGTTGTTTTATTTAACCCTTTTATTTGTTGCAGTTTCTTTACTGCTGTCAGTCGAAGCCCCAATCGGTTTCGTAATGATCGAAGGACAGGCCGTCGGTGCTGCCGTATTTGGCAAGGATAGCCATGATATCCGTTTGCTGACTGGGCGAGAGCTTGTTCTCGCCATGATGGTAGCGGTAATAAGGTCCGCAGCCGTTACTGAAATAATTGCTGACCTTTTGGCGAGCCTCTGCACGCAGATAGTGTGGCACATTATTATATATATGCGTGAAACCCCACGCCTTCCGTACAATTTTGGCTTCGTTGTAACGCTTACACAGACCGTTCTTCCAGGCATCCGGATAGATGGCTGGTCCGCCAAGCCGATTCTCAGATTTCATCAGATAAGCCTGATAGTGCAGGCATGTATCGCGCAACGGACAGCTTTCGTTGAAACAAAGTGCATATCCATAAGGAATATTTTTAGATTCTAACTGTTTTTCCATAAGACCTAACATTAATAAAACGTAATTACTTGATTTTGAAGCAAGTGGGTGTGTTAGTCACTCCTAACACACCTAACATAGACCTAACACAGAG
>CACXSA010000077.1 GCA_902770195.1 uncultured Prevotellaceae bacterium
CATTGGCCGTTTCTCACGTACCACCTGTAGCATCACCAACAAGGGCCGCGAAGCCCTGCAAGCTTACGAAAAAGGCCTTCGCCGCCTGTTCAGCGAACGAGTGCCTGACGATGTGGAGGCTACAGAGAAAAAGAAGGAAGTATAACCTCTTAACCTAACTATTTAACCTAACTATTATTACTCGTATGAAAATGAAACAAACTATTCTAACGCTATTGCTCGCCCTCATAGGGTTGAGCGCTTATGCTGACGAAATAACGGTGTACGACGGAGAGGACACGGCCTCTGAAATTCCCTTTTATGCCTCTTTTGCTAAAAGCGGAATCCGTAGCCAGTTCATCATTCCTGCTGATCAACTTACCAATGTGAATGGTTGCGACATCACTAAACTCACATTCTACTCTTCCTCTGCCTCTGCAAGTTTCGACGAGGGCGTAACGGTCTACTTGAAGGAAGTTGACAATGCCACTTTTACCACATATCCTGCAGTTTTAGAGGACTGGAGCAGCATGACTGCCGTTTACACTGGCACTATCAGTGTCAGCGGCAACCTGATGGTCATTAACTTTGATTCACCCTATACCTATAACGGGGGCAACCTGATGATTGGACTCCAAGTAACCACATGGGGTGACTCAACCGGATTTATTTACTGGTATGGTGTAAAACAGCCATTAGGGCAAGATGCTTATACTGCAGTGTATAACTATGCAGAAAGCGACCACACATGGAAAAGTAATACTATCCTGCAACAATTCCTCCCCAAGACCACCTTAACCTACGAGGAGACTAATCCTTCCTCAATACATGCTCCCACTAAATTGACCTGTACTGCTAAATCCAGTACCTCTGTCACACTGAGTTGGACGCAGAATGGTGAAGAAACAGCATGGCAGATATGCCTTGACGACGATGAGGAGCATCCCATCAATGTTTCCCAGAATCCTTATACGTTTACTAATCTCATCGCAGGACGTGCCTATACCGCCAAGGTGCGTGCTGTCAACAGCACTGGCGACGAATATAGTAAATGGAGTAATGTTGTGAGCTTCACGCCCATTGATGAACTGACGGTGTACGACGGGACGGAAACAAACTTTACCATTCCGATGTATATGTATAATTACGAGGAGAAGTATGTTCGCAACCAGTATGTCGTCCCTGCGTCAGACTTGACAGACATGGCAGGCGGAACCATCTCAAAAATCAAACTTTACACTACGTCAGATTATCTGCCTTACACCAATGCTGCAACAATTGATGTATATGTGAAGGAGGTAAACTTTACCACTTTTACCTCCAGCAACTTTGTGGACAAGGCCACTGCAACGACTGTTTACCAAGGACAGATTGATTTCGTAAATGACGGTACGGGTGGTTCGGCTACCATCACCTTCACTACGCCCTACCAGTATAACGGAGAAAACCTCCTGATTGGTTTTGATAATACGACAAAAGCAGAGAAAAAATTCATATCTTTTTATGGCATAAAGCCCAGTTACAATTCTGCTGCTTATCAATATTCAGCAGAAAAGGACGGCCTGTCTTCTGCTACTGTGTTTCCTCAAAGCTTCATTCCCAAGACCACTTTCAATTATACAGCGTTTACAGGTACTCCAAAGCCTGTGAATCTGCAGGTTTCAGACATCACGGCGCATAGTGCTACTGTAACATGGAGAAACAGATTCACTACTTTCAACCTGCGCTATAAGACTTCGATCGACGAAGAGTGGACAGAGGTGAACAACGTGACTAATGGGAATCTCGTCAAGAGTTACAACCTGACGAATCTCCGTTCTGGTAAGAACTACGAAGTACAGATACAGGCTGTTGACTACGATGAAATGTCAGACTGGGCAAGCGTTTCGTTCAACACCATCGCCATGCCTACGCCTGCACCTGTTTTCTGTTCTACGGTTTCTGCCAGTTCCGCTACTTTAGGCTGGATAAAGAAGGGGGATGAGAGTGCTTGGCAGATATGCCTCGACAACGACGAGTCGAACCTCATCAATGCGACGACAAATCCTTACACGCTGACCGGACTTACCACAGGGCAGACATATAGCGCCAAGGTACGCGCCGTCAATGCTGCTGGTGACGAATGGAGTGAGTGGAGCGATGCTGTCAGCTTCACCACCACCGACCTGCTCACCCTGACGCCTCCTGTCATCGAGGGTTACGAAGGCGTGTATGATGGTACCGGTTACAACTTCCGTGTAGTGTCAAATCCAGACAATGCAACCCTACGCTTCGGCTATGGCGTAAGCACCTGCGACAGAACTGCAGCAGAAATGGGCTATCGTGTCAATGCCGGCACCTATACTTATTATTGGCAAGCCACTAAGGAAGGCTACAACACCATCACCGGCAGCGTGCAGGTCATCATCCACAAAGCACCTGGCACGATAAAGTATAACGAAACAACAGTTGATAAGTTTGCCGACGACGAGCCATTCACCAACCCGCTGACATTTACGGGCGACGGCATCGTGGAGTATTCATCGTTCAACGATCAGTTTGCCTCTGTTGATGCTGACGGACAGGTTACCATTAACGGCATCGGCTGGACAGACATCACTGCTGCCGTTACCGACGGACAGAACTACACCTATGCCGTCAAGGAAGCCAAATACGGTCTGACCATGTCCAAAAGGAGGGCTGACAGCTACAAACCGCGTATCATTGTCTGGCTCACCAGCGGTATCCTGACCGACGTGACCTTCGACAGCGAACCCGAACTGACTTACGACGAGAGTACACGACTGGTATCGGTAACGGGCACCGAACATGCCTGGCCGCTGAAGAACATGCGGAAGATGACCTTCACCCGCTACCTGCCGAACTTTACCTTCAACGAGGAGGATGACAACAGCAGCGTAGTAATAGACGGATACCAGTGCGACTTCACACTTACCCGCACCTTCCGTGCTGGAGGATATAACACCTTCGCAGTGCCTTTCGCTGTCAGCATCGAAGAATTGCAGAGCGTGCTGGGCGAAGGGACAACAGTTAAGGAGCTGACAGCATCGAGTCTCAACAACAACAGACTGCTGATGACTTTTGAAGACGCTACTTCCATTGAGGCTGGTAAACCTTACTTCGTGAATGTGCCTGCCGACGTGGTGAACCCCACTTTCAAGGACGTCATTGTACGTAATGTTTCTACCCCCATCACCACAGACTACGTTAACGTTGTACCAGCCATTGGCAAGACGCTGGTCAAAGGTGTTGACGGAAGCGAGGACAACATACAGAGCGTGCTCTTCCTGACCGCTGGCAATATGTTCAAGCATCCTACGGTGGTTAACCAGCCCGACAATGAGGACAGCTATCTGAAGGGATTCCGTGCCTACTTCCAGCTGCACGACGTTCCCCCGATGTCTAATATCAGTTCGAATCTGACAGGTCACCTGACGGGCATTATCGATACAAGAAGTCAGATGAAAGAGGAAAGAAACGATATCTACGATTTGCAAGGCCGCAAGGTACAGAATACCACGAAGAAGGGTATCTACATCATAAACGGCAAAAAGGTCGTGATTAAGTGAGAGAAGAATTGAGCTGGCTCGAATTCTTCCGAACGGGAACGAGCTCGAGCAAAGCTCAAAGTCGTTATCAGATAAAATAAAGGGAGGATACAGCTATGACAAAGAAACAATACACTTCTCCAAGTATGGAGATATACGAAATTCATGCGCAACAGAAATTGTTGTTTGGCTCTGAGATTGACGGCGTCGCTGCCGAAGGAATGGATGAACAGATAGGATTGGAAGAAACACCCGAGAGTATCTGGGGAGGAGCATGGTAACAGTAACACCTAAACGACAAAAGCAATGAATATGAAAAAGATTATATCGGCAGCATGTCTCTTCATGCTATGCTCAATGACAATGGCGCAGACCATCAAGGTGGTCAGCACGCAGGGCAAAACTACGTCCTACGACGCCAGTAAACTGGACAGTATCTCGTTCAACTATGGTACACGTGGATTCAGCGTGCATAGTGGTGACAGCACTGATACGTACACTTTCGACAAGGTGACGAGCCTCAACGTTGATTCGAAGTATCTCTTCGCACACCCCGACACCGTCTATGTGGGCGACCATACACAGAAGTTTGCCTTCCAGCTGAACACCAATGTCGAGTACGACGCTACGCCCTCAAATGCCTGGCTGCGCGCTGACGGCAACGTCACGGGTAGCGACTCGTTGCGCTTCATAGCAACGAACAACCCGCTGATGACCAGTCGCGAGGGTAAGATCATCTTCGTCAACAAGACCGACGATGCCATGCGCGACACGCTGGTCGTCGTTCAGGCCGGCAAAACGGATTCACACTATATCGACATCGACTGGAACACGACGTCCGTCACCTCCTTCAACGAGCAGACGGGTTATACCGTGCTGACCTTCCAGGGCGAGGCACCTGACATGGGAAAATACGATGTATTCCTCATGCCTATGGACAACAGCTACGCCATCCGGCTTGTCGACAACGCCACACACACACCGGGCAGTCATATCGTGACGCTGAACACCCGCGAGGGCAAGATGGGCAATCTTTTCAAGAGCAAGAGCTTCACGCTCTGCAGCGACCCGAACTACAGCGAAGAGCCGGCAAATGCTCCTGCATTGGCCCGCCGAGCCGGTGTCAGCGAGACTGGTCCCATATTCTATCCTGAGACCATCGAGCTCTGTGCCGACGGCAAACCCTTTGCCGAGGTCTACAACCGACAGCAAGCCATGCGCCGCTCGCAGATGTCGAAAGAGTTCAATATCTTTGAATACAACTATGACAACAGCGGTGCCGAGATTGGCGGTGGACTGTCGTGGGAGACGTGTACCTTCGATGTCGGCCTGAAAGGCATCTTCCACTTCAACTTCGGCGACGTGGCGTGGGAGCAAGTCCGCTTTGGCGACCTCATCGACTTCAAGGCCTACCTCGAAGGCGACTTCAACACGGAGCTCGTCTTGAAGTATGCCCTCTCGGCCGGCGTAGAGTGGAGTGCGGAAAAGGTGCTGAAGGAAGACATCTTCTCCTACCGCGTGAAGTTTATGGTAGGTACCATACCTGTATGGATTAACATCTCGAGCGACCTCATGGCCGGAGCCGAGGCCAGTGCCAATGGCGAAATCAGCATCACTGGCGGTATCAAGGCCAGTGCCAACCTGAAGGCCGGTCTGCAATGGAACAAGGCCATCGGCGTGACACCCATCTATGAGTTCGAGAAGAACTGGGAACTCGTGGAGCCGGAGGTCAAGGCCGAGGCGCATGCCGAGGCGAAGGCCTACACCTGGCCGCAAATCAAGATTGGCATCTACGATGTACTCTGTCCCACCATCAATCCCAAGCCTTACATCCGTGCCTATGCCGACGCCCGTGCCGAAAAGGTGCCGTACTTCGGATGGGATGCCGGCTTGACGGCAGGTGTTGACCTCACATTGGGCCTCTCGCTCGACCTCTTCTTCTTTGAAAAGGACTTGGGCGAGATTGACCCCATCAACCTCATTGACGTTGACCTCGTGAAACTGCCTCAGCGCATTGATATGATCAGTAAGGCCGACCGCAACATCATGGTGGGCGATACGTGTCACGTCGTCTATCGTGTCATGGGTAAGAACCGCCTGACCAACAGCGAGTTCCCATTGCCTGGCGTGCTGCTCCATGTAGAGAAGGCTGAGGGCAGCGGAGGCACCATCGACAGCGACCAGAAGTTCAACAATAACCCTGAGTGGTGCTACACCAACAAGAAGGGCGAAGTGACCGTTGTCTATACGCAGAACGACACCATCCCCGCCAAGATTAATGTCACGCTGATGACGGGCGACGAGGAGAAGGACATCGAGGTGCCCGAGTGGAGCTGTACCATCAAGGACTACCGGCTCACGGCGCTCGACGTGGATGAAACCGAAAACAGCATCACCGCACGTAGCAGCGGCAAGGCAGACATCAGATTCCTCATGGAGGAATATACTAAGGCCAGTTGCGAGACCGATGGCCGTTGGCTCGTTAAGAACGACGTTGATGTCGATTTCAAGGCTACAGGTGGCACGCTCGAAGCCAACAAAGACAGGACGAAGAACGGCGGCTATGCTATAGCTCACTTCGATGGCGGTGACGGCTATGATGGTAAAGGCACCTTGGACGCTTCGGTTTACATCGCAGAGTTCGACACCACGATAGTAGCTACCGTCAAGATTGACAAGTTCAAGTTCGAGGATGCAGGACTAAACAAGTGCTATAATCTGAGCGACAACACTGCCTCCTTCCGTGGTAACACACTTAATGTGATGTGGGGTAGCCATGTTTACCATTCATGGAGTGACAAAATTGATTTTAGTTTTGAACTGGAAGGACCGATGTCTGGAAGTAAGACGGAAACAGGAACCAGTTCTGGTGACTATCCTGAAGTGATCGATAATGATGTTGTATGGGTTAGTGATGAGCAAACAATAACGGTTTCATATACTTACAAAAAGCAACATGTGTTATGCCATAGATTCTGGGGTGATCTCTTTAGCATAGACAGCAAATTTACAGCAGAAGGATATGGTCCTTTCTGGCTTAAACAATATGATATTTACGATGCAACAAGACATGTATCTGGAACTAGAACCTTCTCGAATGACGGACATAAAGAATCTTATTCTTCCACTACTTCAGGTGAAGGTCAGGATCTTTTGGAGTGGCCAAATAGTATAGTGTTCGATGGTGGGCAAGGTGGATACGCAGTATTCGAAGAAGGCGGAAAGATAATCTATTTGGTTTACTATGTCAGCAGTAGTAACCCCCAATATAATTACTACGTCAAGGCAGTCTTCGACAAAGCCTCAAACACGGTAAATGACTAACCCCCTGCATCCCAAACCCAAAGAATCGCTATCATCCGCTGGTAGCGATTCTTTATTGTACTTTGTGTATCAAGCAAACATAGGGACGGGGGCCTGTTTCATATGACTGATAAACGTTTGCATGCAAAAGTACAACAATTTTGTGAATTGACGGCTATATCGCCCCACCTTTTTATATATAATGTCTTGAGACAGGCGGTTCCTTTTGGGCGTTTAACGTTGTTTAAGGATTTGGTGTTGCTTTTCTAATAAATCTTAATACGTAGCCCTGTTTCATGTATGTTTAGAAAATAAACCTTATATTTGCACCATATTGTTTAAAATTTAAACCTAACCCATTATTTATGAATACGGCAGAGGAATTGGATATTATCACTCGCATGCGTGGCGAGGTCATGAGCCGCAAAGACGTGACAGGCGAGAATCTCTTCTTGGCATGGGGCTATCCAACGGCCATCATACTCTTTATAGAATATCTTGCACTGACTATATGGGGCGAGAACTGGTGTGTCTGGCTTTGGGCAGGCATACCCCTGATAGGTGCCCCGCTGATGATACACTACCTCCGTGTTGACTACAAGCGTACACATCACCGTACCCACGAGCAGGGCTATATTCTGACGCTATGGATATTTATTGGCATCGCCTCTTGTGTGGGAGGTGCGGCCATGGGGTTTGCCGGTGTCTTCGAGAAATTCTTCTTCTCCTATCTGGGACTGCTCTGCGGCCTGGGGTGTTTCCTGACAGGCATCATCCTGGACTTCCGCCCGAAGACCGTCTGTGGCATCATCGCCTCTCTGCTCTCCATCATCCCGCTCTTTCTA
>CACXSA010000078.1 GCA_902770195.1 uncultured Prevotellaceae bacterium
CAATGCCAACGGACGCCGTCTGTTCCACTATCAGATAGGTATCTATAACGGTGAGGGTGTAAACGAGTCGGATAAGGACAACCGCAAGGATATCATCGGAGGTGTGTGGGTAATGCCTATCAAGGGGCTGCGCATCGGTGCCTTCGGATGGACAGGTAGTCGCGGTAATATGATATACGAATATGAAACAGTTCATACAGGGAAATATGTGTTAGACGCTAACGGCAATATGATAGAGCAAACGGAAAAGAAAGGAAAAACCTGTAGCATGTCGAAGAACCGCTATGCCATCTCTGCTGAATATAGCACTGGCGAATACATGTTCCGTGCTGAGTATATCCACAGCCAAGGCTGGGGTGCTGCTTCTCCTGGTAACAACGTGCGCGAGATAGACTACAGCAAAGGCGACAAGGCTGACGGTTGGTACGTTTTCGGCATTGTACCTATCATTAAAGGCAAGTTGTACGCCAAGGCCCGTTACCAGACTTATCGCAACCAGAAAGACTGGGCAACTTCCGTGAATCAGATTGAATGCGGTCTGAACTATTTCTTCACGAAGAACCTGGAAATGCACTTAGAGTATTCTCGCGTCAACGACCGAAGTATAGAAACACTTACAGAATCAAAGCACAACTACAACCTCATAGATATGCAAATGGCATTCCGCTTTTAATAATTCTTGCCCAAAAAGTTGCGGAGGGTGAAATACAACCACTCCTGCAATCTGAAAAGGAACCAATACTTACAGGGACGATAGCCGAATTTGGTTATTGTCTCTTTTTTTAATGAGCTACGGTCTATCGTTTGCCAGATGCGGTGCAACTCAGATAATCCATAACGCCGGTCTTCCGCTGACAATGCCGCACCATGAACATGGTAGAACATATAACAGTCTATTAAAATCAGCCAGCGTCTGTTTTCATAGTTTTCAAGAATTTCCCGGGAAACCCCTATCCTCTCCAGTTGTCGCTTCAGACTCTCGTTGGCTCGCATATAGTCAAAGCGTCGCACAGAAAACTGATGAGAAACAGACGTTGAATGCATCCAATAATAATAAACGCCCTTGCAATAGCGGACCTCCCGTGAATGATAATAATGCAGATGGGTGGTGTTGTCGTCACTATAAGACCTACATGTCTCATCATAAGGATATTGACGGTGCAAGTCCGCACGGATCATATAGACTCCATGAATCTTCCAGTTGTCCATGCTCATATTGAATGCCTCTTTACCAGTCAACACCTCAAAGGTCTGTGACGGATGCGGTGTTTTGACACCATTCAGAACAATCTTCACCTGGAAGAGTACACAATCTGTCTGTTCATACAACTCGAACACGCTGACAGCTTGTTCCAGTGCATCTTCAGAAAACGTATCGTCAGCATCTAAGAAACAGATATAATCACCATTCGCCCTCTCCAGTCCTATATTACGGGCATGAGCCTGACCTCCATTCTCTGTCAGTGCTATCACCTCTATGCGGCTGTCCCGCTCTTCCCATTCACGCAGCAAAGCCAACGATCCGTCAGTAGAAGCATCGTCAATACAAATCAGCTGCCAGTCTCTCAAGGTCTGGTTCATCAGCGAGCCAATACTATCCGACAACCACTGCTGTGCATTATAGACAGCCATTAGGACAGTCACTTTAGCCATGACGGGAGAAACGACGTTTTAAGTTAGACATCAGTTTATTCCATAGCGCCACCTTTTGATATAAGGTATAAAGAGTCGCTGCCGTTGTCATTACGAAGACCAGCAATCCTCCTATCCACCATTGCCAACCGTCCGTGAAAGTCGCCAACAGGAAAGCCACAACACCCAACGACAAGTGGAGAATTGAATACTTCATCACTGAGAACGTAGGACGATAATGGTATTTCAGGTATGAATAACCCATCTGCAAGAAATAGTCGAAAACGGCACATAGCGTGATGGCAACACCCGTTCCAAACAACTGCCACTCGCTATATCCCCAGATAACCAACAGAACCATCAGAATGTCATAGACCGCTTCCAAGAAAAGATAGGAAAGCGAATCACCCTTCGCCAAGGGCAGATAGGCAATGGGCAGCTTGATAGCTCGCAAGTAGATAGCCAACAGAAGGATGCGAACCATATCGACGACAGGCATAAACTTGGTGGTAAACAGAATGGGAATCACATAAGGTATCGCAAACTGAGCTGCCACCAGCATGGGCGAAATAAGCAATAGGGACACCTCTATCTGTTTATTCACTATATCATTACAACTACGCCATTGGGTATTCACAGCTGACAAACGAGGGAAGAAATCGGTTTCCATTGCCGAGAATACCAGTCCGGCATACGTCATCGTCAAGATATATCCCGTATTGTACAGACCTACAGTCTTCAGGTCAGCAACATTGTTTAGATAAGTCCTGATGATGAATTCCGCACCACTGCCCAACACACCGGCCAGAGTGAATGCCACTCCCAGGCGAACCATCCCCATACCCTCGCCTAGAACACCTTTGGCACCCGTCAGATGCAAAGGATAAAGACGATAAGAACGAAGAATAGTTAAGAGAAGTATTGTTAATCCCATGAGAACCATAACGGGAACAATACCACTTTCTCCGAAGAAGTAATAAATTGGAATGGCGATGACAAGCGCAGACAGCATACCATACACTTGTATCACCGCCAGCGATTTCAACTGGCGCGCACCTTTCAGGATAGCTGTCTCCCCACCAGTCACAGCCAGCAAAGCCACCAACGGAGAGAGTAATACAAAGTGGAGTGTGTGATTACCCCATGAGAAGGTAAAGTTGCTCAACACCGGACCAATCAGGAGGCACAACAACATACCCACAAGTCCTGTCAGCAATGACCATGCACGGACAACCTTGATAAAATGGGCTATTTTTACTTCATCACCCATATCGAAGAGTTCCGACACATTACGTACTGCGCTGAACGAGACACCCAGATTGGTGGATTGCGAAATGAAATTAACAGTGGTCTGGAAAAGCGACGCCAATCCCATACCTTCAGGTCCCAACAGCATGGCAACTATCTTGTTGCGCACAAGACTTATGAGAATATTCAGGCCTTGTACGCCACCGAATATACTCGTATATTTCAGTATATGGCTATAGCTTCTATCCTGTTGTTCTTTCACGGTTTTTTTTACTATAACGAATAAATAATAGTTTTATTTTGTCCTTTGTATTATAGATGACAAAAGTTTACGTATTCTAAGGCTTGGAATATGCAAAAAAAGAAATTGTTTCCAGTTAAAAACCATTTTGAGCAACTCCATGTCTTTCTCAATATCAAGAAAGAAATTACTCCTCTTCCATGCATTCCTTTTTTGACAGACGGCAACGGCACAAAGATTAACAATACGGTCTTTTATCGTATCTTCCAGATAATTCCGTCTGTATTCTTCGGGGATTGAAGACATCCTGAAATCGTTTAGTTTTTCACAATAGTCTGCAGTCCAAATGAAATTATTACAGGTATGTTCTTCTCCCTTATTATATACCTTTTCACGAACAATCCGCACAGACTTCTCCGTCTGAAACACCAAACGCAGCCAAAAGATGTAATCCTCACCATTAACGATTTCCCTTGGGAGATCAAAGAGATATGGGGAAACTATCGTTCTTCGATACAAACTTCCCCAAGGAACACCTATTGTCCCTTCCGCTCTTACTGCCATGTGGCGGAACTCATTAATCGGAATAACATCCCTGTTTTCATTTTTCAGGCTCTCTCCATTTCCAAGAACTATATCAGCGTCATCAGTACACACAGCATACATATCCCGGAGTGCGTTTTCAGGTAAAGTATCGTCAGAATCAACAAAAGACAGCCACTGTCCTTTTGCCACCTGCGTCCCATGAAATCTGGCAGCACTGCGTCCCATATTCTCCTGATGGATTACTTTAATACGATGGTCTCTTTTGGCAAAATCATCGCAAATACTACCACTAGCATCCTTACTGCCGTCATTTATCAGTATTACTTCAATATCATTAAGTGATTGACGAAGGATGCTCAATATACATGCGCTAATAGTATCTTCAGAATTATAAATGGGAACAATAACCGAAACTTTATAATCATCCGCCTGCTGCATAATTCACGTTTTTTATTCTGTCTGCAAAGTTAAGCATAAAAGCCCATAATTTAGAAGATTTTTCATATTATTTCGAAAATAATGATTAATTTTGTAGCCATGAAACTCAGTATCATCATTCCTGTTTATCGTGTAGAAGACACGCTCGACCGCTGTGTGGAGAGTGTGTTAAGACAACATGTGAACGATATGGAGGTGATACTCGTGGACGACGGTTCTCCAGACAAATGTCCTCAAAAATGTGACGAATGGGCAGCGAAAGACAAACGAATCAGAGTCATTCACAAAGAAAACGGAGGGTTGAGCGATGCCCGCAACGCAGCCTTGGACATTGCGACAGGCGAGTTTATTACCTTTGTTGACTCTGACGACTGGCTATCTCCAGACACTTATGCCCCATTGCTTGAAATGATGGGTGACAACGACCTGTTGGAATATGCCGTCAGCGGACGTTCACCGTTGAAAGACGTTTGTTATGAGAACATCAACGAATACTGGCTTCAGGCACAGGCCTATACTCACTGTTTTGCCTGGAATAAGATTTTCCGTCGCCAGCTGTTTGAGGGAGTACGTTTTCCCAAGGGACGCATCTTTGAGGATGTCCATACCCTGCCCCAACTGCTTCGTAAATCGCGAAAAGTGTGTACTACATCCCGTGGATATTATCACTATACAGACAACACGAAAGGTATTACCGCAACGGCAGGCGGCGAAGGACTAAGCCTGCTGTTGGAGACATATTTGCAAAGCAGCATGCCCATTGACGACCACTACTATATGTATCTGGTAAACATCCAGATGGACGTATGGGAACAGACAGGCAAGCCCATCATGCTGCCTCCGCGTCACGTCAACACCCGCATTCTTGAAGGAAAGCAAAAAGCAAAAGCATTGGTCCTAAACATTTTAGGTATTAACACGTTATGCATAATCAACAAAATCATACACCGGTTCAAAACGCCCAGCCGTTGGTAACCTTCATCGTCACCTATTACGACCTGCCCATCCCGATGTTGTGTGAGTGCATCAACAGCATTCTGGCATTGTCCTTGTCTGCTGACGAACGTGAAATCATCATCTTCGACGACGGTTCAGAGAGCAGTCCGATGAACGGATTGATGCAATATGGAACCGACATCATCTATGTCCGTCAACAGCATCAAGGAGTCAGCGTGGCACGCAACAATGCACTGCACATGGCTCATGGACAATATATCCAGTTTGTCGATGGTGATGATTATCTCATCAAGGAGCCTTACGAACATTGCCTGGACCTTATCCGGAACCATTCGGATATCGAGGTTGTCATCTTTGATTTCACACAGGATGCTTCCAACACGACCATATCCCATAGAGATATCATAAAGACAAGTGGCACCGAATACATGAGCAGCCACAATCTTCAGGGTGCCATTTGGTGCAAACTCTTCCGTCAGTCCGTCAGAGGACAATTGGAATTCACGCCAGGCATCCGTTATGGCGAGGATGAGGAGTTTACGCCCCAGTTGCTGATAAGGGCTGAGGTGGTTTACGCCACCCCTTTCAAGGCCTACTACTACCGGCAACACCAGGCATCGGTTATCCAACAGAAAGACGAAAGCAGCAAGGAGCGTCGTCTAGATGACAATCTCCAAGTGATACGCCATCTGCAATACTTAGCCGACCGCATGCCTAATAACGACCGACTGGCCCTGAACCGTCGGGTCGCCCAGCTCACGATGGACTATCTCTATAACACCATCCTGTTACACCAATCGCTGACAACACTCAATGCTGCTATCGACACACTGCGTCAGGACGGACTCTTCCCGTTGCCCGACCGTGATTACACGGTGAAATACACCTGGTTCCGCAGACTGTCAAACACCAGCATCGGGCGTGCCCTGCTGGTGCACAGCTTACCTTTATTAAACAAAGAACGATGAAAATACTACTGCTTGGCGAATATAGCAACGTCCACTGGACACTGGCTCAGGGGCTCCGCTCCTTAGGTCACGAGGTGTGTGTCATCTCCAATGGTGATTTCTGGAAAGACTTTCCACGCGATATTGACGTGGCGCGCATTCCAGGAAAAATCGGAGGAATACGGCTGATGCTGAAACTGTGGTCACTATTACCCAAGCTGCGCGACTATGATGTCGTACAACTCATCAATCCCATCTTCTTCGAACTCAAGGCCGAACGACTGTTCTGGTTCTACAAGTACCTGCGCAAACACAACAGGCGAGTTTTCTTAGGTGCCTTCGGTATGGACTACTACTGGGTACATGAATGCATGGAGCGAAAACCGCTGCGCTATAGCGACTTCAATATTGGCAAAGAGCTTCGCACGGATGACGATGCCCTGAAGGAACGTGCCGAGTGGTTGGGAACAGCCAAGGAAGCGCTGAACAAGCTCATTGCTAACGACTGCGACGGCATCGTCACAGGACTCTATGAATATGATGTGTGCTATCGCCCGCTTTTCCCTGAGAAGACACAATTTATCCCCTATCCCATTCAGGCCCGGCATACTGCTCCCCTGACCGACGTTCACAAGCCCTTACGGATATTTGTTGGCATCAGCAAGCAACGCTCAGCCTATAAGGGTACGGACATTATGCTGAAAGCTGCCGAGGCCGTGCTTGCCAAATATCCAGACAGGATGATACTGCAAAAAGCTGAAGGCATTCCTTTTGATGAATATCAGCACATGATGAACAGCAGCGACGTCATTCTCGACCAGCTATATGCCTACACGCCAGCTATGAATGCGCTATTGGCCATGTCGAAAGGCATTGTCGTCATGGGTGGCGGCGAGCCGGAGAATTACGAGATATTAGGAGAAACAGAGTTTCGTCCCATCGTCAATATCGAACCCAACTACGATAGTGTCTGTCATGAATTAGAGCAACTGGTGCTGCACCCGGAACGTATTCCCGCACTGAAACGCGAAAGCATAGAGTACATAAAAAAGCATCACGACTTCAAAAAAGTCGCGATGCAATACGTTGATTTCTGGAACCGATGAAGATTACTCAGCAGCGGGAGCTTCAGCAGCGGCTTCCTCTGCGGGAGCCTCAGCAGCAGCGGCCTCAGCAGCCTTTGCAGCCTCTTCCTCAGCCTTGGCAGCCTCGACAGCAGCCTTCTTCTCAGCCACCTTCTTGGCAATCTCCTCGTTTACTTTCTTCTCCTGAGCCAACTCCTTGGCAGCAGCGTCCTTCTTAGCCTTAGCCACCTCGGCGGCTACCTTCTCAAGACCCTTCTGCTTGTCAGCCTTCCATGCGTCAAACTTCTTCTGAGCAGCAGCCTCGTCGAATGCGCCCTTCTTCACGCCACCACGGAGGTGCTTCATGAGATAAACGCCTTCTGCGCTGAGGATGTTACGAACGGTGTCAGTGGGCTGTGCACCGGTCTCTACCCAATAAAGTGCGCGATCGAAATTCAGGTTCACTGTGGCAGGATTGGTGTTAGGGTTGTAAGTACCAATCTTCTCAGTAAATTTACCATCACGTGGTGCTCTTGCGTCAGCGATT
>CACXSA010000079.1 GCA_902770195.1 uncultured Prevotellaceae bacterium
ATACTTTGGGTCATTAAAACCAACGCGATATGCTATCTCGGTAATATTTCGATTGCCTTGGTTTTCCAATATCATTTTCTTGGCAACGGACAGACGATAATTCCTAATAAACTGTCCTGTGCTTTGTCCTGTTTCCACATTCAACCGCTTAGAAAGGAGTGTGCGGCTAATCCCCAAAGCCTCTGCGAGTTCAGCAATACCAAACTCACTGTTCATATAGTTCCGTTCCATCACTTCCGTGGCACGATCCATAAACGATTTCTTGGTACGTAACACCTCCTGCTTATCTGCTTCTACCGTACGGCGATAGCTTTTCTGTAGGCGTTCATGGTTATCCAGAATGTTCTGAATACGGGACTGCAACTGTTCCGGATTATCAGACTCATCCAGAACACGCCGGATAGGCTTTAACAGTTTCTCAGCTTCCTGTTGGCGCAACTTATCTATTCGCTGACGATAAATCCATATAGCCACTCCAGCCAGAAGGAGCAACAGCAAAAGGATAAACCACCAACTCTTCCAGAAATAGGGAGCTACCACAACTTGCAAGCTAATAATACTTTTTTCAGCATCAAAACCATCTGTATATTCCACCTCAAAGGTATATTTCCCTGGCTTTAGGGTTGTATAGCGTACCGAATTTTCTGTAGGAACCAATACTGTCCACTCGTCGTCAAACCCTTTCAAGCGGTAACTGTAACGTCCTTGCGACTCGCCACCATAGGTCAACGTAGAGAAACTGATGGTAAATGACTTGTTCGACTCATGAAGCTTGATACATGAAGCCTGAGAGATGTCGGCATCCAAGATATCACTATTGGCTGCCGTCACATCCTGATTATCCACTACCAAACGGGTAAAGGTTAGATGATTGTGATACTGGATATAGGTATTCTCCCCTTTTATCTCAGTCAGCCCCTCCAAACTACCCAAATAAACCGTTCCGTCTGCCCCCTTTACTGCGGAGTTCCAATAAAAGCGCTGACATGGAAGACCATCACGTTGACTATAATTATTAAAGGTACGTGTACGAGGGTTATACACCGACAGGCCATTATCTGTGGTTATCCAGAGCCTTCCTTGCTCGTCTTCCACTATACCCTTTACAGCATTATTGACCAAGCCGTCGTCTGTTGTCAATACTTCAAAGGTCCATTTCCCATCACCAGAAACCACTCTCTTGTACAAGCCATAACCATTAGAGCCCAACCACATGGTTCCATCGCTAGCTTCACAGAAACAGCATATCTTGTCAACAACTGGAGACTCGGGATTATTGAGTTTATTACGGAAAAGGCGATGAGAAAGTGTCGGGGTTTTCAAGTTGACCACAAAAGCCCCTAAGAGGCAGCCTATCCACAAATTGCCATCACGGTCTATATGACTACCTATACAACCACGGATGGAACGGTTTCCCTGAAATGGGTCTTTCAAGATGCCTGATTTCAGATCGTAATAGAACACACCGTCATTACTTCCTATCCACAATGCATCGTGATACTTGTCGTATGCCAACGATCCTATATAATTGGTCAGCGGGACCATGTTTTCCGGCATCGTCACATGACACACCCGATCATGGGCAGACAAAGAGATATAATTAAGGCCAGCACCCCACGTTCCAATCCACAACCTGCCATGAACATCAGGCTCCAACACTGATACGGAATTATGGTTAAGCCCCAAGTCAAACATAGACCAGTGTGTAAACACATCATTCCTACTCTCCTTTCGGTTCAGACCGCCTTCCACGGTGCCTGCCCATAAGGAGCCGTCGGAGGCTGCATACATGGCATTCACAGGTCCCCGCGACAGAGATGAATTCTTATTTGACTGATGAACGTAATGTTGTAGCATCAGCGGTTTAGGCGAAAGCTTCACCACACCTGCGGTTTCTGTACCTATCCATACCTGTCCCTCGCGAACCAACAGGCAATGAACAAAATCACTAGGCATAGGCTCACCGGCTGTAGAAGTATTCCAGTGTTCAAAGACCCCGCGTTGTTCGTCAAAAACGTCCATACCACGAAGTGTTCCCACCAACAGGCGTCCATCGGGAGCAATTGCTAAAGAAGAAGCATGATCATGCGACAAGCTGTATGAATCGCCAGTATGTCGGTAAGCCGTGAGTTTATTCTGTTTCAGATTATAGGCATAAAGCCCGAGATTGGTTGCAATCCAAACCGTCCAATCCCGTTTCAGCAGGTCCGTAATATACAGCCCGCGTAACTGTTGCATAGCCGGAGCCGTATTCTTTTTTATAAGTTTATCTCCAGCCTCTACAAGTCGATAGAGCCCATTCTCGATATTAATCCACACCGTTCCATTACGCTCTATATCACAGATGGTTATATCCGGAGTATCACCATAATATCTGCAACTACTGATGTGAACCACATAACCGTTCTCATCGAAAGAATAACGGAACACGCTGTCACGAGTCACTTGCCAAAGGGCACCCTTAGAGTCGCAATAGACCTTTACCGACTGCTGGCGGAGCCTGTTCCCTATATGACTATCACCATAGGTAGGTGTCACACGACTCATCGTGCGCATATCCACCACTACCGTTCCCTCGTCAAAAGCGACCCATAGCCGGTGATGTCCATCCTCTGCAAAGCCTTTGCTGGAATTACTGACCATCAAGTCTTTTGCCTCCAAGCGAGTAAACGAATAGCCGTCATACCTCACAACACCACCACCATAGGTTGAAATCCACATAAACCCCTGGCTATCTGCAAATACCTGATTTACATTATTATGAGGAAGTCCCGTGCTAAGATCCAGACACGTCATATTATATTGGTCGGTTAGCACATTCTGTGCTACCAACGTACCCACCCAAAAGGTCAGTATATAATATAAGAATAAGAACTTCTTGCTCATCCATGCAAAGTTACGAAATAATTATGAATTACACATGATTTATTGTTATTTTTTCAAGACATTCCCAAATCTTTACGCTGTTTTAGGGAAATTCCCCTCTCTGTTTAGGGAAAATCCTTTGCATAGCCCTTGTTTTCTTCCTAATTTTGCCGATGAAAAATAAATTAACTGTCGGACATTTTAAATAATAAAGCAATATGAAGAAGATGATGATAGCCCTGGTAGTAATGCTGACAATGGCAGCAACGGGCAAAGCAATGAGTTACGAACAGGCTCGCAACGAGGCCCTGTTCCTGACGGACAAAATGGCTTACGAGCTGAATCTGACCGACGAGCAGTACGAGGCTGCCTATGAGATCAACCTCGACTATTTGATGGGAGTAACGAGTTACGACGATGTATATGGAAACTATTGGGAGCGCCGTAATCTGGACATGAGCTATATTTTGCTCGACTGGCAATGGCGTACCTTCTGTGCAGCCTCCTATTTTTATCGTCCACTCTATTGGAGTGACGGATTCTGGCATTTTGGCATCTATGCCCGCTATCCACACCGTGACTACTTCTACTTTGGACGTCCTGTGTTCTATGCCAGCTATCGTGGTGGACATGCTTGGCATGTGATAGGCGGACGAGGCTACTACTATGGTCGCCGCGAGCATTTCCGCCCTGTAGGCCGTTCACATTTTGGCATGTTGGACCGTTGGAACCGTGGTGATTTCCGTCATCATCATAGTCAGATGGGCCATAGCAGGAATGGCTTCTCAGGAGGAATGCGCCACAGTTCTACCCGTACCACGGTGAATCGTCAGCATGGTTCTTTCCATAATGGCTCTTCACAAAGCGGAGGCAGAACCTTCGACAATAACAGAGGAAGGGGCTATACCGGAGGCGGATCCTTTGACAATAACAGAGGAAGGAGCCACACTGGTGGAGGATCATTCGGAAGTGGCAGTAGCAGAAGCCATACTGGTGGTGGCTCATTCGGAGGTGGTAGTGGAAGAAGCCACACTGGAGGAGGTTCATTCGGCGCTGGCAGTAGCAGAAGCTACGGTGGTGGAGGTTCCTTTGGTGCCGGAAGTCACCGGAGCGGAGGCCAAGGCGGCAGCCACAGCGGAGGAGGCGGTAGTTTCAGCAGAGGCCGTTAAGATGCGCACCTCAGCGTTCATCATCCGCTGTACTTCACGCATCGGGCAACGAGCATAGACTGCCAAGATAGCCTTATTCATAATTCCATGACCAACGGCCACCACCCTTTTCTCGGGGTAGGTGGCCAACATATACAATA
Source organism: uncultured Prevotellaceae bacterium (assembly GCA_902770195.1). GTDB lineage: Bacteria > Bacteroidota > Bacteroidia > Bacteroidales > Bacteroidaceae > Prevotella. The sequence continues at coordinate 4,175 of CACXSA010000079.1, forward strand.
AGAATGCACGCGCACGAAGCAACAGAGCCTCTTCACTTTCAATATCATCGGGCCAAACTCTTCCTTTCAAGTCTGGAATAAAGCATCCCGTAAACGAGCCCCAGTCGCGTTCTCGCAACAAAGGAGTGGTCGTTACTGACAGACCGTGTTGTGCGGCAATATACTCTGCTGTCTGAATAGCACGATGCAAATCGCTGGCCACCACAACATCCACCTGTTCTACAGCCAACCGTTCTGCCACCTGACGAGCCTGTTCCCTACCCTTTTCGTTCAGTTCGCCTTGCGTCTGTCCTTGCATAATTTGGCGAGCATTGTCAACAGTCTCACCATGCCTAACTAAGAAAATTGTTGTCATATCGATGCAAAGTTACAAAATAATTTGTATCTTTGCATCGAAAAACGTAAAGAAAACCAATATGAAGATTTTTCAGAGTTCCATTTTCCGTGCTATATGTGCCATCGTAGTTGGTGCATTGTTGATTAAGTATCCTGAAGATGGTGTAACATGGCTGACCGTAGCCATCGGTGTTCTTTTCCTGTTGTCTGGTATTATTGCCGTGATAGCATATTTAAATGCCCGAAAACACGCCAGCGAATATACGATTACCGATCAGGAAGGACGAGTTTTTTCCAACACACAGCCTACCTTCCCTATCGTAGGAGCAGGCAGCATCATCCTAGGATTGACACTGGCCTTAACCCCTGGTGTCTTCATTCATGGCTTGATGTATATTCTTGGAGCCATCATGATATTAGGAGGTCTGAACCAGCTGATGGCATTGATTTCCGCCCGCAGACTGGGTGAGGTACCCTATACCTACTGGATAGCCCCGTCGTTAGTGCTGATAACCGGACTATTTGTCGTGTTGAAGCCAATGGACAGTGCAGGACTTCCTCTGCTCATCTTAGGATGGTGTTCACTAGTTTACGGCATCACGGAAGTCATCAACTCACTCAAAATCCATAATCTCCACAAAAAAGCAGACCGCCAACGTGAGGAATTAGAACGTCAGCGGTCTGAAGAAGAGTCGAAAGTGGCAGAGGAAATCAGCTCTGAGATCAACAAGAAGCCAGAAAACAACACCCCTTCCGAAGAAGGTGACTATCCTGACTTCGTTGGATAAACTAGCTATACATTGGTAACGATTCCCTCGATAAAGGTCTTGAGAATATGGATTCCCGTTTTGTTCTCATGCCCCCAGGGGATGATTAAATCGGCAAATTTCTTAGTAGGTTCAATAAACTGCTCGTGCATGGGCTTGAGCACTTTCTCGTAACGGTCGAGCACCATCTCTACCGTACGTCCACGTTCCACGACATCACGACGGATATTTCGGATAAGTCTCACATCGTCATCAGTATCCACGAATATCTTCAAATCCATCATGTCGCGCAATTTCTTATAGTGCAGCGTCATGATACCTTCCAAGATAATCACTGGCTTCGGATCCACATGAATTGTTTCCGGCAAACGGTTGGAGAGGACATAGGAATAGGTAGGCTGCTCTATCGCCTCACCATTCTTCAACATCTTGATATGTTCCGTCAGCAGTTTCCAGTCGAAAGCATCAGGATGGTCAAAGTTAATGACACGACGCTCCTCGTCAGTAAGTCCTGTCGTATCATTATAATAAGAGTCCAAAGGGACAACAGCAACACAATGAGGAGGCAGCACGTTAGCAATTTTCTTTACGACGGTGGTTTTTCCCGAGCCTGTACCGCCAGCGATTCCTATAATGGTCATATTCTTAAAAACGCCTTTCAACTTATTTATTTCTTTTCCTTCACCAGATAAACCAGTGTGGGCAAGTGGTCACTATAACCATTGAGCCATACACCACCGGCATGGGTACGCAACGTACCTCCCTTGTATTTTCCCTCCTGCTGGAACAAATAGTCGCGACGGAAAATCATGGGTTGATAGAGCTTCAGTGTGGTACAGTCGATGCTGCTGGGCTTAATGGGCTTGCCGTCCTTCATGTGTTTATCCAGCAACGAGTGTGAAAGGATAATCTGGTCGAACAAGTTCCAGGCACCATCGTACATCAATGTTCCCGTACCGCTGGCATGAATATCCCAGAAGGGGTTATACAGGTCGCCCACCTTCTGAACATCCTTCATCTTGCGCTTGGCACCCAACGCCACCGACATAGAGGGGTCTTTCGGGTCGTCGTTCATATCGCCCATGATAATCAGCTTAACGTTAGGATCTTCAGCTATCAGCGAGTCTTTGACAACACGCAGTTGTTCGCCACCCAACTCACGGTAGTAGGAAGTAGCTCCACGCGAAGGCAAGTGGTTAACAATAACCGTCACATGCTCATCAGCCATCGTTCCGCTTACTACGAGGAAGCCACGCGTTGCCCTGTTCTTTTTGATATCCTCCTCCAATTTATATACATAAGGTACGAGTTTGACATCACGGACAGTAAACAGAGAGGGATTGTAAATAAAAGCACAATCCACCCCACGATGGTCAGGTCCTTCAATATGACAGAATTTCATGTTGCGAGCCTTCAGAGGCGGCTGGTTGCAGAGGTCTTCCATACACTTGGCATTCTCCACCTCCGACACACCGATGGCAGCACAGCCCATTGGCAACTTGTCTGTTCCCATCTCAGCAAGCACGCGTGCCATATTACGCAACTTATGGGTATATTTCAACCCCGACCACTTATTACGTCCCTCGGGCAGATATTCATAGTCATTATGGCCTTCATCATGACACGTATCAAACAGATTTTCAAGGTTATAGAAACCAATGGCATACAACGAGAACTTCTTCTCCTGAGCCTGTGCATTCAAGGTTCCTACCAGGAACATGAAAGCGGTGAGATAGAATAGTTTTTTCATATAACAAATTGTTTGTAGTTCAACAATTTATAGTTTTATGTTGCGAAGATAGGCATTTTTTCGTCATAAACCGCCGATTTTTGATAACTTATTGACTTTCAGTAATGATTATAGCCATTATTTTGGAGAGGTTACGAATTAGTTACATACAGGAGTCCGAAAT
>CACXSA010000080.1 GCA_902770195.1 uncultured Prevotellaceae bacterium
GCGGTTATTGATGCCAATCCTAAGTTCCATAAACTCTATCAAATGTATAAATTAGTCGCTTGATGAATGAATGAATATTCACTTGCGAAAGTTCAGTTATTAAAGTTAAAGATTAAATTTCAGAAACACTTAAGATTTAATCTCAGAAACTTTCAATATTCATACAGCTGTTATTCAGTGAATAGCAGCTGTATGAGAGTTTGGCCTACAGCCTGCAGCGTATTCTTATCGATATGCTGCATATCGTCACTAACGGTATGCCATGTCGGTCCGAAGCTGCTTTGCTGACAGTCAGGATAATAACTGATGATATCAATGCAAGGAATATTGGCTTTCTCGTTGACAGGGATGTGATCGTCGGTGATACTGCCACCGGTATCATTCACGAACAAACTCCCATAGCCAGCAGCACCAGCAGCCTGCCACACCTTCTCCACAATACCACGGGCATACTGCATAGAGAATCCCTCCCGATAGAATTTAGCACCTTGTCCGCCCACCATATCCAGCAAGATACCATACTGATAATCTTTTCCTGTATAATTCGCTGCCCAGTACTGAGAGCCCAATGCCCATGAGTCACCATCCACCTCATCGCTCCACTGGGGAACTCCCCAGTCTTCCGCATCAAAGCAGATGAAATCAACCGCCACAGGAATGGAGTCGTTCTGTTGAATGGTACGAGCCACTTCCAACATGACAGCCACTCCAGAAGCCCCATCATTAGCTGCCATCACCGGCTTATGCCAATTGGCGGAATCCGGGTCATTGTCTGCCCATGGCCTGCTGTCCCAGTGAGCACAGAGGAGAATACGCGGACTCTTCTCCAACGGACTGCGGGCTATAATATTGGTACTTTTCAGCAGCGTACCATCATAGCCTTTCAGGTCCGCTTTCTGCTGTTCCACTTTATAGCCGTACTGCTGGAACTTCTCTACAATCCACTGTGCACACTTCTCGTGAGCCTCACTGTTCATGGTACGTGGTCCAAAACTACACTGGGCTGCACAAAAAGTATAGGCAGAGTCTGCATTAAACTCTATCTTCACCACTCGCTGTTCACTATTCTGACTTTTCTTGGCTGTGCCACAAGAACAAACAAGGGCTAACAAAGCCAAACCACCTAATAATTTATTATACATATTCACTCTTCACTTTTCACTATTATATCTGTCCTGCCTCTACCATCAGCACCACACGCTCCGTAAGACGATCAATGCCTTCCGGGTCATACTCCTTTTTCAAGGATGCCCCGAAAGCCCAGGCAAAAGCCTGATAGAAACCAGCACGTACTGGTCCCAGGAAGGCCTGTATCAGTTCATAGCCCGACGAATTACTCTCTCGGTAAATCAGTTTGATGAGCAGCTTCCCCTGTGAATAGGTCAGCTTCTTCATACGAGGCTTATACTCCTTCATGATACTCTTCTCCACCCTCTTCATGTGCTCATCCCTGGCGTCCTTGCTAGGCAGTGTTTCCAGATATTCCGCAGTCTCCATCATAATCAGTCGTGCCTCCTTGGCAATGGGCAACACCGTTTTCACATTCTTCACCAGTCGCATATAGGCATTTTGCTGTTTCTTACTACTGAACGTGATAGGTGGAAACACATAGACATTATTCATCTCCATATATTGGATACTGTCTCCGTCTTCCAGCACTTTACCAACCTTCACAGTAGGCACGAAGGTAGGACTGTCCATATCTACCTCCTGCCGCTTTTTGTCTTGTGCCATGACTGCAAAAGACAAAAGCAAAAAGCCAACAACCAACCCTATTTTTCGTTTCACGGTGCAAAAATACGAAAAAGTTGAGAGTTTATGGCTGATGGTTAAGATTATTTTTTATACCTTTGCAATAAATATTGCGAAGATACTCCGTATCGGCATAAAAAATAATTGATTTATTTTGTTCTGCTCTCAACTTTTTGTATCTTTGTACTATGAAACGTATTTTGCTACTCTTTTTCGCCTTCCAAGCTCTCTCGTCATTCGCACAGACACCCGATTGGCAAGAGGATATGCAGGAGTGGACCACGATGGAAGACATGGGAGACAATACCAACATGGAACTGCTGGAGGATTTGTCAATCAACAAGATTAATCTGAACCAAGCCACCCGTGAACAACTGGAACAACTCCCCTTCCTGTCAGCCCAACAAGTTGAAGGCATCATGGAGTATCTCTACCGCTATGGTCCTATGCGCTCTTTGAGCGAGTTGCAGATGATTACCCAGCTGGACTATCAGACCCGTCAGCAACTCAAGCACTACGTCGAAGTTGGTAAAGAGCAGCCTCCCAGCGTATGGCCTAAACTGAGTGATGTGGCTAAATACGGAAAGCATACAATCATGGCGACAGCCAAGATTCCGTTCTACCAACGCAAAGGCAACCTTGACGGGTATCTGGGTTATAAGACGCGTCACGACCTACGCTACCAGTTCAATTATAACAACCGCATCAAGTTCGGACTAACAGCAGCGCAGGATGGCGGTGAGCCTTTTTTTGCCGACCGTAACAAGATGGGCTATGACCATTACAGCTACTATTTCCAGCTCCGTGACATGGGATGGCTGGAAGCCCTGAACCTAGGCATGTATCGTGTGCAGATGGGTATGGGTCTGGTCATGAACACCGGCTTTCACTTAGGAAAGTTGGCGGCACTCCAGTCAATGGGTCGCAGCAACCATCTGTTGACAGCCCATTCCTCCCGTTCCGTGGCAGGATATTTGCAGGGAGCAGCAGCTACCCTCCGACTATCCAAGCAACTGTCAGTAACAGCCTTCGCCTCCTACCGTCCCTTGGATGCCACGCTCAATGACGACAACACGGTACGCACCCTGATTAACACTGGATACCATCGCTCCCCTACTGAAATGGGCAAGAAGCACAACACCCATGAGACGGATTTGGGTATGAGCATCGGTTGGCGAAAAGGAACACTCTATGTCAATGCCAATGGAGTATATTCCCACATGGATCGTCGCCTTTCTCCTCAAAAAGAAAATGCTCCCTATCGTCGTTATGCAGCTGAAGGCAGCGACTTTGCCAACTTCAGTCTGGACTATGGATACAACAACTACCGCATGAGCCTTGCCGGCGAGACAGCCATCAACCGCGACGGAGCCATCGCTGCCCTCCACTCTCTCAGCTATGTGGTAAGCAGTCAATTAAGGCTGACAGCTATCCACCGATATTACGACAAGCGATATACAGCCCTTCATGCCTATAGCTTCAGCGAAGGCGGTAGTATGCAGAATGAGCACGGCATCTACCTTGGCATCAACTGGCAACCTGCCAAGTCATGGCTCATACAGGGATATGCCGACTATGCCCACTTCAGTTGGCTACGCTATCGGGTCAGTGCTCCCAGCGATGCCTTCGATGCGATGCTCACCACCAAATACAGTCAGGAAAAATGGAGTCTTGAAGGTCGTTACCGCTTACACATACGTCAACAGGACAACAAGGAAAAGACCACCTTGGTCAACCGTACTGATCATCAGATACGCCTGAATTGGAGCTATACACTGATGCCTAAGCTGACTATCCGCACAATGGTCAATACAGTCAACAAAGCAACCGAGCAGGGTAATAAGCGAGGTGTGATGGTCAGTCAGGAGGCTTCATGGAAATACCGCTGGCTACAAATGGATGCCAACGTAGGATGGTTCCATACCGATGATTATAACAGCCGTATCTACCTCTATGAGAAATCCGTACTATACGACCATGCAGCCACCATGTACTACGGACAGGGCATCCACTATGCCCTTATGGCACGTGCCGAATTGAGCAAACGGTTGACGCTGTCGGCAAAGATGGCAGTCACCAACTATTTCGACCGTGGCACCATCAGCAGTGGCCTGCAACAAGTGGACAAATCGTCCATGACCGACCTGCTGGTACAGCTCCGCGTGGTATTATAATAAGGAATGATAAAGACGAGCCACCTGACCGGCCACATCGTTCCCTTCGAATTTTCGGATATACTCACGACTCTTGCGAATACGCTCATCACGCCCACGCGCTCCACGCAGTGACATTTTCAAGGCTTCCGTCATTTCTATCACATTATCCGGTCCCACATACAAGCTGTGTGGACCGCCCGCCTCCTCCAAACATGAACCCGTACACGCCACTACGGGGAGACCGGCAGCAATCGCTTCAATAATGGGAATACCAAACCCCTCGTAACGTGAAGGATAGACAAAAACCTCCGCCATAGCATAGATAGCCGCCAGGTCGTTGTCAGGCACACCACTCAATAGATGGATACGTTCGTCGTGAGGTATCTTTTTGGCATATTCCGTCTGCTTGCCAACAGCCACCAGATGGATATCCTGTGGCAACAACTCCACGGCCTCTGCAGCAAGTGCCAGGTTCTTACGTTCCTCTATCGTACCCACGTTCAGCACATACCGCTGTGGAAGCTTATACTTCTCACGCACCTGTGCCTTACGCTCTGGTTTTATCTCACTGGAGAAACGGGGTGCAAAGCTCTGGTAAATCAGTTCTATGCGGTCAGCATACTGTTCTCCCCCAAACTCTATGATATCCTGTCGTGTACGCTCACTGATAGCAATAATACGGTCAGCCTCGCGTATCGCATGGCGGAACTTCCATTCGTATATCTTGGTATCTAACCAATGATAGTACTCAGGATGACGCAAAAAAATCAGATCGTGGATGGTCACTACCGAAGGGATTCCTTTTTTCCGCAAGCCTATGGGCAGTTCACCAGACAGTCCGTGATATAAATCGACCTCATCATTCTTTAAGTCCTTCACCACGCTACAAGAGCGCCACCATGCCTTCCTCAACGAAGAAGGATGCCCGCTGGGATAGCAGAACTGCACATTACCGTCACCGATAATCTGCTCACGCAACTCATCAAGTCCCTCGTCAGGAGCATACAGGCGAAAATGCACACGGCTGTCACCCATCCTGATCAGGTCATTCACCAATGTACGTCCGTAGCTACCAAGTCCGGTACCATTGCGTACTATACGTTTCGCATCAAGTCCTATTATCATTGTCTTAATTATGCATTATGAATTATGCATTACACAAACTCGTCTCCGTATTTCATTTGCACCTCATTGACATATTTGCGTACCATCGCAGAGGAGTCGCCCTTCTTGCATATCAGCAGCACATTACCTTCCTCGGCCACTATGTATCCGTCGAGTCCGTTGATAACGCCCAAGCGGTCCTTAGGCAGTTTGATGACATTGTTATGTGAATCCTCCAGCATCACGTTAGAGTTCACCACAACATTATCACCTTCGCCCTTACTCATACACTCGTAAATGGCATGCCAGGTGCCTAGGTCAGCCCATCCGAAGTCACACTTCATGACAAAGACATTCTTGCTTTGTTCCAAGATAGCATAATCGATGGAGAGGTTCGGATAACGCGGATAGTTCTGAGCCACATACTCCAGTTCTTCTTCATAGGAATAGTTCGGGTTTTCGAACTTCAGGTTACGCAACACACTGGGAAAGATATCCTCAAAACTCTGTGTAAGGTATCGGGAATTGGTGATAAACACACCCGTATTCCAATAGAACTCACCACTCTCCATAAACATCTTGGCAAACTCGCGGTCAGGTTTCTCCGTAAATGATTTCACACGGAACACCTCGGGTTTGCAACTGAGGTCACCTAACTGAATATAGCCATAGCCAGGCTCTGGACGCGTAGGCTTCACACCCATCACCAGCAGCACATCATTCTCTGACGCATAGCTGATGCCCACCTCTACACTATGGGAAAACGACTCCTCATTCAACACCAGATGGTCAGAAGGCGTCACTATAATGTTTGCATCAGGGTCTATCCGCTTGATACGCATATTAGCCCATGCCACACTGGGAGCCGTATTACGGTTCAAGGGCTCTACTAAAATCTTGCGCTCGTCAAAGCAAGGCAGCTGCTCTTTCACCAGTTCGACGTAGTCCTTACACGTACATATATATATATTATCTTTGGGCAGCAACTTCACGAAGCGGTCATACGTAGTCTGCAATAGTGTACGTCCAGTACCGAAGAAGTCTAAAAACTGCTTGGGGTATAGTTCACGGCTACAAGGCCATAGTCTGCGACCTCGTCCACCTGCTAATATAACGCAGTAATTCTTCTTATTTATTTCCATAGTATGATATTAATATATAATTTTCGACTACTAAGGTACAACTATTCTCGCTATTAAACAAGAAAAATACATTATTTTATAAAAAAATAGGATTTTATTTTATTTTTTGCGCACTTATTCGTTCCTCTGAGACTACGTCTCGAAGGTACTTTCGTTCGAAAAACAAAAAAATTCTTCTTTTTTTTTGGTTTTTTGCTCACTTATTCGTACCTTTGCATCCGCTTTACGAGCCCAGATGGCGGAATCGGTAGACGCGCTGGTCTCAAACACCAGTGGGGCAACCCATCCCGGTTCGAGCCCGGGTCTGGGTACGATTTGTACCACAATGTGCTGGTTTCTACGAAAAGCAAGGTGCTGTAAGACAACAACTTACAGCACTTTTTTATTTCTCCATACACCCTAAATTTTCCCCACCGATGCAAATTTGAGTGAAGTCAGCAGATCGATTTTCATTGTCGTTCTTGTTTCCTTCTTCTCTTCCATCTTCTTACATTTTTATGTTCACGATGCAAAGATAAAAGAAAGGTGCGCCGTTTGAGGGCACACCTTATGAGGAACTTATCATAATTATTATTATTTCTATCTCTTTCTTTTTATGATAATAATTATGTAGTGTGGATAAGTGAATAAAACCGTTCTTATCTTAGTTTTTCTGATTGATCAAATTCACCACGACTTTTACCATCACATCCTTTTCTTCAGTCTTACTTTCTGCAATCATCAAAGTAAGGGCAACGAGGGTGTTATCAGCCAGGCGTTTTGAACCGTCTTTGCGATAGAGAATACCATTATTGTTCAGGAACCACAAGAATAGCGTGGCTGCAATGCGTTTGTTGCCATCACTAAAGGAGTGGTTCTTCGTTACCAGATATAGCAACATGGCTGCTTTCTCCTCCACACTGGGATAGAGTTCTTCGCCTAAGAGTGAAGAGCTACCAAATTTCTCACGTAAACCACTGATGGCTTCCATTGCATTCTCATAAGTGGCATGGAAAGACTCCTGCTTCGTGATTTTGTCTATCGTCAGTCGTTCGTAGTCGTAATTATCAAGTGTATCAAGCGCGTAGGTGTAATCGACCACGACATTCAGTAACTCCTGTGTTTCTATTGTATCCGACAATTCCTGATGCTGTAGCGTACGCCCTATCACTTGAACCATCTGGCGTAGTTCGCCAATATGCTCCTTGCGGATACGTTCATTGATGGCATAACCTTTTAAGAGGTATTGCTTCAAGACTTTGTTGGCCCATTTCCTGAACATCACCCCTCGACTACTCTTTACACGATATCCAACAGATGTTACCATTTCCAGGTTGAAATACTCCTTGTCATGTGTCTGAGTTTTATCCTTCATAGCACCATGCTGAGTGGTAGTCGCAAATTTTGCGACTACCTCTTCGGAGCCGGCCAGTTCCTCTTTTAGCGCATTATTTATATGCTTGCTGATAGTTTTATAATCTCTGCCATACAATGTCGCCATTTGCTGGCGATCTAACCACAGCATTTCTCCTTCCATCCTAACATCAAGTTGAATGGAGTTGTTCTCGTCTTTGTAGATTACAATCTGATCTTTTTTCATACAACTTAATTATTTGCAAAGATACATCTTTTTATTAATATAGTATGCAAAAAACGAAAATGTTACATATTTGAAGGAAGTTTTATAAAATTTCTCTGGCTATCCAGGCGCAGGCTTCTGCATCAGCAAGGGCATGATGATGATTAGCCAGATGATAACCACAGTATTCTGAAACCGTATGCAACTGATGGTTTGGTAATTGTGGAAAAGCCTTGCGAGAAGCGACACAGGTGCAATAGAACTCATAATCGGGATAGTCCATCTGATAACAACGGAACACTGCTTTCAGGCAACTCTCATCAAAGGCCTTGTTGTGAGCCACAAGCGGAAGCCCCTCAATCAATGGTTCAATCTGTTTCCAGACCTTTGGGAACACTGGGGCCTCCTCTGTGTCTTGTCGAGTCAGGCCATGCACTTGGGTACACCAATAATTGTAATAATTTGGCTCAGGCTGGATCAGTGAGTAGAATGTATCTACAATCTCACCATCGCGCACAATCACCACACCAACAGAGCAAACGCTGGTTCGCTCGTTATTGGCTGTCTCAAAATCTATTGCAGCAAAGTCTCGCATAATCAGTCATTCTTATAATTGTTCCACATGTGTTTGGATATCTCAGCCACTTCATCACGGAACCATTTTGGCTCCAGAACCTCAATGTCGCAACCTTGCGATAGAATCTCCTGACGGAAATCGAAGGTAGGGCGAAGGCGAACGGTGAAGATGCTATATTCGTCATTGCGCTCAATCTCCTTCTGCGTCTGATGCAAAGTAAGACTTCTGAGATAGTTAGCCTGCCCTACTGACACTTTGATTTTGACAGTCTCAACATCGATGTTCTGATCAGCGATAATGCCAAAACAGTCCTCGAAGAACACCTCAGGAATAAAGTCACTGGGGTATTTAAATCCTTTGTCTTTTACCTCTAACCAATGAACACGATCGAGCGCATATATCATCACCTTATTATAATAAGGGCTGCGAGCCACTAAGTACCAGCGTTGCTTAAATGCCTTCAGACATAGGGGTTCAACCTCGAAAGTGTTTTCTTCGTCTCTCGAGAAACTTTGGTAAGCCATTCCAAGCACCAAGTTTTTCTTCAATGCTTCAAGAATGATTGGTAAATATTGCTCGCCATCTGG
>CACXSA010000081.1 GCA_902770195.1 uncultured Prevotellaceae bacterium
AAGCTGATGTTAAGCATGTCGAAAACATCGGAACCTTTGATGTTGGCCCCAAAACCCATGTGATAGACTATGAGTTCATTACCTCCGTTATACCTGATTCCCTTGCCTAAGTAGCAATGAGGAGGATTATACGTCTCGCCGCTTTTGTACATCGTGCCCGTGCTGGTCTTGCCGTTGTCTGACTGGATGAGCAGGACATTGACTTCACCAACAACAGGGTCAACAACATTATCGTCATCACTACTGCAGGCCATTATAAGACTCAGACTCAAAGCCATAGCAAATAAGGTAAGTATTCTCTTTGTCATATGCGTTTCTTGTTAGTTTGTGAATTTCAGTTTCTTGAAGAAATACCCTGGGGCATCGTATGCCATGCCGTAATCGAGTGTCATCATGCCATCCTTGAACCAGTATGTGCATTGCTGTCCGTTGAGGTCGATGGTGGTGAATACCGTGCCATCGTATTTGTTCGTCTCTGTCTTGATAATCTCATAGGAATAGAAGCCGGAGTCCATGAATGGCTTCCTCTCCTTGGTTTCCAACTTGTTAATGACCTGCACGGTATGGTTAGGATTGAAATAGACGATGACATCACCTGGTTCGAATTCATATATGCCACCAAATGAGAAATTGGCCTTTGCCAGATGCCACGTACCTTCAAGCATAGTAGGATTATCCTCGTATTTATAGGCTCCGACATCTGGATTCGAATTGTTATCATCGCTGCTGCAGGCCGTAAACAGGCTAACAGCCAGCATTATAAAGAGGATTCCTTTTATTCGTTTCATACTCAAAACTGTTAAACACTTCTACAAATATAAACACTGATGATTAGAAATCTTGCATGATAATCGAAATATTTAACGATTATTATACAAAAGGTTATCATTGACAACTATTCAACGAAATATCACTTGCCTGAGATGTGCAGACGAAGGCCAAATTCGATGGAGGGTGCCAAGGGATGTTCTTTATAATAATGCTCGAAAGAGGTGCCATCGTGAAAGTAATAGCCCAACGAGGGTTGCAGGTAAAGACCCAACAGAGGTGTGATGGCATACTCCGCACCTGCAGAGGCATTAAAAGACCACTGCCAGGGCTTTTCGTTCAGACACTTCTGAAGCATGACAGAACCTGAGAGATAAAAGCTGAAACCACTCGTTTTCCAGAACAGCCACGAGAGACCCACAGGAATTCCCAGATAGTGCAACTTCTGTTCTCTATAGATATTTGGATAGAGGGGCATGCTGAACTCTGAATAAAGATAGGTATAATTGACACCTGTCTGAAAGGCCAAGCGAGGGTTCAGCTGATAATATACACTAAGTCCCAAGGACATTGGCAGACGATGTTTTGCCTCATAATCGTAAACCTCAGAGGAAGTACTTGGCCATGAGGAAACCTTGTCCACAAAATTATTATAATTGAATTCACCGGATACTGGATAATCGGACTGCCCTATGCTCCTTTGACTAGAAGAAGAAGCAGCAAGTAATCCGCCAGAGGCGTTCAAGCCGATAGACCATTGGCTGTCTGTGGACGAAACTGATGTCTGTCTGGTATGGTAATTGGCTGTTTGATGATGTCCTTCTGTATGAGGCCGATGACTTGTTACTACTGAAGGCTGCTGGGATGTTTCCTCTGAAACCTGTTGAGACGCTGTTTCCTCTGAGACTTGCTGAGCGTTCTCTTCTGTCACCTCTTGGACTGTTTTTACAGGACTTGGCTGGCTTACCTCAACGGGCGTCTTGGGAGAAACCTTGGTTAGGGCACGATGAGGAATATCAGCAAGAGCCAATGGTTGGTTCTCGGGATTTGCTTCTTTCGTCGTAGGAGCCTCTTGCTTTTGTGACGTATGAGCAACCTGAGGGAGTGGTTCGTCCTGACTGAACTGATAGACGAGAAAGAATCCTACGAGGGCTAAGAACATAGCAGCAACCCATTGCCAACGCTTGATGGCAACGGTTTTAGGGGCTGGCTCCTTCTGAAGACCCATCTCACTGCTGATGCCTTCCCACAGTCCGGCAGGCGGAGCCATTTTGTGACCCTCCAGCTTTTGCTTCATATCGGTTGTCCTGTTTTCTTTCATTGCTTGTCCTTAGTTAAATCCTTGATTCTTTTTGCCAATAGCTTCTTTGCGTAATAGAGTTGAGAGGCTGATGTATTTTCCTTGATGCCTAACAGGCTGGCTATCTGCCGATGGGAGTAGTTCTCAAACACATAGAGGTTTAACACCATTCTGTATCCGTCAGGCAGTTCGCTGATAAGTTGGTGTAGCTCGTCAGGTGAAATCCGCTCTGTGTCAGGGCTTACACTTTCCTCATCTGCCTTGTCAGCAGTCTGGTCCTGTTCTACAAACAGCAACTTCTTCCTGTTTCTCAAGAACGCAAGTGCCTCGTTGGCTACCACCTGTTTCATCCACGCCTTGAAGGCACTCTCACCTCTGTATTCGAAGGTTGGTATCGACGTGAATATCTTCACGAAACTGTTCTGTAGCACGTCCTTCGCATCGTCCTCCGAAGGCACATATCGGTAGCAGACCGATGAGAGCTTTCTGCCTTATGCGCTCAACGAGTTGACCGACCATCTTCCTTTTTCTTGCGTTCTACTATAATAATTCAAAAGTACGCAAATCTTGTATGGTTTCACTCGTTTTTTATATTCTTTAACGCATCATCATACAAGATTATGATTATCTTTGCATTCTAAAGACAGAAACATCAATGGAAACGAATATGAAAAAAAATCTTTTATCTGCATTTATCTTAATGGCAACAAGCAGCTTCTTGCTGTCGTGCTCCTCATCGTCTGCTACTGAAGAGGAGGATTGGGGAGAATCCAAGAAAATTGTCAACATGCTGTCAGAGCCACAGCCCATCCAACTGACGGCAGAGCAGAAAGTGTTTGCCAATGACAACAACCAGTTCACGCTGAACTTCCTGAAGACGGTGAACGAGGTGGACCAGAGTGGCAAGAGCTTTATCTACTCACCACTCAGTATCACCTATGTATTAGGGATGGTGAACGATGCTGCCATAGGAGATACTGAGAAGGAACTGGAGCAAACCTTAGGCTTCCACAAAGGTGGCATCAAGGCAGTGAACGACTATTGCAAGAAACTGATAGACGGTTTGCCAAAGGTGGATAATAAGGTGACGCTGGATATTGCCAATGCCATCTTCCTGAATAAAGACTATGCCCTGAAACAGCAGTTCCAGCAGGACATGCAGGACTATTACGATGCGAAGGCTGAAGCACTCGACTTCTCATCGCCGCAAACGCTTGAGCACATCAACGGATGGTGCAACGACAAGACAAAGGGCATGATTCCAAAGATTCTGGATGAGGTAAATCCTGATATGGTGTCGTATCTGCTGAATGCCATCTACTTCAAGGCTGACTGGGCTTCGAAGTTCGACTCAAAGAATACGAAGGATGAAACCTTTACCACAAAGACAGGCAGCACCACACTCCCCATGATGCACCAGTACGTGCTGATTAGCTATCTGAAAACCAACACTTACTCTGCCGTTATCCTGCCCTATGGCAATAGTCTTTGGAACATGACAGTAATGTTGCCTGAAGAGGGTGCTACTACTGACGACATCATTAAAGAAGTGGCACAAAGCAGCGTACTGAATAACCGTGGATGGTGTGGAACAGGAAGCGACGTCTTCCAAGGCTATGAGGTAGATCTGAAACTGCCACGCTTCGAAACGGCATCAGATACGGACGAACTTGGACTTGTAGAGCTGATGAAGAAGATGGGCATCAAGCAGGCCTTTGACTCAGACTTTGCAGAAATACCCAACATGTGTGAAGATAGAAACCTCTATATCTCGATGATGCGTCAAAAGGCAAAGATTAAGGTTAACGAGGAAGGCTCGGAAGCCGCTGCGGTAACCGTGGCTGGCGTGAATGCAACAACTGCTGTAAGTCCACAAGAATATCCCAAGGCTACCTTCCACGCCAATCGTCCTTTCGTCTATGTTATCAGCGAAGCATCCTCTGGCGTTATCCTCTTTGTAGGAAAGTTTACCGGCATCTGAATAGTTCCTGAATTTAGTATTAAGGGAGGGAACAGGGAAAGAATAACGTAGTAGCAGGAAAAAACATAGGATGCAACCTGATTCGGCCGCCCGCCCACATTAATAAGGGCGGGAGCCCTTATATCTTGGAGCTCCCGCCCTTATATATTCGAGCGGTCGGCAAAACCCGATTTTTTATCCTTCCAGACTTCTTTCTTGCTATCAGTCCCCAGAAAAGGCAGCAGCCTCAGCCTCTGCAATGATTTCCTCGCGGGTCTTTTCTCGTGGCTTAGCGCTGATGTCGTCGAGGGTGAATTCGTCGTGTAAAGCCTGATACTGTGCAGCATCAGACCGGATAACAGTTTCAGACCTCACCTTTTGTTTCTTGCCTTTCACCTCACCCTCGCCTTTTGTCTCGATGATGAAGTCCTGCTGCTCTTTTTCCGGATCAGGGACACACATCACGGGTTCTTCTTCCATCTTCGTGCGGTCACCCTTTGCAGCAAAGACAGCATCGATGAACTGAGGTTCACGGCGCAGACGCTGAAGGGTTTCCTTAGAGGCATTCTGCTGACTCTCTTTCTTGGAATAGCCTGTTCCTACACAACCCTCCAAGCCTTCGATGAACACCTGGGTGGTAAACACGGGACTTTTGTTTTCGTCGCGCTCCTGCTTGATATCACGGAACTCCATCTTCACACGGTTCTTCTGGCTCCACTCCAACAGTTTTGACTTGAAGTTAACCTCCTTGTAGGCTACCTTGTCTATATTGATAAGATGGGCCAGGATGCGCTTCTCCATAAATCGCATGCAGGCATCATAGCCACGATCCAAATAGATAGCACCAACCAAAGCCTCGAAAGCATTGCCGTTCATATAGCTGTTGTGCGATGTGTTGTGCCCAGCAAACTTAATCAGGTCGGAAATACCCATTTCCTTTGCCAGCTTGCCCAGGGTGTCACGACTGACGAGCTTGGAACGCGTGTTAGTCAGGAAACCTTCGCGCTTGCCCTCAAAATGACGAAACACAATATCACCCACTACAGCATCCAAGATAGCATCGCCCAGGAATTCCAGTCGTTCGTTATTGACAGGACGACCTTTCTCGTTGCGCTTGGAAGCACTCTTATGGAGTAGTGCTTGCTTGTAGAGGTTGATATTGCGGGGATAGAAACCCAGAATGCCGTAAAGGGCAGAAAAAAGCTCCTTCTCCTGACGGAAAGGGAGCTTTATTCTATCAATGATGTCGTTAGCCCACATACTTTGCAAAAACTACGCAGGCATTGTGACCACCAAATCCGAAGGTATTGCTGAGACCGGCACGAACCACACGCTTCTGAGCCTTATTGAAGGTGAAGTTGAGGTTATAGTCAATCTCCTCATCCTTGTCATCCTCTTCGTGGTTGATGGTGGGAGGAACGATATCATTCTGGACAGCCAGAATGGTAGCCATTGCCTCAACAGCACCAGCAGCACCCAGCAGGTGACCAGTCATTGACTTGGTTGACGAAATGTTCAGCTTAAAGGCTGCATCACCAAACACATCCTTGATGGCCTTAGCCTCAGAGATGTCACCAACATGGGTAGAAGTACCATGAACATTGATGTAGTCAATCTCGTCAGGATTCATGCCAGCATCCTCCAAGGCACTCTGCATCACCAGTTTGGCACCCAATCCCTCAGGATGAGAAGCGGTGATATGGTGAGCATCGGCACTCATGCCGGCACCAACCATCTCGGCATAAATCTTGGCACCACGAGCCTTGGCATGTTCCAATTCCTCAAGAATCAGACAGCCGGCACCTTCACCCATGATGAAACCATCACGAGAAGCACTGAAGGGACGGCTAGCCTTCTCAGGCTCGTCGTTACGGGTAGAAAGAGCCTTCATGGCATTAAAGCCACCCACACCCGTCTCACAGATAGCAGCCTCAGCACCACCGGCAACAATGGCATTAGCCTTACCCAAACGAATCAGGTTAAAAGCATCAGCCAGTGCATTCGAAGACGAAGCACAAGCAGAAGCTGTGATATAGTTGGGACCGTGGAAACCATACATGATGGAAATCTGGCCTGCTGCAATGTCTGCTATCATCTTGGGGATGAAGAAGGGATTGAACTTAGGTCCATCCTCACGATGGGCACCATAATAGGTTACCTCTTCCTCAAAAGTCTTGATACCACCAATACCTACACCGTAAACAACACCGATGCGGTTCTTATCCTCTGCCTCCAAGTCCATACCACAGTCCTCAACAGCCTGCTGGGCAGCAATGATAGCCAACTGGGTATAGCGGTCCATCTTGCGAGCCTCCTTGCGGTCAATGTATGCATTGACATCAAGGTTCTTCACTTCACAGGCAAACTGCGTCTTGAACTTAGATGCATCGAAAAGTGTAATAGGTGCGGCTCCGCTCTTACCAGCCAGCATAGCCTCCCAAGTCTCCTTAGGAGTATTGCCTAGTGGAGTAACGGCACCCATACCTGTTACTACTACTCTTTTTAATTCCATAATTTAAGGTAATAGTGAAAAAGGAAAAGTGAAAAATTTGCTACTGCACTCCATAGTGAAAGGAAATGGCGGTAGCAAATTTTTCACTATTCACTTTTCCTTTTTTGTTTTATTTTGCGTTCTCCTCGATGTAAGCGATAGCATCACCAACGGTACCAATCTTCTCAGCCTTGTCGTCGGGAATAGAGATACCAAACTCCTTCTCAAATTCCATGATGAGCTCTACAGTATCCAGTGAATCAGCACCAAGATCGTTTGTGAAACTTGCTTCGGGCTTAACCTCTGCCTCATCAACACCGAGTTTGTCCACAATAATAGCCTTTACTTTGCTTTCAATTTCTGACATAATTTTCTTCTTTAAATGTTAATAATTACTTTCTTATTCTGAAAACTTCACAAAAATGTGTCGCTTAGCGGGTGCAAAGTAACACATTTTTATCGAGTTATGCAAATTTTATAGGTAAAAAAACACTCTTTCCTGCACAAACAACTATTAATTGTGCAACTTTTCACGCCTTAAAGGATAGTTATTACGTAAATTTTCAAACTTTGACGGTTCGTTCTTTAACTGTTGACTATCTACCATCGGGTTGTAATAATCCAAAGGACTTCCCGTATCCTGAAAACTAGAAGGGAGTTCTGGAGGAACTATCAGCCCAGGATGGGGCAAACAAAAATGGCGACAAAGCGCCTCAATAACCATATTGTCGGCATTCACCTTTCCGTCAGCAGAATAGCCTGCAATATGGGGAGTGCCAATAAAGACACGCTGCAGCAATGCCTCGTTTAACTTCGGCTCGCCTTCCCATACATCGATAACTGCATCGCGCACCCTACCCTCTTGCAAGGCTAAAAGCAACGCATCATTATCCACCACCTCACCTCGACTGGTATTTATTATATAAGGTACGCGCGTCAGACAATGGAAAAATTTTTCATCAGCCAGATGATAGGTAGCATAAGGGCCTTCATGGGTCAATGGCACATGAAAAGTAATCACATCGCATTCATGTTCTATCACGTCAAATGACACGAAACCGGAATGGTTCAATAACGGGTCGCACACCAGAACTTTCATACCGAGTCGTTCGGCAACATCCTTCACCTTCGAACCAACATGTCCACAACCTACGATTCCAATGGTAGAATGCTGCAGATTAAGACCCAGATGCTCTTTCATCTGCAACAGCGAACATTCCACATATTGTGAAACGGAACCAGAATTACACCCTGGACAATTTGTCCAGGCTATTCCCGCCTGCTTCAGATAAGCAGTATCAATATGGTCGAAGCCTATCGTGGCTGTCGCTATAAACTGTACCTTGCTGCCTGAGAGCAATTGCTCATTGCAGAGAGTGCGTGTTCTCACTATCAAGGAATCGGCATCCTTCACGTCATCCGCCGTGATGGCAGCACCTCGCAAATACACCACATCACTGGCTAACAGAGCCAATTTTTCGTGGATATAAGGTATCTTATCGTCAACTATTATCTTCATTTCTGGGCACAAAGTTACAAAATATATTTAAATTATAGCCTTTCCTATATCACTTATCACTTCTTTTTTGTATCTTTGCAAAATAAACAACAAAAACATATAAATATATGTCATTTACAGAAAAAGCAAACAATGTATTTAGTCAGGCTATTCGTGACTATCACTTGAAAGACCATGTGGACACTCCTATCAATAATCCCTATGAGCGCGACACCATTGAGTTCAGTCTCTATACAAAATGTTGGATAGACACCGTTCAATGGCATCTGGAGGATATTATCCGCGATCCACATATAGAGCCCACCGAGGCATTGGTGCTGAAACGACGCATTGACCGTTCTAATCAGGACCGTACTGACCTGGTGGAAGAGATAGATAGCTACTTCCGCACCTTGTATGCAGAAGTGCAGGTGCTTCCGGAAGCCACGCTGAACACAGAGAGTCCCGCATGGGCAATAGACCGACTGAGCATTCTGGCCCTGAAGATATGGCACATGAAGGAACAGACGGAACGCAAGGATGCTGATGCAGAACACATTGCCAAATGCAAAGCTAAGCTAGACGTATTATTGGAACAACAGGTAGATCTCTCAAAAGCCATCGACCAACTGCTGGATGACATCAAGGCTGGTCGTAAGTATATGAAGGTCTATAGACAAATGAAAATGTACAACGACCCCAGCACGAATCCTGTACTTTATAAGAAGTGAGAAGTGAGAAATGAGAGGTGAGAAGTAAAAAGTAAGAAATAAGAAGAAGTCATGAAGAAAGAACATGTTCTCGTTATTCGCTTTTCTGCTTTAGGCGATGTAGCGATGGTGGTGCCTGTGGTGTATTCGCTGGCTCAGCAATATCCAAATGTTCGCTTCACGGTATTAAGTCGCACCTTTGCCCGTCCTTTGTTTGAAGACTTAGCTCCTAACGTCAATTTCATGGCGGCAGACTTGAAACATGAGTATCATGGTATCAAGGGACTTAATGCCTTGTATCGACGACTTGCGGCAAAACAGTTTACTGCTGTTGCCGACTTGCATAATGTCTTGCGATCGGAATACTTACGACTTCGCTTTAACATTGGACATTATAGGGTGGCTCATATCAATAAGCATAGAAAAGGGCGCCGGCGCATCACCTCCAAACACTCAAAACGCCTGGAGCAACAACCCACCTCTTTTGAAAACTATGTAGAAGTATTCAAAAAGCTGGGCTATCCTGTTGACATCCACTTTAAGAGCATCTTCCCAAAAGGCGAAAAAGGCAATCTGAACCTGTTGCCAAAAGGAATGAATGTCAAGAACTCGTTCGAGCAGTGGATAGGCATTGCACCCTTTGCAGCTCATGTGGGTAAGATCTACCCTCCCCGACTGATGAGTCAGGTGATAGAGAAACTGCTGCAGAAACATCCTAAAGCCCGCATTTTCCTGTTTGGACGCGGACAGCAAGAAGACCTTTATTTCACAGAATGGATACAACAACATAAGGAGTGTGTCTTTGTTTGCAGAGAAGTGGAATCGCTCCATCAGGAGCTCATCTTGATGAGTCATCTTGACGCGATGATTTCTATGGACTCGTCGAATATGCACCTGGCTTCACTTACGGGTATTCCGGTTGTCAGCATATGGGGAGCAACTCATCCCTATGCAGGATTCCTGGGATGGGGACAGGACGAGACAAATATAGTACAAACAGAACTTGACTGTCGTCCTTGCAGCATTTACGGACAGAAGCCTTGCCGACGAGGCGATTATGCATGTATGAACAATATTTCACCAGAAACTATTATAGAAAAGGTGGAACATATTCTTTCTAATAATAACTAAACAAATTTTACAAAAATGAAAAAGTACATTTGCGACACCTGTGGTTATGTGTATGACCCCGAAGTAGGCGACCCCGATAGCGGTATTGCTCCCGGCACAGCCTTTGAAGACATTCCCGAAGACTGGGTATGCCCCATCTGCGGCGTTGGTAAGGATGATTTCTCCCCAGAGGAATAATCTTATAGATGTATAAAGAAAAAGCGGAACCTCGTTGAGATTCCGCTTTTCTTCTAAATGGTTATCTCTTTTCCATCATAGGTAACCACTTGTGAAGAGCCGTCAGGCCAGATAATCGTAAACCTTCTTTGTTGCAACATACCTGGGTACTGTCCCTTACGTTGTCCTATCGTCAGCTTACGAGCTTTATCATTCCAATGAAAGGTAATGGTGGTATAGATACCTTCCTCGTAATGATAACCATCACCCTCGTCTTCATAGAGTGTGAAAGTCCCATCGGCACCTGGATAGATGTGGAGTTCCAGATGATCCCACCTCTTCTCACCCACATACTGCATCTCAGGACCTAACGGAAGGATGCTGCCTGCACGGATGAACATAGGCACCTGGTCGAGTGTTGTTTCCAACGTCACGTTCTGCCCACCCTTATAGCGCTTACCTGTCCAGAAGTCATACCATAGGGTGCCTTTAGGTAGATATTTCGTAGCGTACTTTTTCTCCTGCCAGTTGATGCTATTTCCATCATCTTTTTGTCCTTTGACATCCTGATGATCCCAACCTGTCATAGCATCTGTACGGATTACCTTTTCTTCCGTGTATTGTGGATTGACAATAGGTGCTGCAAGGATGCTGTGTCCAAACATAAACTCATCTGTCATGTCCCATACCTTCTTGTCTGCAGCAAAGTCGCTGAACAACGGACGCATATAGCTATCGTTAGCAGAGGTCACCTGCCAGGCTATACTATATAAATAAGGTATAAGACGATAGCGCAGACGAATCATCTTTTCGATAGCATCATAAACAGGCTCGCCTTTCTTGCCAAACTGCCATATCTCGCGAGGAGCATCTGCACCATGACTACGGAAAACAGGACAGAACAAACCATACTGCATCCAACGTACATAGAGTTCTTGGAACTGGGGGTTCTTGGGAGCAGAACCACGACCCTTCGTATTGTACGAACCACAGAAGAAACCACCGATATCCGTCACATGTTCGAACCATAATGCTGCTGACCGGCAAAACTACTTCGTGTCATAATGAAGACACGTTTCTCTGAAGTACACCATTTGCGTTGTGACTCATAGATGCCACGAACAGTCTCCAAAGGGAAAGCGTTACGCTGTGAGCGCCAAGTACCACCATATACTAGATGTTCATAATCACTTTCCTTTGGATTGAAGAAATCAGGATCAGTAGAATCCATCCACCAAGCATCGGTTCCGTAGTCGTAGAGACGCTTCAGGTGTTTCCAGTAGATGGCACGGGCTTCAGGATGGAAAGCATCATAGACCTTTACCCCTGAAGGATAATCCATCCTTGGAGGCCAGACATGAGAGATACCGCTTTGGGGCCATGTCTCGATAGGTAGCAATAAGCCTTTCCCGTTTAACTCATGATACTGCTGTGTCTGAGGTCCAAAACTTGCCCAAATGCTAATCATGAAATGAGCGTGCTTAGCATGAACATTCTTAATCATCTGCTGTCCATTAGCAAAATCCTCTGAAAGGAAATCCATCGCATTCCACAGATAGTTGCTTCCCCAGTACTGCCAGTCCTGGATAATACCATCAAGAGGAACCTGCAAAGCCCGATATTGATCTACAATACCCTCTGTCTCTTGAGCACTCTTATAGCGTTCCTTCGACTGCCAGAAACCATAGGTCCAAATGGGGAACATGGGCACGTCACCAGAAAGGTGGCGTATCTGGGCTATCACCCCGTCAGCAGAACCACCATACATGAAATAATAGTCAATACCTTCACCTACTTCCGAATCGAACGTCATACCATTGGCATTGTCCTCAAACAAAGTTGGCGAATAATTCTCCCAATAGATACCCCAGCCTTTGATGCTTTGTAATACGTTCTGAAAGTCCTCGAGGTTCGACTGTTCCATGCGTTTTTTCTCGCCTCGCCTGTTCATATTACCATTCTGGATAGTACCTAAGCCATAGATAGCCTCGTCTTTGTCAAGCGTAAACGTCTGACGTGCTTCCGTCACCTCACAACCTTTTTCACGTAATAAGACCTTCCCTTTTGCCGTTAGGAAGGTCAAGTTGCCCTGAGCGTCCTGCTTGACAGTCAATTCGTCACTCGAAGTAGTAAGACCTTTCTTCATCACTTTTACTTCTTGTGGTTTTGCTGTCACCACCAGTGTTTTAGTGGGTTTCCCTTTCACCACATGCACGATACTTGGCGTCATAAACTCAATCTTCACATCTTGTGCAAAGCCTGACATACTCAATAGCCACACCAACAATAAACACAAACCCTTTTTCATATCGTTTTTCCTATATTATCGTTCTGGATGCAAAGATAATCAATTTCTGATACAATTATTCTTTTATATTTGGCTTTTCGCTCGACTTTTCGTAACTTTTTGCTTTGCAAGAAAGTAGGCTACATCTCGGAAATAAAAGAAAAAAAAGTTTTTTCTTTGTATTTCGCTCGATTTGCACTACCTTTGCACACAGAATATAAACGTTTATAAAAGAAGATGTCATTAAAATGTGGTATTGTGGGACAAGGCTCAGGCAGCAAACTTTCCTTTCTGTACGATAGAACCTAATGTAGGTGTGATTACTGTGCCTGATGAGCGACTCACCAAGTTGGCCGAACTGGTACACCCAGGACGTATCGTCCCTGCCACCTGCGAAATCGTGGATATTGCCGGTTTGGTAAAAGGTGCCTCAAAAGGTGAGGGATTGGGCAATAAATTCCTGGGAAATATTCGTGAGACAGATGCTATCATCCATATGTTGCGTTGTTTCGAGGATGAGAATATCACCCATGTGGATGGTACCATTGACCCTATTCGCGATAAGGAAATCATTGATACCGAGCTTCAGTTAAAGGACCTCGAGACTATTGAGAGTCGTCTGGCTAAGACAGAGAAAGCTGCTGCAGCAGGTAATAAGGAAGCCAAAGTGGAAGTAACCGTTTTGCATGCCTATAAGGAAGTGTTGGAACAAGGTAAGAATGCCCGCATCGTGGAGTTTGAGAGCAAGGACGAGCAGGACTGTGCCCGTAACCTGTTCCTGCTGACTGCCAAGCCTGTGCTGTATGTCTGCAATGTGGGTGAGGCTGATGCCAAAAGTGGTAATGACTTCACGAAGAAGGTCGAGGCACTGGCTAAGGAAGAAGGTGCTGAAGCCATGATTATTGCTGCCAAAACAGAAGAGGATATCGCAGAATTGGAGAGCTATGAGGACAAGCAACTCTTCTTGGAGGAATTGGGCTTAGAGGAAAGCGGTGTCAATCGGCTTATCAAGAAAGCCTATGCCCTCTTGAATCTCGAGACATTCATCACAGCTGGAGAGATGGAGGTGAAGGCTTGGACCTATAAGAAAGGATGGAAGGCTCCTCAGTGTGCTGGTGTCATCCATACCGACTTTGAGAAAGGCTTTATCCGTGCCGAGGTCATCAAGTATGACGACTATATCCAATATGGCTCAGAGGCCGCTGTCCGCGAAGCTGGTAAGATGGGTATAGAAGGTAAGGAATATGTGGTGCAGGATGGTGACATCATGCACTTCAGGTTCAACGTTTAATAAGGCCAAGACCTATAGGTCTAATCAGTCTTATAGGTCTTATAAATCAATTAAGTCCAATAAATACTATGAATCTATTAAACTATATCGTCTGGAACCCTAGCATTGAGTTTGGACCCTTTCGCTGGTATGGACTCTGCTGGCTTGTTGGTTTGGCACTGGCCTACCTTCTCGTCAAGCAACTCTATAAGGAACAAAAGATTAAGGACGAGCTCTTCGATCCGCTCTTCTTTTATTGTTTCATCGGCATCCTGTTGGGTGCCCGTTTGGGTCATTGCATCTTCTACGAGCCAGACTATTTCCTGACTTCTGTCAAAGGCTTCGTAGAGATGTTTATCCCCATTCGTTTTATGGCAGATGGCGGATGGAAGTTTGTGGGTTATCAGGGTCTTGCCTCACATGGTGGTACCCTCGGATTGATTATCGCCTTATGGCTGTATGTCAAAAAGACAAAGCTTAGCATCTGGAGGGTATTGGACAATATCGCCATCGCTACAGGAACCACCGCCTGCTTTATCCGCTTGGGTAACCTCATGAACTCAGAGATTATCGGTAAGATAACGGATGTTCCCTGGGCTTTTATCTTTGAACGGGTAGATATGATGCCCCGTCATCCAGGACAGCTGTATGAGGCTATTGCCTATGCCATTCTTTTCTTTATCATGTGGTATCTTCATAAGCGGATGCCTGAGAAGATAGGCACAGGCTGGTACTTTGGCTTCTGCCTTTTCTATATCTTCACCTTCCGATTCTTCATTGAATACACCAAGGAAATACAGGAAGCCTTCGAAGCCTCTCTCCCACTCGACATGGGACAGATTCTCTCTATTCCCTTCATTATCATCGGACTGATTTGCATGTTCAGAAAACAGAAAGCATCATAATGAATCATAGAAGTCTCCTTTTATCCCTTTTTCTGCTTTTGTGCGTTACTATGCAGGCGGCTGATTTCGAGAAACAAAAAGAAAACGAAATCATGCAGCGCTATTTTGAGCTGTTCAACCAGCCAAAAAAGGAAAAGGAGTTCTATGAAGTCAACAAACAGGTGAAGGAGCTGATGCTTCAAAAGAAAGACCGGCATAGTTATTATGTCTTCCGCACTAATGAGATAACCCATGAAACCAATATGCACCGCAATACCAAAGCGCTGAAGATGGCTAATGAGTTATTAAGGGAGATGAAAGAGAATGGCGATAGCTACTTTGACCTGATATATAACACGATGGGTACTCTTTATGAGGAAAGAGGTAACTATAAGATGGCTCAATATTATCATCAGAAAGCCATCGATACGGTGTCACCCAAAGATACTGTTGGAATGATTGGTGCCCATTTGGGGTTGGCAAACCTTGAAACATCCGTTCACCCAGACAAGGCCATTGAAATAGTAGATCAATGCCTGCCTTTTTGTAAGAAATATCCCAGCCATTACAACTATGGACAGACCATGAAGGGACTGGCTTTTTTCTTCAAAAATGACCCAGAGTCTTTCTATCGTGAGCTGGATGAATACAATATCTATAAGCGTGAGAACAATTTGAAAGATGATCAGAACGATGGTATTATGAAGACCATTAAAGCAGCTTTTGACGGTAACTACGACGAAGCGCTCCAACTCATTAAGAACGAGTCGCTCTTTTCTGAAAACATGGGCTACTATGATATGCTGAAACAGCTCTACCAGATGATGGGAAATAAGGATAAGATGATTAGCATCCAGCAGAAAAAGCTCGACGCCATTGACTCGTTAAATGCCAACCTCATCTACGAGAACATGAATGCCATGAATGCGGAGATGGAGGTAAACAAAGCCCAACAGGAGGTGGCAAAAACCCGTCTCTACTGGTTGACAGCTGTCATCATATTGCTGATAGCTGTCATCAGCTTACTCTTTCTGCGAAACCTTACACGTCGCGGCTATCAGAAAAGACTACTGAAGAAGAATAAGGAACTGGGGATAGCCTTATCAAGAGCTGAGGAATCTGACCGCATGAAGACATCGTTCATTGAACATGTAAGTCATGAAATACGCACACCTATTAATATTATAACAGGCTATGCCCAGATTATTACCAACCCCTATTATGACCTGGAAGAGGAAGAGCGAAGCCACATGCTGGATGACATCAAGTTGAACACGATGAAGATTACAGACATCGTGAATGATCTGCTGGAAGTGGCACAGGACGAGAGCAAGCAATACTATGCTAAGGAGGATACCATCAATATCAACAGCTTCTGTCATGTGCTGGTGCAGGTTATGGAACAGAAGAACAGCAAACCTATCTCGTTGTCATTTAAGACCGACCTCTCCGACGATTATACTTTCAAAACCAATAAGACCGTATTGGAAAAGTCACTTACACAACTTTTGGACAATGCCTTGAAATTCACAGAAGAAGGCTCTGTGGAACTGTATGTTCACGAGAGTCCTGATCATGGTGTTGTGCGCTTTATCGTCAGTGATACAGGTATAGGAATCGACGAAGAGCAGAGGAAGCATATCTTTGAACGATTCTATAAGGCTGATCCTTTCAAACAGGGCTTCGGACTTGGTCTTACTATCTGCCATAAAGTGGTTCAGCTGCTAGGAGGAAGTCTCCATTTAGACACCACCTATAAAGATGGAGCCCGCTTTATCCTAACCCTTCCCATCCATTAAGATTTCCGCTTTCTGTTTCAGTTTTTAGCGTTATTTCCCACTAACAATCTTCTTGATGTCGTTAAGTTTGTTAAGGGCTTCAAGAGGAGTGAGGTTGTTAACGTCAATACCTAATATCTCATCACGAACCTGACAAAGCACAGGGTCATCCAACTGGAAGAAGCTAAGCTGCATACCCTCACGACTTTGTGCAATCCCTGCAGTAGGCTTGCCAACAGTACCCACGGAAGCATTATCAGCCTCCAGCTGTTTCAGTATCACATTGGCACGCTTGACAATACTCTTCGGCATTCCTGCTATCTCTGCCACATGGATACCAAACGAGTGTTCTGAGCCACCCTTCTCCAGTTTTCGCAAGAAGATAACCTTTCCCTCCACTTCTTTTACAGAGACATTGTAGTTCTTGATGCGCTTGAAGTTCTTCTCCATCTCGTTCAACTCGTGATAGTGGGTGGCAAAGAGCGTGCGAGCCTGTGCCTTAGAGTGTTCGTGGAGATATTCTACGATAGCCCAAGCTATGGAGATACCGTCGTAGGTGGAAGTGCCTCGTCCCAACTCATCGAAGAGAACGAGGGAGCGTGGTGTGGCATTATTCAAGATGTTGGAGGCTTCCGTCATCTCCACCATAAACGTCGATTCACCCAATGAGATATTATCACTGGCACCAACACGGGTGAATATCTTGTCCACCAGACCGATTCTGGCACTCTCTGCAGGCACGAAGCTGCCAATCTGAGCCAATAGTACTATCAGGGCTGTTTGGCGCAACAGAGCCGATTTACCAGCCATATTCGGACCGGTTATGATGATAATCTGCTGACGTTCCTGATCAAGTAGGATATCATTAGGCACATAATGCTCACCCAAGGGCAGCTGTGTCTCTATAACCGGATGCCGACCCTGCTTGATATCAATGACATCACTGGCATCAATCACAGGACGCACATAGTGGTTCTCCTCAGCAGCCTTAGCAGCACTCAGCAGACAGTCGAGATGGGCTATGACATTGGCATTAATCTGAATCTGTGGGATAAACTCCTGCAGGGCTAATACCAAGTCGTTGAAGAGTTGTGCTTCGAGGGAGAGAATCTTATCCTCAGCACCCAATATCTTCTCCTCGTATTCCTTCAGTTCCTGTGTGATATATCGCTCTGCCTGAGCCAATGTCTGCTTGCGCACCCACTCCTGGGGAACCTTATCCTTATAGGTGTTGCGCACCTCCAGATAATATCCAAACACGTTGTTATAGCCTATCTTCAGGCTCTGAATACCAGTCTGTTGGGCTTCTCGCTCTTGTATCTGCAAGAGATAGTCCTTACCACTATAGGCGATATTACGCAGTTCGTCCAACTCATCGTTCACCCCTCGGCGTATCACACCCCCTTTTGCTACCAGCTGGGGTGGGTCATTCTCTATCTCACGGGCTATTCGCTCACGAATGGACTCGCAGAGATTAAGCTGCTCCCCTACCCGCTTCAGCGATTCATTATTGGAATAAAGACAAGCCGTCTTGATGGGTTGGATAGCCTGCAGAGCCATCTTCAGCTGTACCACCTCACGAGGTGACACTCTGCCTACTGCCACTTTCGATATGATACGCTCCAGGTCGCCTATCCTGTGCAGCTGCTCATCGACACACTGACGGAATTCTGGCTCGCGATAGTAATATTCCACGATATCCAGACGTTCGTTGATAGGTTTCTCTTCCTTCAAGGGGAACACCAGCCAACGACGTAGCATACGACCACCCATAGGGGTTACAGTATGGTCTATGACATTCAGCAGTGACTTGCCGTCTTCCTGCATAGGATTCAGCAGTTCCAGAGAACGGACAGTGAACTTGTCGAGCCTTACATACTTGTCTTCCTCTATACGTGAAATACTGGTGATATGAGCTATCTGCGTATGCAACGTCTGTTCCAAGTATTGCAGGATGGCACCAGCTGCTATCACACCACTCTTCAGATGGTCAATGCCAAAGCCTTTCAGCGACTTCACATTGAAGTGTTTGTATAACTTCTGGTGAGCTGTCTGCTCTGTAAACACCCAGTCGTCAAGCTCAAAGGTGACAAGCCTGTTGCCAAAGTATCGCTCGAAGTCGTGCTTGCGTCCTCTGTCGTAGAGCACCTCCTTGGGTTGGAAATTGCCTATCAGCTTCTCAATATAGTCATAAGTACCCTCGCCTACCAGGAATTCACCAGTAGAAATATCCAAGAAGGATACACCACACGAAGTCTTACCAAAATGTACGGCACAAAGGAAGTTGTTCTCCTTATAGTTCAGCACCGTATCCTGCATGGCCACACCAGGAGTTACCAGTTCCGTAATGCCACGCTTTACCAGTTTTTTTGTCAGCTTGGGATCTTCCAACTGGTCGCAGATAGCCACTCGCTTGCCTGCCCTGATGAGTTTAGGCAGATAGGTATCTAGTGCATGATGAGGGAACCCGGCCATCTCGTCACCCTTAGCCCCTGCCCCATTGTTACGATGGGTCAGCGTGATGCCTAAGATGCGAGAAGCTACGATGGCATCTTCGCAATAGGTCTCGTAGAAGTCGCCACAACGAAACAGCAACAAGGCCTCAGGGTATTTAGCCTTGAAGTCGAAAAACTGTTTCATCATGGGAGTCAACTCCTTACCTTCTTTCGCCATCTGCTTCTTTTTTTAATTGACTGCAAAGGTAGTGCAAATCGAGAGAAAAACCAAATATTTTTGAGTTTTTCCGAGATGAAGCCTACCTAAGACTGAAAGTCAAAGATACTAATAAGTGAGCACATTGCAAAACAAAAAAAGAGCAAATTCGCAAGAATTCGCCCTTTTTCTTTTATAATTAGCTTTCTTGATTACTTCTGAATCAACTTGAGCTTTGCTCGAGTTTGTTCACGTTCGATAAAACTTGAGCAAGTTCAGTTTTATTCTCACTTAACCACAAACTTCTTACCGTTCACGATAAC
>CACXSA010000082.1 GCA_902770195.1 uncultured Prevotellaceae bacterium
CATAATGTCGAAGTAAGAGGCATATCCAATGTGTGAAGACACATAGGCTAAAATGCCTAATGCCACACCGATGATAGCGGAATTACCTGCACACATACCATCCATACCATCGTTAAGGTTTGCTCCGTTTGAGATGCCTGTTACGACAAAAATCGTGATGAAAACGAACAACATCCATCCGGCTGCAACCTTGTACTTTCCGCAGAAGGACATCACGCTTGAATAGTTCAGATTGTGATTCTTGATGAACGGGATAGTCGTTTGCAATGATTTGACAGGTTCTGCCTTATGCTTGACCACAATCTCCTGATTCTGCTTTACATTGATGTTCTCACGCACGACGGCATCGGGGCTTAGCCAGAGCGTCAGTCCTACGATGAAGCCTATACTTACTTGCCCGACAATCTTGTATTTTCCCTTCAGTCCATCCTTGTTGCGCCTGAATATCTTGATATAGTCGTCAAGGAATCCGAGGAAACCTAACCAGACAGTGGTGATAATCATCAGAATAAGATAGGTGTTTCGGATGCGTCCCAAGAGCAGAACGGGAATCAGAATACTCACAATGATGATGATGCCGCCCATAGTCGGCACGCCTTTCTTCTCTACTCCAAACGGGTCAATCTTCGGATCACGTTCCGTTTCAAAGATCTTCTTCTTCTTCATCCACTTGATGAAACGCTCGCCAAACCAAGCAGAGAGCAATAAAGCGAGAATCAGCGTCAACAAGGCACGGAACGAGATGTAGGACCACATGTGTGATCCTGGGATGTCGTATTGGCCGAGGTATCTGAAGAGATAGTATAGCATGGTTTTGTCTTTTTAATTACCAAATATTTCCTTGACTACTTCCTTGTCATCAAAGTGGTGCTTTACACCCTGAATCTCCTGATAGTCCTCATGGCCTTTACCGGCAATAAGGATGACGTCACCTTTTTCTGCCATCATGCAAGCAGTACGGATAGCCTCGCGACGGTCTACGATGCTGACTACCTTCTTCATCTGTTTGCTGTCGAGACCCTCCAACATGTCGTTGATAATATCTTGCGGTTCTTCGAAACGTGGGTTGTCAGAAGTAATAATGACCTTATCACTCTGCTTAACAGCCTCTTGAGCCATCAGGGGGCGCTTGCCTTTGTCACGATTACCGCCAGCTCCACAGACAGTGATAACCTTTCCCTTGCCGTTGAGTACCTCGTGGATGGCGTTTAATACGTTCTCCAAGGCATCGGGGGTGTGAGCATAGTCGACGATTGCTGTGTAGCCTTCAGGTGATTGGATTGGCTCCAGACGTCCACTGACACTTTTCAGAGTACTTAGTATCACAAGTATTTCCTCGGGTTTCTTGCCCAGCATGACTGCTGCGCCGTAGACAGCGAGCAGATTGCTCACATTAAACTTGCCGATGAACTGAACGCCTACCTCCTTACCATTGATGTCAAGATACATTCCCTCAAAGTGGCACTCGATGATCTTTGCTTTAAAGTCGGCCATCGTTCGTGTGGAATAGGTCTTCACTACAGCCTTGCAGTTCTGGACCATAACCATTCCGTTCTTGTCGTCGCTGTTAATAATAGCGAATGCCTCCTTGCTAAGTCCGTCGAAAAACGCTTTTTTTGCATCGCGGTAATTCTCGAAAGTGCCATGATAGTCAAGATGGTCTCTGGTCAGGTTCGTGAAAATGCCGCCTGTGAAACACAGTCCACCAATACGTTTTTGGGCAATAGCGTGACTGGAGCATTCCATGAACGCATATTCGCAGCCAGCTTCAACCATTTTCGCCAGTAGTCGGTTCAGTTCAATAGGGTCGGGTGTCGTGTGGTCAGCAGGTATAACTTCGTCTTCAATATAGTTGCAGACCGTAGAGAGCAGACCGCACTTATGTCCGAACTTACGGAACATATTATATAATAAGGTGGCGATGGTCGTCTTCCCGTTTGTACCAGTAACGCCAACCAGTTTCAGCTTCTTTGAAGGTTCTCCATAGAATTGTGTGGCAACCTCACCCACGCAGTCTTCTGTTGATTCTACTGCGATGTAGGTGATTCCCGGCTCACGTTTGTTGGGAAAATATTCACAAAGCACGGCAACTGCCCCTTGCTCTATAGCTTTGGGGATGAACTTATGTCCATCGGTCTGTGTGCCAGGAATGGCTACGAAAAGATGACCGGCCTCTATACGTCGAGAGTCGATGTTCACGCCAGATATTTCAATGTCCTCATTTCCAAGAATATTGAGGACCTCTACATTTTTGAGTAGTTCACTTAGCTTCATATTCTTTGTCGTTTTATTTATTCCATATTCAGTTCACAAACCATACCTTGTTTGATGGCGGTTCCAGCATAAATGCTCTGTGACTTAACCTTACCTCTGCCTCTAAGTTTCACTTTAACACCCCTGCTTTCCAGCAGGTATACAGCATCGCGAGCGCCCATCCCCAGTACATCTGGAATGATACCTTTCTGTGTGCTGACTGATGCGAGGGTGACGTCCTTGTTCGTTGTTATAGTTTTACCCCAGACAGGATTTCCTTCTGCGTAAGATCCGCTCCAGTTCGTGTTTGTCTTAACACCAAGATTGTCGAGTACATAGTTGGCTGCTACAAGGTCGCCACCTTTGACATCGGGCACCATGATTGACAATGTGTCACGTGCATCATCGACATCGAGTTTCAGATTCTGAGCCATCACGCCTTCAGAGATGTGGTGGAAGACGAGTCCACTCATACCACCGCCAGACGCAGGCAGTCCTGTTTTCTTCAAGCAGACGATACAAGTGTACCGAGGATCGTCGGCAGGGAAATAACCGGCAAATGACAGCCAATAACGGGTGGTTCCTGAGTGATAGCCTCCATACTGGTCAGCAACTTGTGCGGTACCAGTCTTGCCAGCTACCTTAAATGATTTAGAACCAGCTCTTCTGCCAAGTCCCTGGCTAACGACGTGCTCAAGAATCGTCTGCATGGTCTTGATGGCTTGCGGTTTTGCGATACGTTCCTTAAGTACAACAGGTTCAAACTCCCTGAGGACCTCACCATTCTTTACAATCTGTTTGACGAAGCGTGGCTGCATCATCTTGCCATTATTAGCGATAGCATTGTAAAATGTAACAGTGTTGATCGGGGCAATCTGGGTCTCATAGCCGATACTCATCCAAGGGAGTGTTGTCTTGCTCCAATATTTGGCACGATCAGTGGTCTTTGTGTCTGGCATTCTGATCATCGGGGTGTGATAGCCAACCAATGGAATCTTCAAATCCTCATGAATACCGACACGGTATAGCCCTTCCACATATTTCTTGGGGTTGCTACCGTAGAACTTGTCGATGACATAGCTGACTCCGATATTCGAACTGACTTCGAGCGCACGAGCTACGTTGATGTCTTGATAACCGCCACGGCGCCAGTTGTGATCTTTCATGTCACGGCCATGCATGTTCATGACACCACTTCCTGTGTGAATGACAAAGCTGGTATCCACTACGCCATCGTCGAGCGCAACCAGGAATGAAGCGGTCTTGAACACCGATCCTGGTTCACAACGGTAGCTGATGGCATTGTTGACAGTCTCACGGTATTCCCCGTCAGCACCACGGGTCATATTGACAATAGCCTTGATGTCACCTGTTTTCACTTCCATCAGAATGGCTACGCCCATTTCACCGTTGATTTCTTTCAGCTCTTCAATCATGGCACGCTCAGCCAAGTCTTGCATGCCAACATCGATTGTTGTAACAATATCGGCACCATCTTCAGGTAAGAGAACTGGTATGTCCAGATATTTACTCAGGATCTTACGACGGTGCATGATACCGTTTTTGCCCCTGAGAATTGAGTCGAAAGAAAGCTCCAAACCATATTTTGCACTATCTTTGGCTCCAAACATGTCACCAACAGTACGCTGGGCCAGTGATCCAAATGGGCGCCGACGGGCATTGAATTCTTCCCAGTGGAACCCTCCTTTGTATATCGGCTCTTTGAAGATGGGGAGCTTACGTACCTCGCAGAAAGTGTTATAGTCGATGCGACGTGGCCAGATGGGGTAGTGGCGTGCACCTTCCTTGCCGTTTTTTAGCACACGTTTTTTTCCTGCTATCAAATGGGTCTTAAATTCTTCCGCTGTTTTTGAAGGGAATATCTGGCTCAGCCCTTCACAGATACTATCTATTTTCTCTTCCCAAATGGAATCCTGTTTTTGAGCGTGAATGGAGTCGTCTCTTCCAGCTTGGAAGTCCATATAGACTTTATATTCTGGTATGCTACTGGCCATCAGCTGACCATCACAGCTAAGGATATTGCCACGACCGGGCTTAACGCTGACACTGTCGCGTTTCAGACGGTCTGCCACTTGTGTCCAATAGTCCTTCTTGGCAGTCATGATATACATGGCTTTGCCAACAACGGCAAAACCAATCAATGTCAGGACTACTGCGATGGCAAAGTAGCGGGGCATTACTTTATCGCTCTTAAACTTACTCATTCCGTCTTTTTATTCGGGTACATTTATTATATATGGTGGCAGGTCTGATATATGCAACACACTGTCCTTGTTTTGTTTTAAAGCTTCCAGAACATGACTCTCACGGCATTTTTCTGTCAAAGTGCTTGAACTTGAAAGTGCCTTGTATTTGGCGTCGAGCAACTGCTTCTCCAGTTTGTCTATGGCAATCATGTCCTGTTGGCACTGATAGCGGATGGCTACATAGACAATACAGAATACAACCATGAGTACAAATAGCCATATCTGGCGACGGACCATTTCTGCCGTGAGGAAGTCCCCGCCAAGAATCGTCCTCAGTGTCATTGCGGAACCAGGCTTGGGATCTTCCTCTTTTGCCTTTTCCTTAATCATCTGGATCGTTTTCTTGGCCTGCTCCTTCATCTCGGCAGCTTCCTCTTCCACAAGCTTCTCTTCATCTGTGGCGGGGACTTCTGCTTCCGGCTGTTGAATTTCCAGTTCTATGTCTTCTTTTTTAGCCATATTTATACCTTTTCTGCAATTCTTAATTTTGCGCTTCTGCTACGTGGGTTGCGCTCCTGCTCTTCGTCGCTTGGTGTGATCACCTTATTGCTGAGCAGTCGGAAAGGAGCCTCTGTGCGACCGAAAAAATCCTGCACCATTCTGCCCTCGGGGTTCCCGGCTCTCATGACGTTCTTGACGATGCGGTCTTCTAAGGAATGATAGGTAATGACGGAGAGCCGTCCTCCTTCGCTTAGTATTTCCTTCGCACCGTTTAGCATCTCTTTTAGGGCGTCCATCTCACGATTGACCTCAATGCGTAGTGCCTGAAACAGTTTGGCTGTTTCTTTTTTCTCACGCTCACGCTGGAACAGTTTTTCTGTGGCCTGCATGAGATCGCTTGTCGTTTCAATATTTTTGTTGCTCCTTGCTTTTACTATGGCGGCCGCAATCTTGCGGGCGTTTTTTAATTCTCCGTAGATGTAGAAGATGTCGGCTAGCGCCTCTTCACTATATGTGTTCAAGACTTCTGCCGCTGTCATTCCTGACCTGTTGTTCATGCGCATGTCCAACGTTGCATCGAAGCGGAAGGAGAATCCGCGTGTCTCATCGTCGAAATGATGGCTGGAAACACCGAGATCCGCCAACAGACCGTCGATATGTGCAACATGGTAGTAACGCATCCAGTTGCGGAGATATCTGAAATTGCTCCTCACGAATGTAAATCTGTCATCATCAAGGATGTTCTTCTCTGCGTCCTCGTCTTGATCGAAGCTGTAGAGATGGCCGTTTTTCCCCAAACGGTTCAGAATCTCCTTGCTGTGGCCTCCTCCGCCGAAAGTGACGTCTACATAGATGCCGTCAGGCTTGATGTTCAGCCCGTCGATGCTCTCCTGAAGGAGTACCGGAACGTGATATGTCTCGGCAGTGTTCATCATAGGGCATCGTCAGCGTTCATAATGTTTTCAAATTCTATTCCAAACTCTTCTTCAGGTTTGAGCGTCTGTAACAGGTTCTTGGGCGACCATATCTCAATGGTGTTGTCCATGCCGATGAACTGGATGTCCTGATCGATCTCTGCGATTTTTTGCAGGCGTTTGGAGATAAGGAATCTTCCGTTGCCATCGAGCGTCACCACTTCTGCTTCAGACACAAACTGCCGGAACATCTGTTGATGAGACTGCTTCCATGGTTTCAGCTGGGTCTTCAACAGGTCAATCCGTTCGTTCCATACACTTTCAGGATAAAGCACAAGGCACTTTTGGAAGACATCCTTTCTTAACATCAGGCAATCCTCACCAGATGCTTGTAACACCTTGCGGAAAACTGCTGGTAGAAAGGCTCTTCCCTTCGCGTCAGTTTTGGCTTCTATGTTTCCTAAAAAGCGCATATATACCTATTTATATGATTTCGGTTACAAAGGTAGGAAAAAATCCCCACTTTGCACCACATTTCCCCACTTTTTTTCAATTTTAACTTTATTTTATTGATTTGTACCCTTTTTGTCTACTAAATACATTTAAAATATAACATTTTTCTCCTTTTTTTGCTCAGAATTGAAAGAAATGTGCTATTTTTGCAACTTGTTAACGAAAATGTGCAAATGGCAACAGTAGTTGAGCAGACAATTGATATCGATGCAATCCTGAAAGGGAAGATGGGCACGAAAGCGAAATTCGTGCCTGGTTTTTTGGTTCGGTGGTTGAAGCGTATTGCTCATCAGGATCAGGTGAATGCCTTCCTGTGGGATAATCGTGACAAGACAGGAGTCGACTGGTTGGAAGCGTGTGTCAAGTATCT
>CACXSA010000083.1 GCA_902770195.1 uncultured Prevotellaceae bacterium
GTCCATCTCAGAGCCTGTGCCAGCCATTGTCAGCACACAACCCACAGGAATCCAACGGCAGGTCATCGGTTGCCAGTTCTTGAAGTAATACTCCCAAGGATCACCATCGTACCAGGCACTTCCTGCTACGGCCTTGCAGTAGTCAACGGTAGAGCCACCGCCTACGCCAAGGATGAAATCCACATTCTCCTGGCGAGCCTTGTGGGCTCCCTCTAATACCTTCTCTATAGTAGGATTGGGCATCACACCGGCTATCTCTACCACCTCACAGCCAGCCTTCTTCAGCTCGGCCATCACCTGGTCGTAGATGCCGTTGCGCTTGATGCTGCCACCGCCATAGCAGAGCATCACCTTCTTGCCATAGTTTTTCAGTTCTTCACTCAGTTTGCTCAAAGAATCCTCACCAAAGTGCAACTTCGTAGGATTGTGGAATGTAAAATTGCCTAACATGTTTTTATCGTTTTAAAGTTTCTGGGTGCAAAGACGGTGCAAGCCGAATGCAATCGATCTTGATCGAATTGCTGAGGCGCCGCCTGTTTTCGCGACGTGATCTTGAATCACGGTGCAAAGGTACGCACATTATTTTATATAGGTATTACACAAATTGGCTGACAATATACCAATTTCGCAGAAAGTGCTTTAAAACGAAAAAAAATATACCATTATTAGACTATTTTGTGCCTCTTGTAGAAGCAATAGCAGCCTTGACTTGAGCCATGTTACTACGTGAGACAGGGAGGGAAGCGGTATTTTCCACAGGCGCAGATGGTAATTATCTGTGAGATTGCGTGCCGTTTGTCGCAAAAACATACGGAATGTCCCAGAAATTTGGAGTATTCCGTAACAATTCGTAACTTTGCAGTCGAAAACAGATAAATAATGAAACAGGAAATCAATCCCAAAGAGACAAATCGGGCTATCGCCTTCGAGCTGTGGATGAAATCGCCTATGCCGATGGTGACGGTTACCAAGACTTTCGACGTGACGCGACTTTGTAAGGTTAGTCGGCGACGCGGGCTGAAATTCAACATGCTGCTCTGCTGGTGCATCGGCAAGGCTGCATCAGGGATAGAAGAGTTTTACATGTTGCCCCAGTATGGGAAGGTGTACAAATATGACTGTATGGCCATCAATGTGATAGTGGATAATATAAAGGGCGGACTCAGTTTCTGCGACGTTGCTGTCAGCGCTGATCTGGAAGCGTTTAATGCCAATTACCTGCATCTGACAGAGACCGTCAGGCAGACCTGTCAGGACATATTAGACGATGAAGCCGTGGCAGTCGGCACGTCGGCAATGATTGCTACAGAACTCGATAGCATTGTCAACCAATACAGCGGCATTTACAATAATCCCTTCCTGGCATGGGGTCGATACCACAGGGGATGGCTGAAGGCGACGCTTCCCATCTCTTTCCAGTTCCACCACACCCAGATGGACGGTTCACATGCCACCCGATTCTTAGAAGAATTGCAAAAGACAATAAATACAATATGAATCTTTTCCATCGATATGAGGAATATTCTGAAGGTTGACAGTCCTAACGACTATGCTCGTTTTGTGGATGCACCAGTGTTGCACCCACTGATAAGTATTATCCATTATGACGAGTTGTCACCCTTCCGTCATAGCCTGAACAACTATGGCGTGTATGGGTTGTTTATTCAGCGACAGTTTCCCTTCAATCTCTCTTACGGCATGAGGAAATTGCAGGTGAGCGATGGTTCTATCATTGCTGTGGAACCAGGACAGATAGGCGGTTTGGAGGATAATGGCGAGCGCATATCGTTATGCGGTTGGGTGCTGCTATGGTCGCCTGAACTGTTGCACGGCAGCGAGCTGGAACGCCAGATAGACCGCTACCAGTTCTTCTCGTATTTCTACGACGGCTCATTGCACATGGAGCCCGACGAATGGCTCTGCATCACACAGTTGCTTACTCAGATGCGCCAGGAGCTGCAGACACACGAGGATTCTCCTTCACTCCGAAGCGTGCTGCTGGGCTATCTGCGCCTGATACTGGAATACTGCAACCGCATCTACCAGCGCCAACTGTCGGAAGAGGATAGGGGAGAAACCGACCTGCTGAAACGCTTTCAAAACCTGCTGCAAACCTATTTCCGCGAGAATCGCCAATTGTCGCAAGGCTTGCCCACTGTCACGTGGTGCGCCTCCCAGCTGGCCTATTCACCCCGTTATTTTGGCGATTTGATTCATAAAGCCACGGGTGGTACAGCCATCGGTTACATCCATAATTATATAATAAATCAGGCGAAAAGTCTGCTGATGCAAGGTCATAATATCAGCGAGACCTCCCGCCTGTTAGGTTTCGATTTCCCTCATCATTTCACCCGCCTGTTCAAGCGCATCACGGGACTCACCCCTAGCGAGTTTGTGGGGAGGTAACATCTTTCGGACGCTGATACTCTTTGACAACCTAGATCTTAAACTTTGTTTTAATCCATATTGAAAACTTTAAAATAATGGTTTACCTCTACATAAAATTCGCAAATTACAGTTTATTAGGTACTTAGACGATATTTCCCATCTACTAAACCTCTACTAAACCTCTACTAAACCTCTACTTATCTTCTACCACTATTCTACTACTATTCTACTTCACTCCACAGAAGTAGGTACAGCATAGTGTACTTCGGCTGATACCACAAGTAAAGTCATAAAAACATAGGGTGGGCAATTATTCCCACGTTGGGAATAAAATGTTCCCAGACTGGGACTAAAACATTCCCACGCTGGGAATGTTTTCTAACCTTTAGGGATGCCGAATCCGAAAAATAGTGATTCATTTTGTAGATATACGACAGATTTTTGGTAGATGTTTGGTAGATGGTTAGTAGATGATAAGTAGAGGTTTTGTAGAGGTAAAATAGTGGTAAAAATATAACAAAATGTTCCATAATATGCTTATTATCAGCTTCTTTAAATGATAAATGGTAAAAATTAGTAGAGGTAGATTATCATAACTGCATATTCTGGTTCACTAATTCAGCTTCAGATGGTTCTTCATAATCTCATATTTTTATTTGCATAGATATGAATTCTTGCGCAAAAAATAGTTTGTGGGAAAATAATGAGAACATTTTAAAAACTTTTTGTAAATTTGCAGCCGATATGACGATACAGGTGACATACAGGAGAACGAGAAGTTTGTCAATGCGCATCGTGAAAAATGGCGATGTGCATGTGTCGGCACCTATTGGTATGCCTCAGAAAGAGGTGGAGCGGTTTATTGATGAACACCGCGAGTGGATTGTCGAGGCTCGTAAGAGAACCTGCGAGCACCAGAAGCATAGGGCAGACTTTTATAATCAACTGCCGCTAAAAACAAGAGAACAGGCTGACGATGCCCTGCGACGATTGAAAGCACTGATAGAGCCGATGGTGGATCACCACTCCAAAGAGATGGGCGTGAAGCCGTCTGTTGTCTATTACAAGGCGATGATTTCGCGATGGGGCGTATGCAATGTCAGGAATAAGTCCATCTGCTTCTCTGCCTATCTTCTGTTGCTGCCGGAATGGTGTGTCGAGCACGTGGTGGTCCATGAACTTTGCCATCTGTTGGAACCCAGCCACAATGCCCGATTTCATGCACTAATGGACAGGTTCTTCCCTCGTTGGAAGGAAGCGAGAAGATCGATGCGCCAAATATGTAATTTTGATGATATTTGTGGCTAAATATCGCTAAAAACGTTGTATTGTATGCAAAACATTACTCAATGCATATTTGATTAGATGCTACATCACTCATTATATTCCAAGGCAAGTCCACCTTCGCTAGTTTCCTTGTAGAGCGAGGGCAGGTCATGGCCTGTGCGCTTCATCACCTCCACCACATGGTCGAAGGAGATGCGGTGGTTGCCATCGGAAGTTATGGCATAGAATGTTGCATCGGCAGCACGTGCGGCAGCAAAGGCATTACGTTCAATACACGGAATCTGAACCAATCCGCAGATGGGGTCACACGTCATGCCGAGGTGATGCTCCAGTCCCATCTCAGCAGCATATTCTATCTGGTTGGGACTACCTCCCCATAGTTGGCAAGCGGCTGCTGCGGCCATAGCACAGGCAACGCCCACCTCACCCTGACATCCTACTTCCGCACCGCTGATGCTGGCATTGTGCTTAATCACGTTGCCAAAGAGTCCTGCTGTAGCAAGGGCTCTCAGAACACGCTGCTCAGAGAATCCCAGATCGTGGTAGGCCCCATAGAGAATGGCAGGAAGAACGCCACAACTGCCACAGGTGGGAGCCGTAACAATCGTACCGCCACAGGCATTCTCCTCAATGACTGCCAATGCATAGGAATAGAGTAGGGCATTGTAACGGGCAGTTTCATCGTATCCTTGTGCCTTTACATGAAAAGATACTGCCTTGCGCGACAAGCCCAACGGGCCAGGCAGGGCACCTTCTGCATCGAGACCTCGTTTAACAGCTTCCTGCATCGTATAGAAGACTTCTTTCAAGAAATCCCAGATTTCCGGCCCCTCACACTGTTCCACATATTCCCAGTAGCCATGACCTGTTTTCTTGCACCACGCCATGATGTCCTTGATCTTATGCATCTCATAAACATCGCCACCTGAGGCGAACATGTCTCCTTCTGTCTTACCTTCTGAAAGAGCGCCACCACCTACGCTATATACCGTCCACTCGTCGCCTCCGTCAGCAGTAAACTTCATGCCGTTGGGGTGAAACGGCAGGAAGATTTTGGGTTGCCAGACGATGTTCACAGGGGCTATCTTACTTAGTACGTCAATGATGGCGACATCGGTCATGTGACCTTTTCCCGTAGCAGCGAGACTGCCGTAAAGGGTTACTTCGAAGATCTTGGCTTCAGGATGACGCTTGGCATAGATGCGTGCTGCATTGTCTGGCCCCATCGTGTGACTGCTGGATGGGCCTTTTCCGATTCGGAATAGTTCTCTGAGTGATTTCATATTTTAATTAGTTTTTTTTCTTTAGTAAATCCTCCATACTCTTTACCAACCTGGTGGCAGCACGATATTCTCCACGTCGTGAGCCTTCTCGAACAGCGGAGCAATCTCTTCATCCGTGAAGCCTGCAATACCGCAACCGATGCGAGTGACGAGGAAGGTGAGGGTAGGGTGATCCTTGGCGAACTGGATAAACTCGTCCA
The DNA here is from genome assembly GCA_902770195.1 of uncultured Prevotellaceae bacterium. Taxonomy (GTDB): domain Bacteria; phylum Bacteroidota; class Bacteroidia; order Bacteroidales; family Bacteroidaceae; genus Prevotella. The sequence goes on from CACXSA010000083.1 coordinate 5,159, forward strand.
CATACGGACGGATGGTTTCTACGCCGCCCTGCATCGTTGGGATGGCATAGCTTTGTCCCTGCAGACCCACGCCTTGTCCCATAATAGCTCCAAACTTGCGGTAGGCGATATAAGCCGCACCACCGCCGTGCATTCCCTTTAGGTTGCTGCCAAACACAAAGATCTCGTTCGGTTGCAACTCTGTAATAAACTCTGGTGTAGTCCTTTTCTGTTCCATAATTTCCTCTCTAATAGCGATGATACATAAACAGATATTTTGGGCGAAATTACAAAATAAAATTCATTTCAACTTAATTTTTTGCGAAAATAATCTTCAAAGAGATAAATCACTTTCCCACGCAATATCTATACAGTGTTGATAATCTGTACTTTATGAGTTAAACCGTACAAATGGACTTTGGAAAATGGAAATCCGAGGTTCTCATCCCTTTAGCCCATCGGCAGGTCTTCCACTAAACTCGCTCTTCGCTCAGAAGAGTATCATCATCTGTTCTGCACGTATGCGGTGCAAAGATAATGAAATTATGCATAATAACAAAGAAAAACAACCTAAAAGTTGTATAATTCGAATAAATTGTTTAACTTTGCCCCCAAAAGGAAGTGATTATGACTTATGATAGCATAACTGAGGACGGAAGGCTTTGGGCAGTCAAATACGATGATTGTCCTGATAATGCGCTCTACATGCTCTTTGAACAGTGGAATGATGTGGCATGGCTCTACCAATTCTTTAAGGAGAATATGGCAGACTTAATGTCGTATTTTAAGATCACAGATGTCAACGAGGCTATTTACGATACTATAGAGGACAGTGAACGACTGCAATGTCTGATTATGGACATCTCGCCAGAGGCGGACTTGGACAAACTATTCAGGCCCTTAGAGAATAGTCGTTTTGCTGATATGCTGCTTGGCAAGGAAAAAGCTCGGTTGAAGGATGTTTCTAAGCATGCCTCATGGCTAAGAATATACGCTATCAAGCTGGAACCAGGAATCTATGTCATTACGGGTGGAGCCATTAAGCTTACCCGTACCATGCAGGAACGAGAACATACGCTTCGTGAGTTGGCTAAGATGGAGAAAGTGCGCTCCCATCTATTGACTAATAATATAGTTGATAAGGATTCCTTTGATGATTATATGAGTGAATTAATTTGATATAGAAAAGGAGGTTAATATGAAAGAAGTAATCGCACGACTGAAAGACCATCAGTCACCGACTCCTTCAAAATGGAGGGAAAGGGCAGAGTGGAGGCAGCAGAACAAATCGTGGTTGCGGCACTCCCAACGTATTGCTGTGAAAATGCTTGAGAAGATGGATGAACTGGGATTAACCCAGAAACAATTGGCAGAACTGATGGGATGTAGCCAGCAATACGTTTCAAAGGTTCTGAAAGGTCAGGAGAATCTTTCTCTCGAAACCATGTCGAAGATAGAAGACTGTCTGCACATTTCTATTCTCAAAGAAGAGTTGGAGATGGCATAAGTAACCATAAGTAATGTTTAACCGAGACGGCATGAGACAACAATCCGTGTCGCCTCATAACATTTACGAGACTATGAGCAGAAGTAGAAAGCGAATGCCAGGCAGTACATGGTGCTGCTGCAAGTCGCAGAAGAAAGGAAAGCAGGCAAGTAGCCGCAAGTATCGTCGTAGGACGAAAGTGTTATTACATCAGGGTAATGACCATCTTCTTCCCTTAAAGTCCTTCGAGGTGATGAGTCCTTGGGATTTAGGTGGTGATGGAAAACACTTTTGGGGCTTCCATCCTGAAGAAGAATGGTTCGTCAAGCTGATGAGAAAGTGATTCGTGTAAAGAGTATAACTGCTGTTAGCATAATTGCATGGCTAACAGCAGTTATTGTTTGTTTTACCTTGTTCGTTTGTAAACAGAAGGAGTTTGGCTGTACCAGCAACTGTCATATTCTCTTTATGATTGAGTGAAACGGTACCAGTCCCTGCGTCTCTAGACCTTGGTCGAAGAACCGCACGATAATTCCTCATAAAGTTTAGAATAGCATTATTTGTTACTTTTTTGGATAAAGTG
>CACXSA010000084.1 GCA_902770195.1 uncultured Prevotellaceae bacterium
ATGACAGTACAAGAGATTTTTAACACGAAGGCTGTGCAAGAAATAGAAACCGAAATTCTGAACTTGCAATACGAGACAGAAAAAAGGAGATTATTTAGGGATTCCGAAGGATTCGCTATTAAGAGTCTATTGGGAATTAGAAGAAATATTCTTCATGATTATTTCGTCATGGACGAAAATTATAAACTGTTGTTAAGCGAATTCAATGAAGCCCTAAAACTTCAACTAATTGACATGCGCAATAGAACAATTAAGCTCTACGAATCAGTAAAGGGTAATGACGTTAAGAACAACATGATTGTGAAGGGGAATTGTTTTCTTGGCTATGAGTACTCTAAAATCCATCCTGTTCAGACCGTCAGAGCCAAAAAGATGTGGGCTATGTTAAATGGAACGATGGACAACTTTATGCCTCTGTATGATGACGGAGCATGCAACTTCGAAATACAGACTTGGGGCTATTCCATTCAGATTCAATCTGAAAATGAAATGCTGTATTTACAGGAGGAACCAGATAACTGGAATGAAGGATTGGATAGAGAATTGACTAAGGACATGCATCTGATACATGCATTTCATAACCTGTATGAACATTTGGAATTTTCCATTTTTGACTTACTATGGGTAAGAGACTTCAATATCGAGCTAAGACTATCACACATATAAAAGTGATGAGTATGGAGATGATTTGGATTGGAGTAAGTGTGACTATTTTGATTAAACCATTAAGAATATGACACTTTACGAATTATTACATCAGGTCTCGTTTGACAAGATAGTGCCATTCATAGAACGGTATCATGGTTGGAATGCGTTGGCTTTGTATAAAATCCACTATGACTACCTTCGCCATTTGACACCAGAACCGGGAGAAAGGAAAACGGCGGTGGTGAGTAATGGTGAGCTTGACGAGAGTTGGCCAGAACCACACTTAGACGTACATCCTTTAGAAGGAGACTTATGGGAGCATTCTCTTGCCAAGGAACTGATAATAGAACCAGATGTTAATGCATCATTGGCTGAGATTGCTATGTGCTGTCTGTGGCACACATCGTTTTGGGGCTTCACAGAAGAGCAGAGAGATGAAAGGTTCGAGAACCTGGACTATTATTCAGAGGATATGCTTGACCACGATATAACGCGCCTACGAGCCATGAAAGTTATCCGTGCCGTAGAATCAGCTGGTGGTAAGGTTCCTTCTATTAAGGAATACTTAAAAGTACGAGCATTTCATAACACGATACGAAGCAAATGCAAGGAGTTAAAGTCACACAGAAAGCCTTTTGCTAAAGCTGGCATACGCAGAAGTTCAATGCGCAGTTATGCACGCCATATCATCCGAAAAGAATACTATAATCGAATATGGGTGGCAAGTGACGTTGTTAGGGCAATATTAAAATCGCCTATGTCTCAATCTGAAGATTTAAAGCCGTTGTTCTTGTGTGACCATATGCAGTCATACGAACATAAAACATTGTCTTATGACAGCCAGAAACGAGTTGCATGGATGAAAGAACTGATTGAAAAATATGAAGCTTACAACTTGCCGCCACTGAAGAACTGCGTTGTCTGCATAGGCACGTCTTCCGCTCATCCCTTCAGGGTCGAGGAAGCGAGCATCATAGAATGTATTGTTTCACGTTGCTCAGGCTCCAACTTGTTCTATATCTATACAGATGAAGATTTGGGGCAAGACATGAAAATAACGACAGTATTTTACGAGTAAAGCATAATCATGTATCACATTATTTAATTATCAATTATGGCACTTTGGAGAATTGTAGTTAAAAACAGCGGCAATGCCGCATGTAAAGACAAGCGGCAACGCCTTGAAAAAGGCATGTTTATTGAAACGAGCACGGTCTCGCCCGTACCACCTATCGGTGTTAGCAGTCAACGGTCATTATTGGTTCAGCTCTTTCTAAACAAGTATGGTATTGAGATTGCGACACAGAACATGACTCGTTCTTACTTTGATTGTGACAAAATAGGATAGATATGGGAAATACTAATAACGAGAATTATCCCAAGTTATCTTTTTGGGAGCATATCCAAATAAGACCCACCATGTATATTGGGCGATTAGGTGATGGATCTTTGCCAGGCGATGGCCTCTATGTTATGTTAAGAGAAGTGGTTAATAATGCTATTGATGAACTCGAAAACAAATCCAATGGTCAAATTAAAGTGGATTTGATGAATGAACATCGTATTTCTATTCGCGATAATGGTAATGGTATAGCATTAGATAAACTGACTCAATGTTTAGAAATAGTAGAATCAAATGCATTCTATCCGATAGGTAAAAAATCTATTGGCTTACATGGTCTGGGTCTTAGAATTGTTAATGGACTTAGTTCGTATTTTGAAGTAAGAAGCTATCATGACGGCAAAATCAGGACTATTATTTATGAATGTGGATTATTAAAGGAGGACATAACAAAGTCTACAGATGAGAGCAATGGTTTATATGTATCTTTTGAACCGAATATTGCGCTTTTCAAGGACTATCGATTCCATGAAGATATTCTGATTGATATGCTTCGAAACTATTCATACCTGAACACAGGATTGTCCATAAAATATAATGGCCTTCAAATGCTGTCTTTTAACGGACTTGCGGATATGTTACACGACGATGTTAAGTCTGAAGCAATATACCCCATTATACATTTCATTGGAAATGACATAGAGATTGCTTTTACGCATACATATCGTAGTGGAAGAACAATCTATTCATATGTGAATAAACATTATACACCTTTAGGTGGCACTCATCAAGAGGCTTTTGAAAAGCACTTTATCAAAACCATGAAGAGAGTCTATGGCAGAAAGAAGAACGACGCCATACTCTATGGTTTGGTGGCCGCAATTGCAATTAGAGTTGACGATCCCATCTTTGATTCATCGACGAAAGTAAAACTATCATCAAACATAATGGAAGAAAATGGTGTATCTATCGATACCTATATTGGTGATTTCTTGGAAAAACATCTATATGATTACTTATGTACTCATCCCGATGTATCAAGTACAATTAAGTCAACAATTGATGAATATAAATAAGCAGTTATATTGGAGCGACCAACCGTGATGGTTAGTCGCTCCTTCTTTCTAGCTTTCTTCTTCACTGAAGAACGAACCTGTTGGCATGGCGGCATCCTCGGCGACGCAGCAGTTGTAGCGTTCGCGGCTGCGGCGTTCGCGGGCGAACATGGCCTTGGTACCTTCCTCGTCCTGTTTGAACTCTAGGTGTTCATCGATGGCAAAGGAGTGGGCCATAGTCTCCACGTCGAGGTTGTCGGTGCCGATGAGCGTAAAGGTCCAGCCTTGTTTCTTCAGCTTCTCAATGAGGGTTCGGACCATCTTCAGCGTCCATTCCTCTGAGCAGTTCTCATATCCGTCGGTGATGATGGTGACAAGAACGTGGTCGCCTTCTTCTACCTGGGCATTGACCTTGGATACGCCCTTGCCTATCGCGTCATATAGAGGTGTGGCAGCACAGGGATTGTAGGCTTTCCATTTCAAATCCGTTGTTTTGTCGGCAAGTGTGTTGTCGTAGTGCAGTTTGGTATGGTCGCTGTCAAAGGTGATAAGTGTGACGTACTGCAACTGATGGGGATACTTCTTCTGCATCATACGTACTGTCTGCAGGGTTTCGTTCATGCCGGTGAAGGCTTGCTTGCGGATGCACTCCATGGAACCGCTTTCATCGACAATAATCAGGTTGTGAACTCTTGTTGGAATTAAATCTGTCATAGTTGTCATTGTTTTAAAGGTGAATACTACGTTTTGACTTCGTCGAAATCACTCACGCTCGTCAAACTGAAAGAAATCTTTCGTTTGAGCTCGCTTAATCGTGATTTTCAAACTAGTCTTTATCTCTTTAAAGAAGAATTCGTAGAAAAAATAAGCAAGTAGAAAAAATATTTTGTATTTTTGCAGAAAATAATCGTATATGTACTATCAGCAACTGTCAGACAAGGAGATTCTAGAAGGGTTCCGTGAAGGCGACGCAGCTGTTATCCGTGAGTATTTCTACGGGTACTGTCGGGTAGGCTATAACATCTTTGACCAGCGGTACCAATTGCGCGAGAAGGAGAACCTGGATTTTATGTCACTGGCTCACCAGTATGCGCTGTATCTGATGGAGCACGACTGGAAACCGCTGGAGGACCACTCGCCAAACGTGAGTCTGCGCACGTGGCTTATCAACGGATTTGGAGCCATCATGGGACAGGGTGTAGGACTGCAAGGGCAGAGCTACGGTATCCCGACGATGCAGGGTGGGGTGGAAACCATCCGTCCGTATGTGGACGAGTTTATTGCGTTCGCCAAGGAGCATCCGGAACTGACGTTCCTCGTGACGCGCATTGGTTGCGGTATTGCCGGATTCACGGATGAGGAGATTGCTCCGCTGTTCGAGAAGGCGCACGATGTTGAAAATATCGTTTTGCCGGAGGGATGGTAATATAAAAAGTTGATATATGATAAAGCAAATAGTAACAATAATCGTGGCAGCACTGGTGCTGGCTGCCTGCGGAGACAAGGAACAGCAGCTGAAGGAATGGGCTGCGGAGTTGTGTAAGTATATTCCCGACCACGAGCTACGGGAGGAGTCGAAGGCTTTTATGACTACCGACTTCTATGCGGTGCTGGACACGATGTTCAACCACCTGCCAGAGCATGAGGCGATGGATCATGAGTGGCTGTACTACTTCGTGACGGGCAATGGCGGCACGATAGCCGACTATGATGTAGTAGGGGTGCAGCTGAAGGACGATGCCCATGCCGTAGCGACCGTCAAGGTTCGGCAGAAGTGGGAGGACGGCTCGTTCGACGAGAACAGCGACATCGAGGAGCACCAGCTGTCCATGGAGAAGGTGGACGGCCAGTGGCTGATATCCGATTTTGACGACCATAAAAAGGACTGCATCCGACATATCGCCATCAACCGCAAGGAACAGGCTTTGCGCCATGCGATGTGCGACTATCTGGTGAAGGAGATAGGCGCTCACTATCGACAGGGACAGCTGTGCATTCCGGCGCTGCTGATTGTTGCAGAGGAGGAGAGTAGCGACGAGACGCGCGTGTGGTGCGACAGTTGGGTGTACTGGTATGACGTGGCTGGCGATACGCTAAAGACAGTGTCGGGAGGCAACCATGCCGGCTGTATGACCATTCGTCAGCAGGATGGCAAACCCGTGGTAACGTCGTTCGAACAGACGGAGGATGGGGCAGGAAATGAGGCCAGCGCCAAGCGTATCTTCGGCAAACACTACGAGGTCTTTCAGAATATGAACAGCAATCAGGAAGTTCGTGAGGCTGCCCGCAAGGAGCAACTGCAATGGTACATCCGTCAGCAGGGCTTGAACATCCGCTTCTATCAAGATTATGGCTGGCCTGCTGTTAGTCTCTACCAGTAGTACCCACTGGTGGTTTCACTCAGATTTCAATAGTTTCTCCTTCTCTGTTGATTTCCCAAAAGGAAATGTTCTTTTCATCCGTAAACTCCTTCATGCGCCCCATACATCGGCATCCTCCTTGCTGGCTCTCCGATGTTTGTAGATGTCCTTGGAGAGAATGTAGGTGATATCCTCGCGCTGCTTCTTCCACTTAAAGATTTCCTTCGTAAAGTGGTCTTCGTGGAAGTGGCTGGAGAAAACATATAGGGGCTTCTCGCTCTGCAGTACGCTATCCATCACACCACAGGGATCAAGCCAGTAGTCGAATACCAGAATGGAATGCTCTGTTTCGAGCACAAAGCCACTATGGAAGATGTAGGTTAGCGTCATTTCCCTTTTTACTCTTCATTATATCTTAGCCAATACTCTTTCCTAAATCAAAAGCTTCCTGCAGTTTCGGATTACCCTCAATCTCACGGGCATCATTCACACCTCCGCAGAAAAGCGTACCGGCCAGGCGGCTCTTTGGGTAGCAGTCTATCCAACCCGTCAACCCCGTCTCTGCACGTTTCGGAGTCTGCTCCTCATCCTCTGCAGCCGCAGTCAGCAGATAGACATCACGAAACGCATAGTCCTGTTCATACATCGCATTCATGCGGTCTATGAGGGTTTTCATCTGACCGCTCATCTCATAATAGTAAATAGGTGTTGCCCAGCAGACAACATCAGCCTTCAGCACCTTGGCCATGATGTCGTTCACATCATCGTTGATGACACAGCGGCCTAACTTTTGACATCCTAGGCAACCCTTACAGAACTGAATGTTCTTGCCAACGAGAGAAATCTTCTCCACTTCGTTTCCTGCAGACTTGGCACCTTCTACAAACTGGTCGGCAAGCATGTCGCTGTTTGAGCCCCGTCTAAGGCTAGTAGATATCACAATTACCTTTTTCATGTTTTATTCTTGTTTTAGTAAATAACTACATAGTTATCATCAATCAAACAATTTACATTAATGTTTTAATGTCATAATCTTCGTAGGGCAGGCCAGCGTACACTTACCACATTTCAGACAGTCTGGATTGAGATAGCCTATTTCCTGGCCGCGACTGTCGTAGGGCGTGAGTTGCATCGGACAGACGCGGGCACAATTCTTACACTTCATCTGACAGGCACTCGAAACATGGATGTTCGTAAAAACCTTGGGCAGCGGTGCCTTCTTTGGAGCCACCCAGCGGGAGATGGTACCCATTGGACAGAACGAACACCATGTGCGTGGCGCATAGATGAAACTCAGCGTAACGCCGACAATGGTAGTCATCACGATAATCGTCCAGAACACGCGGCCAATACCGCTCCACATGGCTAAACCTCCTTCGCTCCAGGGAACGGTCAGTGTCAGCTGCGTGCCGAACATGCTGAAGATAAAGAACACCATGAACAGGCGGAAGCCAAACGTACGCACGAATGCCGGTATGGGCTTGTGGGGTGAGTATTTTGACAGCAAACGATCGTACATATTGCCACGAGGGCATACATGTCCGCACCACCAGCGCCCTTTCCAAATGCTAGTCATCACGGGACCAATCATGCAAATGAGTGCGATGAGTCCCACTACAGGATAGAACCATCCGACGATGATATACGCGATGAT
>CACXSA010000085.1 GCA_902770195.1 uncultured Prevotellaceae bacterium
AGTTTGAAACTAACATCATAACTCTTTCGAACACTTTTTGTCATAACTCATTACTTTTGTTATGGCGAAAAACGTGTCAAGCGATTTCCGTATAAGACATTATCGAGCCACTTTGGATATAGCTACGATAGCCCAACAGATTTTCTTTTTTATTACAAAAGCCTTGTCCCTTCCTTCCCCCTACCAACGACCTTGCTACGACCTTCCAACGATAGTTTTATGTTATCATTTTGATTCCTGAGAAAGAAGATATTGTTTGTACTCTCTCACAAAGAGTTCTTTTAGGTCTACTTCCAGTAGATCTGCAATCTTTAATATACACGCAAGGTCTGGTTGGGAAGAGTTCGTACACCACTTACTGACCGTTGATGGAGTGACTCCCAGTTCCCCTGCGAGCCAGCGCGCAGTGCGTTTCTTTTCAAACAGCACCATTTTTATTCGGTTAATATCTTCCATATTCAATAGTTTATTGCACAAAGGTAGTGATTTATTCTCAATTTCTTCATGAAATAATCGAAAATTTCAGCCACTTTTTATGCTTTTTTATGCAAAATAGAGCCTTTTCCCCGTCCAACCTATGGTCATTGCCCCACAAACGTTTGTTCCCACCCCTTATGAACATATCTAGAAAGTCCCACGGACATACGTTCAAGAAAACACCGTTTCCCAACATCACATCTACGAACCTTCTACCTTCCATCTACGAAGGATGAGAACCAACAAGAGGACACCAAAGGAGCACCTAAGGAAGAGTAAAGGAACACCAAAGGAGCACCAAAGGAGGAGTCTTCTATCCCTCTTCTTACCCTATTCTTGGGGTATTCTTACCCTCTTCTTACCCTAACGAAAGACTCGGCTTGGCTTCTCGAAGGTTTTTCTTCAAAATTTATGTTTTTTTACGAGTTCCGGCACTCAAACCATCTGGAGATTCTCTCAAATTCAACAAAAATCTTAATCACTTTATCAAGATAAAGATTGTATCGACGAACAAGGTCGTGCCAAAGATGCCGGTCTGACGACACGTTAACATTGGCACGATTGATAGCGGTCAAAACATCTGTCCCATATATATAATTCAAGGTGGGACAGCAGTATTGTGATTTCTTTATCTCTCAATGGGGACTATCTGCCCCCACGGCGAAGCTTGGCCTTTGGTCGAGCCTGCTCACGTTCGGCAGAGTAGGTGTGAACTCCACTCTGCTCTCACTTAATCGCAGCCTTCCCCCGAGTGTAATTCAATGGTATAGTCTTTGTCGTCTCCACATTCCAACGATGACCATGAGGTAGGGTAGAGGGAACGGACCAAAGAAAATAGTGATATCTGAAAATGACGATTCCTAAACTATCCAAGGAGATGTTAAAGTATGTATCTGATAAACAGATAGGTGGCCCTATGTGCATGCCCCAGATGACGTTTCCTAACGTCTTCATTGGTCTGATTTATATGACAACAGCTGTTCCGCTGGTGGCTACCATGAGCATAGAGCCATTGGAACCGACGGTCTCATAGTCGATGTCGATGCCTACGATGGCGTTGGCTCCAAGAGTCTGGGCACGCTGCATCATCTCCTGCATGGAAGTGTCCTTGGCTTCGGCAAGTACTTTCTCATAACTGCCTGCGCGGCCTCCTACGATGTCGCGGATGCCTGCAAAGAGGTCTTTGAACATGTTGGCACCAATAATGGTTTCACCAGTCACAATACCCTTGTATTCGCGGATGGTGTGACCTTCAATCTGTGGGGTTCTTGGACGAGCCAAGCGTCTCCTTCGTCGCCGAGCGGTTGATAGTATCATAATCGTAAATTTTAAAAGTTACTGACATTTAGACGTATGAATGAGGCGAAAAGTTGCAGAGATCAGCTGATATTTGAAGAATTCTTCGTAATTTTGCGCCAAGTTTTGAGATTAATTTAGATGATAATGTCAGAAGCAGGACGGACATATATAGCCATCGACCTGAAGTCGTTTTATGCTTCGGTGGAGTGCGTGGAAAGAGGGCTTGACCCGCTGACTACGAACCTTGTCGTGGCAGATGTCAGCCGTACAGAGAAGACAATATGTCTGGCGGTATCACCATCTCTTAAAGCGTATGGTATCGGAGGTAGGGCGCGGCTCTTTGAGGTGGTGCAGCGGATGCGGGAAGTGAACTTCGACCGGCAGTGTAAGGCGCCAGGTCATCGACTGACAGGCAAATCCGCGTCCGACATAGAATTGCAAGAGCATCCCGACTGGGCTGTCGATTATATCGCCGCCCCGCCTCAGATGGCCCACTACATCGAGGTCAGCTCGAAAATCTACAAAACTTATCTGAAGTATATTGCTCCTGAGGACATCCATGTCTATTCTATCGACGAGGTTATCATGGACGTGACGGCTTATCTGGGTACTTATAAACTTAGCGCGCATGAGTTGGCGATGAAGATGATTCGCGACGTGCTAAGTCAGACGGGTATCACGGCAACGGCGGGTATTGGTACGAATATGTATCTTTGTAAAGTGGCGATGGACATCGTGGCAAAGAAGATGCCAGCCGACAAAGACGGTGTACGTATTGCTGAGCTCGATGAAATGTCATATCGCCGTGAGCTCTGGGACTATCGTCCGATAACGAAGTTCTGGCGAGTAGGTCGCGGCATTGCAGAGAAGTTGGCCCTTTATGGTGTTGACACGATGGGAAAACTGGCGCGAATGTCTGTGCAGAATGAAGAAACGCTCTATAAACTGTTCGGTGTGAACGCTGAGTTGCTGATAGACCATGCCTGGGGCTGGGAGCCTTGTACGATGGAGGCGGTAAAGGCTTATCGGCCGGAGACTAACTCCTTCAGTAGCGGACAGGTGCTGCAGGAGCCATACGATTTCAAGAAAGCCCGTGTGGTGATACAGGAAATGGCTGAGGGAATGGCACTTGACTTAGTGTCGAAACGGTTAGTGACCGACCAGCTGGTGCTGACAGTCGGATATGACGCAGAGAGCCTTACTCGCCCAGAGATTCGCGAGAAATATCATGGTGAGATTACTAAGAACCACTATGGAAAGGCTGTTCCGAAACATGCCCACGGCACTTTCAACTTCGCCACGCCCACTTCGTCATCGAGACAAATCATGGATGGTTCGGCAGAGCTGTTCGACCGGTGTGTGAATCCGGACTTACTGATTCGCAGGTTGAACCTGACTACGAACCATGTGATAACGGAAGCTTCTGCCGCTGCAAAGGAGAATATCCCCCAACAACTGGATCTCTTTACAGACTACGAGGCATTAGAAAAGCGGAAGCAGGAGGAAAAGGCAAATCTGGAAAAGGAGCGCCGGATGCAGGAAGCTCAGTTGAAAATTAGACAGCGCTTCGGCAAGAACGCCATCCTCAGAGGGCTGAATTTCGAGGAGGGTGCTACCGCCAAAGAACGTAACAAACAAATAGGAGGGCATAAGGCATGAACAGCGACTACAACGATATCATCAATCTGCCGCATCACGTTTCGAAGCGTCACCCGCAGATGTCTATGTGGAACCGTGCGGCCCAGTTTGCCCCGTTTGCCGCATTGACTGGCTATGAGGATGCCATAAATGATACGGCACAGGAGAATCTGGAGAGTTTCGAATCAAGGAACAGCGATGATAACGATTATTAGCGGAGCATCTTTTGATACGCTAATCGTTCTATCTCCCTTTTGGCAGCAGGCGGCATCTGGTTGAGTGCATCACCCGAGGCGAGAAAGATGATGCCGCAATAGGTGAAACCATGCTTGACGATGTTGTGCTGCATGATTTTGTTATTCCGATGGGTGTCTATGCGAATGTTCGTGTCATGCGAGAAACAGAAATCCATGATGCTGCTGAATATGCCGTGAACATCAGGATAGCTGGCAATCCTATGGACTACATGGTAAGACTGGCTGTCATCAAGCCATTCGCCATCGAATATCTGATAGTAGGTAGGCTCTGGCGATGGCAGGAAAGCAAAGTAGCCAACTACCTTTTCTGCGTCTTCCACCACAAAGGCTCCTTTTCTCTCCATGTCGGCAGTGATGGCAGCCTCGGACGGGTAGTTGCCCTCCCACTGGTGCATGTTCCCGGACTGCCGCATAATCTTCTTGGCAGCCTCGATGACCTTCATAATATCAGCCATGTCCGACGGTAGGGCTTCCCTGATTATCCTCTTCATGTTCTTTCGTGTTCTAAACAGTTGCAAAAATACTCATTTCTCAGCAAATAATGTCAAAAGGGCTGTCTCCAGTCGTTTAAAGTGGCTTTTGCCTCTATTTTGTCTTCTATGCTGTCGGGTAGAGTGGGGAAGAAGTCTATTCCCGTTATTCTTTCTACCTCGTCAACGCTGTTCACGAACTGGTCTTTGCGCTTTTTCCCTTCGTTGTTCCTTACGACATAGCCAATTGCTTTGGGGGAGGGCTCCAGGCGTAGTATCACCTTGAAAAACGCTTCCGGAACGAAGACTTCGTTTTCGCCTATCTTCTCGTGTTTACGGTTCATGAAGATGGGACCGCAGACGATATATACGGCACCGTAGCGTTGGGCCCATTTCCTGCAGTCGCGCTCTATCACGTTCCATACACCACTGTTCAGGCTGGCATGTTGTGGGCAGATGTTCGTCATCAGGTTAGACTGCATCATGGCCTCCTCGTCCCATTTGTTGTCGCCGGCAGGACACATGTGGCCTCTCGACCATCCGCTGCCCTTGTAATCCTGGTTGGTAGCCCTGGGCAGAGGCACTTCCTCGTCCTCACGGTACGATGCTTTTCGGGTGGTCACACCCTCTGTGTGGTCGGCGGTCAGGACCCATGCCACCCAGTTGGGGCATCGTGTCTCTTTGTTATAGCACGCCGTGTAAGCCTTGCGCACCAGCAGCTGACTCGTTGCATGTTCTTCGTAGGCAGGAATCTCCACACCGGCAGGCACCTCAACCTTGATGTCTTCATCGTTGGTGCAAGTGTTACCGTATCGTCCTGTCACTACCGATAGGATGAACATCAAGGCTATGAATAATACAATAGCTTTCTTCATGTCGTTGGTTGCAAGTGGTTGTTAAAAGCTGACGTTCAGGCGGAACACGCCGGCACAATTGGTCTCGCCGTCATACTTGATGATGTGCATGACGGGTTGGACGGAAAGGAATTCGGTGAGCGATATCTTGCACGTAATCTCCGTGGCCCATTCCTCTATTGTCTCCTCTTCTTCAAAAATGCCCTCTGTCCGCATATAGTCGGAAAATACGCCAAACTCGGCAAGTCCGAGGGTGTATTTGGCACCCACTCCTACGAAGTCGAAACAAAGGTCGTCTTCGCAGAAAGCATGAGAATAGGCTCCGATGAGTGTCAGGTTAGGTATCAAAGCTTGTTCTGCATAAGTCCACATCGAAGGACGGAGCTTGCGTGGTTCTTCTTCCACATTGAAATCGCCTTCGTAGAGACTTCCTCCTAAGTAATAATGGCTGTCGCCATGTCGATATTCCAGCTGTGAGGCGAGAAAGAGGCCGTCGGTCTTGGGACAGAAGCGGAAAACGTTCTCACGGCCTGACAGGTCCCAAGCGGAAATGCCGTTGTATAACGAAGCCTGAAGCGTGATGTTCTTATAGTCATAGACATAATGCAGTCCCAGGGATGCCATAGGGTAGGTGGCTACGGGGTAGTTGTAATACAAGGTGGGGAAACCTCCGCAGCTGCTGTTGGTGAAAAGTGAGAGGGCGTCGCTGCAGAAATAGTCCTCGTCCATGCGGCGGATGCCTGCGAAGAGCGAATGACGGTCGTTCATCTGCCAGGTAAAGCCGGCCACGGTGAGTGCAAAGGCCTTGTTATACGCATCCATGTTGGAGTAAAACTGGAGGTTGTCAACCAGCAGTTCTTCGAGGTTGGTGTAATAGCTGATGGAGCCGAAGTTAAACGTGAATTTACGGGAGAGGGGTACATCGGCATGCAGTTCGAGCAGATTGGCCCATTTCCAACGGTCGAGGTCGGTTTGCAACTCGCTGGTCATATCCACCGAGAAAGTCGGGCGCAACGAGACACTGTCGGATTGCGCCATCATCATATTGCTGTTCACGAAGAACACCGTCAGTAGTAGGAAAATCTTGAATAAGAACTTATGCATGCTTGGGGGTGAAAACCTCGTTTGTTGAGGTTTTGGGCTGCAAAAGTACAAAAAATCGGGCAGAAATCAGCATGTTGTCCCGTATTTTATCAGTTTTTTCGTTGAAAAGGCCTTGTGCGTCCCTAAAAATGTGTACCTTTGCAGTCATGAATACACCTATATATATTATAGAAGAGGAGAAGTTACGCAAGAACCTGACGCTAATCAGCGAGGTGGCGCGTCGCACGCAGTCGGAGTGGATTCTGGCTTTCAAGGCCTTTGCCTTGTGGAAGACATTCCCGATATTCCGTGAATATATCCACTCGACAACAGCCAGTTCGCTCAGTGAGGCAAGGCTGGCCCTGGAGGAGTTCGGGGCTAAGGCACATACCTATTCGCCAGCCTATAAGGACGAGGAGTTCGATGAGATAGTACGCTGTTCCAGTCATCTGACGTTTAATTCGCTGAGCCAGTATGAGCGGTTTCATGAGCGGGCAGGGGAGTGCTCGTTGGGATTGAGGGTGAATCCGGAATATTCCGAGGTTGGCACGATGTTGTATAACCCCTGTGCTCCCGGTACCCGTTTCGGTGTGACAGCAGACAAGTTGCCGGAACAGTTGCCTGCAGACATCAGCGGCTTCCATTGTCACTGCCACTGTGAGAGCGGGTCAGACGTGTTTGAACGTACTCTGACGCATATCGAGGAGAAATTCTCGAAATGGTTCGGACAAATCAAATGGATCAACTTCGGAGGCGGACACCTGGTGACGCGTAAGGACTATGACATAGAACGACTGGTGCGACTGATGGAGGATTTTCATAAGCGCTATCCCCACTTACGCGTGATTTTCGAGCCTGGCAGCGCTTTTGCCTGGCAGACGGGTCCGTTGGTAAGCAGCGTGGTCGATGTGGTGGAAGACAAGGGCATCCGAACGGCTATCCTGGATGTCAGCTTCACATGCCACATGCCCGACTGCCTGGAAATGCCCTATTACCCTGATGTGCGTGGTGCCGAATATGTTGAAGAGACTAATCATACCTCTCACCTCTCACCTCTCACCTCTCACCTCTATAGACTTGGTGGCAACAGCTGTCTGAGTGGCGATTTCATGGGCTATTGGCTGTTCGACCATGAGTTGCAGGTGGGTGAACAGGTGGTATTCGAGGACATGATACACTATACCACGGTGAAGACCAATACTTTTAATGGCATCACGCACCCCGCCATCGGGATGCTGAGATGCGATGGAAAACTGGAGATTTTACGCCAATTTGGCTACGAAGATTATCGAAATAGGATGGATTAACACCTTTTTTCGAAAAAAAATAGCAAAAAAGTTTGTCAGTTCCGAAAAAAGCATTACCTTTGCATCCGCAATCGAGAGAGATGCTCCCCGAAAGAGGATAGAACAGGCGGAAATAGCTCAGTTGGTAGAGCACAACCTTGCCAAGGTTGGGGTCGCGGGTCCGAGTCCCGTTTTCCGCTCAACATGTTGAACAAAAAAGAGCA
>CACXSA010000086.1 GCA_902770195.1 uncultured Prevotellaceae bacterium
AAAAGCTTCTCAAATCTGAAATAATTGTTGTACCTTTGCTCACGGCTTTGATGTTTGTATTTTACTTTTTGGCGATTGTAAAATTACTCATTTTCAGTGAGTTAACCAAACATCGAGGCCATTTTTATTCCTATTTTATGTTAAATTATGCAGGTGTGCCATCACTTGCGAAACTTTAGTAACTTATATAACTTTTTCTATAACTTTAATTCCCGTCGCAACTCGTCACGCAGTTTTACGATGCGTGGCAAGGGGCCGAATTGCTCCCAATCATTGACATTCTCATTGAATATCAAGTTGTCACTAAAAGCATTGGCTATCGTACCCAAAGGACACTTGTAGTCACGTTTCCCCTGAAAAGGCAGTTGCTCCACCATTTTCTCAAAGGCAGTCTTGTTAGGTTGCATCTTATAGGCGTCACGACAGACACAAAACACCACGGCATAGGCACTGTTCCCCCAGAAATATTGCTGACAGTTCTCGATGGCGCGCGCCAGTTGTACGGGATCCATTTCCCTCCCTCCATCCTTACGTCTTGAAGACATTACGCCATCCTCCACACCAATGTGCACATGCTTATTGTCGTGAATGTCAAACATTGGGCCGTTGAATGTCACGTTGCCGTTGAACGTAACACCCATCATACTACTGTCTTTCATTTTCTCCATCGTCCCGCTATCTGTTTATATCCACATCACTATTACCATGCACGTCGTACATAGGCCCTTGAAACGTAGGCTGGTTCATCACGATACCTGTTGGGTTGTCC
Organism: uncultured Prevotellaceae bacterium; assembly: GCA_902770195.1. Taxonomy (GTDB): domain Bacteria; phylum Bacteroidota; class Bacteroidia; order Bacteroidales; family Bacteroidaceae; genus Prevotella. Next base: position 770 of record CACXSA010000086.1, read on the forward strand.
TTAGGCAGTCCCATCACCTCGTCCACACATGCCATCTCCAGATCACGGTACTCCTCAGGCAGAGCCCACAACACGAAGGCACGCAGAAAAGCCCAATGGTTGATGTTACGTAGCGTCCTGACAAACTCAGCAATTTTCTCCTTCGACAACAGGATGTATTTCCTCAATACCGAGTTCTCGAACTCCACCTTGTCACGCTGAGCCTTCAGCATGTAGTTCTCATCCTGAAGGACACTGTTCTTCAGTCTCTCCTCCTCCAACTTTTCTCGTGTGGCTTCCAATTCGTTCCGCAACTGAGCGATGCACACCTCCTTATCTGTCAGTTCCTGTGATAGACCCCTAAATTCCTCGTAGCTAATATCCATTTTTACCTGCTCTTTCGATTGTTTTATTTGGTTTCTTATTCATAGTGAAAAACGTCGACAAAGATACGAATAGTCGAGAGCAGAATAAAATAAGTTCACTTATTTTTTATGCCAAGACAGAGTATCCTCGCTGATTGATCAGCAAAGGTAGTAAAAAATAGTGGCCCGGCAAAACGCCAGACCACTTACTTTTGTTTAATAATCGTTAAATCCTTGAGAATACTCAATCCCACCCCTTCTTCCATCAGACATCAGCCCTCAGCCCTCATACATCAGCCCTCATCCTTGCCATCAGCGGCAGTAGTTAAGAAATTCTTAACAACTGAAACTTCTGTTAACTCCTTTTCTTTCAATATGTTAGCTATATGCATACTGATATTAGGCTTCGAGGTGGCAAAAAGTTCAGCCATCTGTTGCTGGTTCAGCCAGATTTTGCCATCCTTGGCAAAGAGGGCTACTGATGCACGTCCGTCAGCTGTGCGATAGATGATGATATTCTGCTGTTCGTCCGTTGTTTTTACATTATTATATGCGTACCAGCGTCGCTGTGTACACGGAGCGCAAAGGTACAAAAAAATAGTTAATCCCTTTAGTTGTCCGCACACAGCCTGTCTTACCTCTTCCATCAGCCCTCAGCCATCAGCCATCTTCAGCGGATCAAAGAACCGTCCCGTGATTCTTAGAACGGAAGACGCTCTATGATAGGTTCATTGCATGTGAAGATGTCTGTCAGGGTGTCCTCTGCTTTTACAATATCTGGAATCTTTCTCTTATATGTAGCAAATGTCTTGATGTCCTCAATCTCTTCGCGGCGAGCCTTGCTGATTTTCGCAAACTCTTCGTCTTGTTCTATTCCAAGGAATCTGCGTCCAAGCAGATTCGCAGCGATACCAGTTGTGCTGCTGCCTGCAAATGGGTCAAGCACCCAAGCGCCTGGCTCTGTTGATGCCATAATGATACGACTCAACAAACCAAGTGGCTTCTGCGTGGGATGCTTCGTGCACTTTTTCTCCCAAGGAGCAATAGCCGGCAAACGCCACACATCAGTCATCTGCGTGTCGCCGTTTATGTGCTTCATCAACTCGTAATTGTAATAATGAGGCACTTTTTCTTTCTTCCTTGCCCAGATGACAAACTCTGTTGAATAGGTAAAGTATCGGCAAGAAATATTGGGCGGTGGGTTTGTCTTGGCCCATGTGATAACATTCAAAATTTTGTATCCTAACTGTGTCAAGCAATTGGCAACAGAAAAGATGTTATGGTATGTTCCTGAAATCCAAATCGTACCATTATCCTTCAGCTTCTCACGACAAAGCGAAAGCCACTTTAGGTTGAAGGCGTTGATATCATCCTGAGACATACTTTTGTCCCAGTCGCCTTTATCTACGCATACCACTTTGCCACTCTGCACGCTTATGCCGCCACTCGATAAGAAGTAAGGTGGGTCAGCAAATATCATGTCGAACTTGAAGTTGAACTGCGGCAACAATTCAAACGTATCGCCATGAAGCAGATTGAAATCGTGGTTGGATGATTTATAAAAGGGCTTCAGCATTATTTCAAGAGTTTTACGAACGACTCAATACTTGTCAGGTTATATACACTTGGAATAGTGTTGTAAGCCTCCTCTAACTTGTTGCGTGCCGACTTCCACCCAATCCCGTCCGTTATCCAAACGAATTCAAAACCCTTTACAGAGTTCACTTTGGGTGCTAACTCTGTATAAGCTCGTGCCACCTCATTAAGCTTCGAGCCGCCACCGCTATAGAAGTTCACCTCGATTAAATATTTCTTTTCAGAGGTTTTAATATAGAAATCAAAGCGTTTCTCATCTGTACCAAGCACAGATAATTCAGGGAATTCTGACGAATATACTTCTTGACGAAACCTGATACCATTCACTCTAAAAAGCCTCGCAACGGTATTCTCCATGATGTGACCACTGCGATTTTTACGAGCATTAGTATCAAGACCTGTCTCGATGCCAAATACATAATCTACGAGGTTCTTAATACGACGCGACTCAAAAATCTCAGACAAGCCAGTTCCCTTCAAGAACTCAACAACTTTCTTCTTTGATTCGAAGAAACTCTTTAGAAGCACAATAGTCCCATTCTTATCAACAACGGGTTTATTTCCATCATCTCTAACGGCTATTAGAATACCTAAAACCTCAAATACAGATGGATCTCGCGACCAAAGCTCTTCAACAGCCTTTTCTATATTCTCTTTGCCAATCAGGTAATTGAGTGAGTTCAGGCTTATTTCCACATCTGCCACATTTGCAGATATCTTGTCGAAATCGCAGAAGAAATCCAGCGTCTGATTCGTCTCTTGCAGTTGAGACATAAAAAGATTGAAATTCTTATTCATAGTTCTTAATTAATAGTTCTGTTAGTTTTCCTCTCTTTTCCGGATTGGCATTGATGAATCGAGAGGCGTAGACACGAACGATCCGATAGTCCTTATATAGTTCCTCGAAAAAGGTATCCTCGGGATTTTTGGCAGAACAATCTGCATTGCTTTCCATCCAATAACAACCTGCGTCATTTAATTGATGGCAAAAAGCTGCAAGTGCCTTCTGGTCGTCATCATTGAAATCACCTTTGGCGTATGCCGTAAAACTCGATGTGGCATCCAGGGGACGATAAGGAGGATCAAGATATACAAATGTGAGACCATCGATATGCTGTATGGTCTGGGCGTAATCACCCTGACAGATCTCAACTTTTGCAGATTGCAGCAGTTGGCTATCGGCTCTCAACAGTTTTGCATTGCAAATGGTTGGATTTGCATATTTACCAAAAGGCACATTAAACTGGCCCCGTCTGTTTACCCTATAAAGGCCATTGAAACATGTCTTATTCAAGAATATCAGTTGGGACGCCCGGTCTATGCTGTCCCCAATATGTTGGTTATATCGTTCACGAACCTCGTAGAATATCTGGCTTCGCCCGTTTTGGTCAGTTATAGCCAAATAATCTTTTTCTAATCTGTCGAGGTTAGCAATCAGGGCTTCAACATCACATTTGATAATCCGATAAGTGAGAATCAAATCCTCATTGACATCATTGATGACGGCTTTTCTGATGTTGCCAAAATACTGCAACATATAGAATAGCATTGCCCCACCACCAACAAACGGCTCGATGTATGTGAATGGTTCTTTGCTTATTCTCTCTGGTAGATGCTCAGACAACTGACTTAGTAGTTGTCCTTTGCCTCCAGCCCACTTCAAAAATGGTTTTGCTTCTGTGCTCATTGCTCTTTTGTCGTTTGGCTGCGGACAAAAGAAAGCGTACCCTCTTCCTATTCCACTCCAGACAAAGGCAGTCCACCACAGAAGCCCATACAGAGAGTGAAAGGAAGGGGTACGCCTATACAATGACAGGCGTATCCGCATTCCCTGAGACCCTCTGTATAAATGTTTGGTGGACTTTTATGTCTGAGGTCTCTTAGAACTTAGATACTGCTATCTAATTCCACAAAGTTTGCCAGCGCTCATAGTGAGCAATAAGCGGTTGCAAAGTTAAGCATTTCTTTCGACAAAACAAGCGTTCCGCCCAGCTTTTTCACTTTTTCACGCTGATTTCTGTTTCAACGTAGTCAGAAGCATCAAGAACAAGCTCGCAATTTCGGTACATCTGCCTCACTATCTCGACGGCATCATCTTCATTTTCAGCTTCCGTCTCAACAATGCGGCTCAGGACTTCGGTCACTTCTATTCTGTACTTCGTCATACAAAATGCAAAAGTACCAAAAATCAGCGATGATTTAGCAAATAGATCAAAACTTAACAAAAAAGATCAAAATAGATCAAATAATCTATATACGAGAATTGAAACCACAAAAAATGAGATGCCAAGAGGCATCTCAAGTATAGTTGTTTTTATTCAACTTTAGAATTCAACGCAAGGACGTGCCAACTGCCGTCATCGCGGCGGTCAAGATAGCCTTTCTTGCGGAATCCTTCTATCTGCTTCTGAACAGCGGAGCGGTTTACCGACAACTGTTCTGCCATTTCAGAGAAGGTGACAAAGGGCTTGTCGCGCAGAAGTGCAAGCAGGCGACCGCCATTCTCGCTGCGGAAATTGATTCGCTGCCCGTCGTACCACCAAGTACTCTTATTAGCATTCCTAACAATGTCTATCTCGCATTGCATTTCCTCACAAACCGTTTGGCGGAAAAAAGCAAGAAACGAGGTAATCTTTCCTATCTGGGCATGAGCTCCATCGGAAGGAACCTTGCCGATTTTCTGGTCAGAACGGTGCAAAGCTTCAAGGTATTCAGCCTTTTTACGGTTGCGGATAACAATCATTGGCCATCTGTGACGGGCCATGATATAGTTCACCATCAGTCGTGCTATGCGTCCGTTACCGTCCTCGAAAGGATGTATGCGTATATAGCGGTAATGGAACAGGGCGGCCAACTCCACAGGTGATAATTTCCCCTCCTGTTCTGCGGCATTGTACCAATCTACGAGGTCGCTCATCAAAGAAGGAGTTTCTTCAGGAGAGGCATACTCGAAACGGTCGCCGTAACGGGTAATGACGCTGTTGGGGCGAGTCTTGTACTGTCCGGCATGAACGGTATAACTCGTCTGGCCACCTCCTGGCAGATCACGATAAACAGTGTAATCCTCGCGCAGAAGAACCTTGTGCAGTTGACGGATGAAGTTCTGAGTCAGCGACATGCTTCTGTCCTGCACGGCCTCTTTCACCATTTCCACACCCACCTGACTGGCCTTCATGTCAACGAAGTCCTTCAGGTCGCCCTCGCCGCTCACCTTTCCGAAAAGCAGCAAAAGCTCGGTCTGTCCGTAGGTCAGCGTATTGCCCTCAATGTGGTTGCTGTTGAAGTTGTATTCGGTCGTGAATTTCTTGCGCAACAACTGAGTTTGCTTTTCCGATAGTGGGAAAAGAGACTTCCATTCGTTGTATATTTCTTCTATTTTCATAAGCGTACCACCATTTTATGTGGGTTAGATACCACCTAAATAACGGGATTTTGCTTTTTTTATTGTGCGTACCACCAAATTAAGTGGGGTGTGTACCACCTTTTAGATTTTACGGTGCGAAGATACGAAAAGTTTTCCAATTATTAGCATTAAATCGCATTTTTTCTGCAGAAATTAGGGAATATTCATAGAAGTCAGTAAGGTTTGCAGTGTTCTATACCCAAAACAGACCATTTTCGTGACACTACGAAAATGGTATAATTTGATCTAAACAACTTGAACCTTTGTCGAAAAAATGAGTAATCCAGCATTTATGTCTGTCTGCTTCGAGGGTGAGCAGCGAGAACTGAAGTCACTATATGGAAAGATGAAGCGACTGCAAGAAAGGAAGAAGCCATTGGTGGAGAATAGCTTCTATTATCCAACGCGGTGGCTTGGCAATCTAGTAACAAGGCTCGGTGCCGACTGGCACGACGTATATTGCAGAGGTACTTGGAGCTACTTGGAACTAAAGAAGAGCCATCTGTATTTTTTTACTGAGACGGCATGGCAACCGCCATTCGCGCTACTCAAGTTGATTCAGAAAGTCTATCCATCTTTGACATTCTACTTTTCAGCTGAGGGTGACGATTGGGATGCCTATCTCACTAACGATGCAGAAGGCAAGTACTATTCCAATCGGTATATCGTAGACTGTGAACCAGACATAGAATACTTCGACACGATTGAAGAGGCCTGCAACCACCTATCTGCCTACATTGGCAAACCCGTAGCTGCTAGTTGGGAGACATTGAATGAAGCAGCAAATGAATGGAACGAAGAACACCCTGATTCTGACTGGCCCATCAATGTTAAGCAAATAGAGGTCATTAGTAACGATGAACTATGGGAATGATAGTACTTTTAATAGATAGTGCCTAAACTCAGGCACTAATAAACGCGAAAACCAGTACCTCAATACAAGGTACTGGTCATTATGATAACGGCGAATTTGCCGTTTATGATTTTCTCATTTCAACATTCCAAGTATAGTCTCTGGGGATGCCTGCAACTTAGTGACAGCACATAAGCCATTACCCATGTCCTTTACACTCGCGCCAAGCAGATAGACGGAGTCGTCGATAATAAGGAAACGATCATGGTTCTTGTGTGGCAGTTGCACGAACTTCACTTCATCATATTGCGTGTTGTGCTTCTCCAAATCCGTTAAGAAATCCTTTGTAAAGCGTGAGTGAATGGTAGCCGAAACGCCCTTACCACGTTTCATCAGCAACGAGAGTACACGGTCATCGACAAAGTTGTCAATCAGCTCAATCCTCTGCTGGGCACTCCTCACCAAGTCTGACACAAATGCCCAAGCATCCCATACGCAACCCGTTTGGAATATCTGCTCTGGCAATAGTTTAGGAGAACTCTCTTCCATCTTATCGAGAATCATATCAATTTTCTCGTCAGTGTCAATCTGATGGCGTTCAAGGTGAGTAATACGCGTCAAAATATCTGCATTTTGTACCATAAAACTTCGCATGGCAACAAAAGCATCAATGATTCTGATGCTGGTTTCAATGGCCTTCTGACTATTCAATACAGAAGGAAGCATGGATACGCCAAATACTGTAAACGCATAGGGAGCTGACGTCGAATGCTTCAATGTCTTGAACCGGTCGCAATTTGCGACCAGTTCCTGCATTTCGTCCTTAGTCAGTTGGAATCTGTATCTATCTGGGAATCGGGCAATGTTTCGTCTGACTTGCTCATTCAGGCGCTTTGTTTCTTTTTCTTCTTGGCCATTGTATTAACTTTTCTGCAAAGTTACGAAATCTTTTGGAGAATATAACGATTTACGACGAATTTATACATTATTTAATAGATAGTGCCTAAACATAGGCCTTTATAAACGCGAAAAACAGTTCTTTGACCTAAAGGTGCAAAGTGTGGCGCTGCAATCCTCGAAACAAGGTGCTGGCCATTATGATGGGGGAAAAAGGATCACGAGGGACAGGTCAACTGATACAACTCCTTAGCGTATCACACCGTGCCTGGCACCGTGTGACAGTTAAATATCATAGATGAGGCAGATGGCGACGATAGCGGTCGTCAGATAAACCAGTTTCAGTGGAAGGCCGATGCGCAGGTAGTCCGTTGCACGATAGCTGAATTGACCGACAGCAAAAGGGCGATGGCATACGGAAGTAGCGGACACCCTAAATCTACAGTGGTTGCATAGACGATGGGGAACATCAATACGATGGCTGACGAATTGGACACGAACTCAGTGACTATCGCTGCCATCACACAAAGGGCAATCAATACCAGGAGAGGATTGTTGCCGCAAAGACTGAATACGCCCGTCGCCACATAATCGGCAATGCCGGTCTTCTGGATGGCCGTACTGATGGCGATACCGCCTGCCAGGGTGATGATGATTTCCCAATTGATGGAGTTCATGGCCTGCGTTGGCGTGCAGCAGCGGAACACCAACATGGCGCTAGCGGCGAGGAAAGCGCTCTGCAGCAGCGACATAACGCCTGTAGTGGTCAATACCACCATACCAATCATAATGGCCGCCGAAATCAATGGTTTCAAGCCTTGCACAGGTATTTCGGTAGAGTCGAAGAAATGCAACATCGACTTCATAGCATCGGTATTGACCTTAATGCGAGATGTGCTGGCAAAAAGCAGCGAGTCGCCGGCATGCAGAACCACCTCACGAGGTGGTTCGTTGATACGCTCACCCTTACGCGACACGGCTATCAGCGTCATGTTGCTATCATGCTCGAAAGTGGTATCACTCAAGCGTTTTCCTATCAGGTTGCTGCCAAAACAGACGTAGGCCGTATTGAGTTGCCGCTTACCCCTTTTTCCACTGACGCTGAATACGGGATGATCGGAAGAGACAAACCCCATCTCCTTAGCCAATTCAAGCAAATCGTCAATCTGTCCCGAAAAGATCAGCCTGTCGCCGCCCATCAGGGGCTCGTCGTCACTCACTGGCGACATTTGGCGGTAGTTGTCAAAATGAATGAGTTCCACGAGACTGCCGGCTTGCACATGGTTCAGTCCCAGTTCTCCGATGGTCTTGCCGATATGGGGATTATTCGAAGTGACAAGCATTTCGACTGTATAGTCGCTGGTACGGTCAAAAACCAATTCCGAACTGGTAATATCGGGCAACAATCGGCGGAAGATGATGAGTGCCAGCGTGGTAGCCGCAAAACACAACAATGCGGGGAGGAAAGAGGTAAGGATACCCAGGGGCTCTCCAGTTTGTTGCTCATACATGCCGACGAGCAACAACGTCGTTGGCGTGGCGATGGCAATCAAAGAACCGCCCATGACGCTGGCATAGCTCATGGGTATGAGCAGCTTGGAGGGGTTGACGCCTATTTTCTTGGACCAGAACTTGACAACGTCCACAAAGAGTGCAACAACAGAGGTATTGTTCACAAATGCACTCAGCATTCCTACGGGCAGCATCAGGCGCAGCAGAGCCGCAGTCTCGCCCTTCGGCCGTCCAAGCACATGTTTCGTAATCCACTGAAGCACACCCGTGTAGGATAGTCCTGTGGCTATGACGAACATGACACCCACGATGATGACCGACGGATTGATGAAACCTGAAAAAGCTTGGGTGGAGTCTAGCACACCCGTCAAAAACAATATGCCGATGGCACCCAGAAAGGCCACGTCAGACCTGAGCCGCGTAAATAACAGCGTAGGCATCAACGCAACAAGTGTTACGATAGTAATCCAGGCATCAAGTCCTAAGTCTGTGAGCATTCTTTTTTTAGGTTGTACCCCGACCGAGAATCGATTAAAACCCGTATAAGGGTGTATATAATTCTGGTGCAAAGATAATAAAAATGTTGCGCGTAACCAACACTTTTTCAAAAAAAAGTTGTTTAGAAACTACAGACAATTACTCAGCACCGCAAACCCTGAATATGATTGAACGGCTTTCCGCGGAGTTCATTCTCCTCGAAGTTACTCTCGTTCGAGAAAAGCTCCCCTTGCAACTCCACATTGAATTGCAAGGGGAAATAATCAGTGATGAAAAATCGTGTTCGTCTACCAGGCAATATTCATACCGAGATTGACACTGGCTCTTGAACTGAGGGGAATACCTTCCTTCGACTGTTTACCCAAAATGTGGTCCATGCCAACAAAAGTGCACAGCGGAGTGCACAGCGGAACCGACCCTATTGTGCACTTTATTGGATTTTGCGGATGATGCCGAAGCTGACACCCGTCAGGCGACTGATCTGTCGGATGCTGGCGCCAAAGTCTTTCAACTGTTTGATGATGCGGTTACGCTCCTCTTTCTCGTAATGTTGCAGGCTGGAGGCACTGGCACCACCTATGAGTTCGGACAGATATTGACGGACTTTCTCATCACTTACACGCTGTTCCGTCTCGTTGTCGAAGTCAAGGATGTTAAGGGCCTTGGGTAGCAGGTCGTTGACCAACTCGGCAAGCTCTTTTCCCGTGATGCGACTCAGCACGTGCTGGGTGGTGCAGACGGGGACAGAGCAAGTCTTCGTTTCATCATACTCACTCCAGCTGCTCCACGTATAGCTATCAACCGTTGAGACAATACCTGCTGCCACAGGGTTCTGGTGGATATACCTCATCAGCGTCAGGAAATACGCCATAACATTGACGGGTTCGCTCTTGAAACGGTCCTGGAAAACCTGCCCCGAATGCTCGTATTTGTAGTTGAAATACTGCGCATAGGAAATGGCAATACTCTTAATAGGTGGGACTAGCCCTTCCTCCAGTTCGCGTACCAACAGATGCACGTGGTTCGACATCAGACAGTAAGCATAGACGATGCAATGGGCAGGCAGTGGTTTGCCAGTATTGTCCTCCGGATGCGTCTGCATACGCAGTAGTTTCAGGAACTTCCAGTAGTCACCTCTGTCCTCGAAGATGTCCTGGTGATTGATGCCGCGCATCATCACGTGGTAAATCCCCGTTCCGCTCTTCTCTCTTTTTTTTCTAGGCATACAGATTCAAGTTTCTGCAGGCAAAGATACAAAATAATAATATACCAAACAAAGAAATGGGCGAAAAAGTGCACAATAGGGTCGGTTCCGCTGTGCACTCTAGAACCACACGAAAAAACGGAAGCCGCGATTGGACTTCCGTTTCCTGTTTTATTCTTCACCTCACAGGGTGCCTGTCCCCGTGTGACCAGCCGGCTCAGCTGCTGAAGAACCCATTCGCAATCAAACAATATATATAGACAAGTATAAAGGTGCCAAAGAAGAGTAATATGAGCATGAGGACGAAAGAAATGACGGCAAAGACCACTCGCCATATCGTGTTCAGATAGCTGTAGCCCGACAGCTG
>CACXSA010000087.1 GCA_902770195.1 uncultured Prevotellaceae bacterium
ACGTCACGGGGAACGAGGTTACCGAATGCAGGATAACGGCGCTCCAGATAGTAGTCGCGATCTTCCTCGGGAATCTCCCAACCCTGCTTGGTACCAGCCTGCAGAGCCTTGGCGTCCTCAATCTTCTTGGGAACCCAGATACGACCGTCGTTACGCAGTGACTCAGACATCAGCGTCAGCTTAGACTGCTTGTCGCCATGAACGGGAATACAGGTGGGGTGAATCTGAACGTAAGAGGGATTTGCAAAGTAAGCACCCTTGCGATAGCACTGAACAGCGGCGGTACAGTTACATCCCATAGCGTTGGTAGAGAGGAAATAGGTGTTACCATATCCACCAGTAGCGATGACAACGGCATTGGCGCTGAAACGCTCCAGCTGACCGGTAACGAGGTTCTTGGCGATGATGCCACGAGCACGACCGTCAACGATGACTACATCCTCCATCTCGTAACGGGTGTAGAGTTTCACCTTACCAGCGTTAACCTGACAGCTCAGTGAGCTATAGGCACCCAGCAGAAGCTGCTGACCGGTCTGACCCTTGGCGTAGAAGGTACGGCTTACCTGAGCACCACCGAATGAACGGTTGGCCAACATACCGCCATACTCACGAGCAAAGGGAACGCCCTGAGCAACGCACTGGTCGATAATATTGTTTGATACCTCAGCCAGACGATAAACGTTGGCCTCGCGAGCACGATAGTCACCACCCTTTACGGTATCATAGAACAGACGGTAGATAGAGTCACCATCGTTCTGATAGCACTTAGCGGCGTTGATACCACCCTGAGCAGCGATAGAGTGAGCACGACGGGGAGAATCCTGAATACACAGGTTGATCACATTGAAGCCCATCTCGCCGAGTGAAGCGGCTGCAGAAGCACCAGCCAGACCGGTACCAACCACAATCACATCGAGCTTCAGCTTGTTCTTGGGGTTAACCAAACGCTGATGAGCCTTATATTCCTTCCATTTCTCAGGAACTGGTCCTGCGGGAATCTTTGAATCTAATACTTTAGCCATAACTTTCAAAGTAATTTAAGGTTTAACAATTAGCAGCAGCCTGCATAGCAATAGAGGCTCGGAGCCAACTTGAAGGCGAAAGCCAGCACAACAACCAGGAAGCCCAGCATCAGCAGGGTGGTGTAGATGAAGCCAATGACCTTCCAACGGCAGAACCAGATCTTACCGCTGATACCCAAGGTCTGCATAGCACTCCAGAAACCGTGGGTCAGGTGGAACCAGATAGCGCACAGCCAGATGACATAGAGCACAACATAGATAGGATTGCTGAAGGTGTCGATGATGAACGCAAAGCCGTCAGAGGGCAGATGACCTGCACTGAAGCCCATGATTTCAGCAAACATCATGTTGTACCAGAAGTTGAACAAGTGGAGCAACAGGCCCAGAAGGATAATGATACCCAGCACGAGCATGTTCTTAGAAGCCCACTCTACCTTGCCCGGATTAACCTCCGTGGCAATAGCATAACGATTGTCACCGCGAGCCTTACGGTTCTGAGCCGTCAGGATGAACGCAAAGACAATGTGAATGACAGCAAGGGCTGCCAGACCGATAGTAGCCACAACAGCATACCAGTTGGCACCCAGCAATTCGCAAATCATGTTGTATGCCTCGCCAGAGAAGAGCGCAACAATGTTCATGGCGCAATGGAACGTCAAGAACAAAATCAGCGCAATACCCGTTACGGACATTACAACCTTACGACCAATAGATGAATTGATTAACCACATAAAAATATTGAATTAAAATTAATAATTAAGTACGCTTGCACACTATGGGGCTACAAATTTACTACAAAATTATGAAATCCGCAAACGTTTTCGTTAGAAAATGTGCTTTTTATTCAAAATATGGTGTATCTTTGCATTCAAATTTCTAAAAAACTATGGCAGAAAATCATGAATTACGCACGGCGTGGGACTTTGTAGAAAATACAGGTAGAAGTATCTTCTTGACAGGAAAAGCCGGAACGGGAAAGACGACTTTTCTAAAAACCATCGTCGAGAAATCGCGCAAGCGACCCATTGTGGTTGCTCCCACAGGTGTGGCTGCCATCAATGCCGGGGGTGTCACCATCCATTCGTTTTTTCAATTACCATTCACCCCTTATGTGCCTGGTTCCAAACTGGAAAGTAAGTTTGACTTCGGACGTGAGAAACGGAAAATCATTGCTTCCATCGACTTGTTGATAATCGATGAGATTAGTATGGTTCGGGCTGATTTGTTAGACGCCATTGATACTGTTCTTAGAAGGTTCCGCGATCACTACCAACCCTTCGGTGGGGTACAACTCTTGATGATAGGTGACCTGGCACAACTTACGCCTGTAGTGACACAAGAAGACGAGCAGATCTTAAAACCTTATTACGACACTCCCTATTTCTTCGGTTCAAAAGCATTACAACAGATAGACTATGTCACTATCCAGCTGGATCATGTCTATAGACAGCAGGATATGTCGTTCATAGATATCCTGAACCAGATACGTGAGGGTCATCCTACCTCTGAAGTTTTATCCGTACTGAACAACCATTATAAGCCGACTTTCATTCCCAAGCCAGAAGAGCCTTATATCAGACTGACCACCCATAACCAGTTGGCAAACTATTATAACGACACGGAACTGAAGAAACTAAGTGGGCGTTCATACCTGTTTCATGCCGAGATAAGCGGAACCTTCCCTGATTTCTCCTACCCCACTGCTGAAACGCTGGAACTGAAACAAGGAGCACAGGTGATGTTCGTAAAGAATGACCCTTCTGCTGAACACCTTTATTATAATGGGCGCATAGGACGGGTGACCTATGTGGATGCTTATAAGATACTGGTACTATGTGAGGGGGACAACGACGCGATAGAGGTGGAACCCCTGGAGTGGGAGAACACCCGTTATACCCTGAATGAGGAAACACGTGAGATAGAAACGGAGGTGCAAGGTGTTTTTAAGCAATATCCGCTAAGACTTGCATGGGCCATCACCATCCACAAAAGCCAAGGACTGACATTTGATCGTGCCATCATTGATGCCAATCAGTCGTTTGCTCCAGGACAGGTATATGTGGCTTTAAGTCGCTGTCGCTCGCTGGAAGGACTCGTCCTGGCTTCTCCCTTAGGGACTCGTGCCATCATCAATGACGAACGTGTTGACTCTTATATCGCTCAACAAGAAGAGGAGGCACAAAAGAGCATAGCACAATTGCCTGCCTTAAAACAAGAATACGAGCGCTACCTGTTGCTGCAGTTGTTCGACTTACGTCCCCTACTCTACCAGCAGGAAACGATGGTACGCATCTTTGCTGAGTTTTTCTATCACAGCCATGCTTCTCTGAAACAGCTTCAAGACCAGACGCTGATGGACATTAAAAAGTCGGTTATCGAAATAGCTGGAAAATGGCAACAGAAAATTTCAGCAATGACCTTTGACCAGTTGCACGACGAAGAGTTTCTGGAACGCGTGAAACGAAGTGCCACCTATTTTGCTGATACACTCTATAAGACGCTTGCCAAACCCTTAGAGTTGTCTGCTAAGATAGAGACAAACAACAAGCAGGCAAAACGAAGATTAGACAGAGCACTTTCAGAAGAAAAAGAAACATGGGCGTCAAGACGTTATCTACTGGTAAAAATAGCAGAACAAGGATTCAGCGTCACCCATTACCTGAGAGAAAAACAGATGTCCATGCTGGATGCTATTGACGAGAGTGACATCAAGCCCAAACGAGCTCGGAAAAGCAGAGCCAAGAAGGAAACCAAAGAAAAGCCCAAAGGGGCAAGAATCAATAATGCCATAGCTCCTAATAACGAACTGGGCACCTGGGGGGAAGAACAGGCTGCTGATTTCCTAATTCATAAAGGATACACTATCTTGGAACGTGACTGGAAATCGGGTCATAGAGACATAGACATCATAGCGACAAATGGTCAGGTGGTGGTCTTTGTAGAAGTGAAGGCTCGCCGTAACAGGATTTTCGGAGAACCGGAAGATGCTGTTGACTATATGAAGATGCATAACCTACGAGCTGCTATAAACCACTATGTCAAATTCAAAAACATCAGACTCGACATACGCTTTGACGTTATAACCGTCGTTGGGACACCCTATATGGGGCAAGCAGAAATTACCCATATCGAAGATGTTCCCTTCCTATAGGATTGCCCGTTAAGGAACTGAAGGCATATTTCTCATAAAGAATGAATATATTTTAGACTTTTCATGTGATAATTGCAATAGTTTTTGTAATTTTGCCACATGATTCTGAAATATGATGTAATAGTGATTGGAGGCGGACATGCTGGATGTGAGGCTGCAACAGCTTCAGCCAACATGGGTGCTAAGACCTGTCTCGTCACGATGGATATGAACAAGATTGCACAGATGTCGTGCAACCCTGCTATTGGTGGTATTGCCAAAGGACAGATAGTACGTGAGATTGATGCTCTGGGTGGACAGATGGCTCTCGTAACAGATGCAACAGCCATTCAGTTCCGTATGCTGAACCGTTCAAAGGGACCTGCTGTATGGAGTCCTAGGGCACAATGTGACCGAGGAAAATTCATCTGGAAATGGAGACAGATGCTCGATGAGACACCAAACCTCGATATCTGGCAAGACCAAGCCGACGAACTATTGGTAGAAAACGGAGAAGCCGTTGGGGTGAAAACCATCTGGGGATGTGAACTCAGGGCAAAAGCTGTCATCATAACTGCGGGTACTTTCCTGAACGGACTAATGCACATAGGTCGGAAAATGGTACCTGGTGGACGTATTGCCGAACCTGCTGTGCCCCATTTCACGGAAAGCATTACACAACATGGTATCCGCTCTGCACGTATGAAAACAGGCACACCCGTTCGTATTGACAAGCGTAGCATTCATTTCGAAGATATGGAACGCCAAGACGGTGAAAACGGCTATTATAAGTTCTCTTTTCTTGGTGAACAACGTCCCTTACAGCAACTTCCCTGTTGGGTATGCTATACGAATGAAGAAGTACACGAAACGCTTCGAAGCGGATTGGCAGACTCTCCCCTTTATAACGGTCAGATACAATCCATCGGACCACGCTACTGTCCGTCGATAGAAACAAAACTGGTCACCTTCCCTGACCGTCCACAGCATCTGCTCTTTCTGGAACCGGAGGGGGAAACCACAAACGAAATGTATCTCAATGGCTTTTCTTCGTCACTGCCAATGGACGTACAAATTGCTGCCCTGAAAAAAATTCCAGCACTGCGAGACTTAAAAGTATACCGTCCCGGCTATGCGATAGAATACGATTTCTTCGATCCCACCCAACTGAAACATTCCTTGGAATCAAAGGTGATTAAAGGGTTATTCTTTGCAGGACAGGTGAACGGAACAACAGGATATGAAGAAGCTGGAGGCCAGGGAACTCTGGCTGGTATCAATGCAGCCTTAAAGGCGGGGTCAGCAGGTCTCAGTGATACAACAACAGAGACAACTTTTGAACTGAAACGCGACGAGGCTTACATTGGAGTATTGATAGATGATTTGGTGACGAAAGGTGTCGATGAACCCTATCGAATGTTTACCTCGCGAGCAGAATACCGTATCCTCTTAAGACAAGATGATGCTGATGCACGACTGACTGAAAAGGCATACCATCTGGGGCTTGCCAGCAGACTGAGGTACGACTGGTGGCTTGAGAAAAAACAACATATTGAAGAAATCGAGCATTTTTGCAAAAACTATGCCATTAAACCTAAACTGGTAAATAGTGCTTTGGAAGCTATCGGATCTACCCCACTCGTCTATGGATGTAAGTTGGAAGACCTAGTGGCTCGTCCAGAATTGAATTTCGAAAAACTATATGCTATCATTCCTGAATTAAAAGCTAAGATTGACGCATTGCCTAACAGACAAGAAGAGATAGCAGAAGCAGCAGAAATTCACATGAAATACAAGGGATATATCGAACGCGAACAAATGGTAGCAGAAAAAATGCATCGTCTGGAAAATATCAAAATCAAAGGAAAATTTGATTATCCCAATCTAACGGCAATTTCAACGGAAGCCCGCCAGAAGCTGGAGAAGATACAGCCCGAGACATTGGCACAAGCCAGTCGCATCCCTGGCGTATCACCCAGCGACATCAATGCCATGCTGGTGCTGATGGGAAGGTGAATGGAGTTGAGAGTTTGATGTTCCACGTGAAACAAGGAGCAATAAATATATGATGTAATAACGATAAAATCAAAGGATTATGAACAACCAAGTACTGATTGACAATTTGCGTTGCATACCCGATTTTCCGAGGAAGGGTATCAACTTTCGTGATGTGACCACTCTGTACAAGAA
>CACXSA010000088.1 GCA_902770195.1 uncultured Prevotellaceae bacterium
TCGCTGACAGTCTTGTCATAGACGGCCTCCAGGTCGTATACACCACTCGCGTCACCATTCGTCAGCACAGCGTCCGTATTATAGCTCGGATAGGTGATTTTGTAGTATTTATTCTTTTTATCTTGATCTTTTAAATCATTGGGGGCTTGTTTCTCATTATAACCGAAATGAAGTTTACCATCGCGATAATACATGAACTCTCCCCAGCGGTTGGCTGTTCGGGCCAGGAGGTCATAGATACTCTCATTATACTGCACCAGGAAAGGGAACATGTGCTCATCTTGGACCTTATTTTTTATAAGCCTCTCGAACTTCAGCACCTGCAGATTGTCTGTGTTGAACTTCAGGCAGTCTTTCTCGTCAGCGGGATGACTGTATTTCTTAAGTTCGGAGGTCAGAATCTCCGAAAGCCGTTTCCCAACAAAGGTGCGGCTGGTATTCTTCAGAGTAAGTACCTTGTCAGGGCTGTAGATCTTCAGCTTCAGGTGTATGGAGTCAGAGTAGCACTC
The DNA here is from genome assembly GCA_902770195.1 of uncultured Prevotellaceae bacterium. GTDB lineage: Bacteria > Bacteroidota > Bacteroidia > Bacteroidales > Bacteroidaceae > Prevotella. The sequence goes on from CACXSA010000088.1 coordinate 510, forward strand.
GGGGATAACCTCATGCACATAGAAATCATTTCCTATCAGGTACTCGCCCGAACTGAGGCCGACCTTCTTGTCCTTAAATATTTCGAAACAAGTCCTTGGTATAGTTATCCAGTTATTTCCTCTATCCATGGCTATACTGATGTCTGCAAGGATCTCCGAGGGACGATACATCTGCATGTTGATGTCAAGCCCCGCAAGGCTAAGCAGATAATCATTGCCGTTAAATTTGTACTTGGCAGTCCGAATCGACGTTTCAAGAACTATGTCATTTTCCAGGTTCTTTTTTGCATTTTTATTATTTTGCCGGTAGATTGTCAATTTTAGTGTTGCCATAATAATTTGGTTTTTAGTTATGTAATGCTATTCTTCTGTCTCTCCTAATCTCATCTGATACATCACCACATCATTGTTGGCGGAGAAGTGATCGAGCATCTTCTGCCGGTTGTCAGACATCTTTTGCTGCCAGATATCATCAGAAGCCTCACTGCCGGCAGAGCCGTTCTTACGCTCACCTTCAATAAATGTGAAGAAGTTGGTGATGCCTGTCAACTCCAAGGTCTCAAAAATCTCCTTGGCGCAGTTCAGAAATACGATCTCCGGATTATTGCCCAAACTGTTTTGTACGAAAAGCAAAACCCGGATGCCAGAACTGGAGATATATACCAAATCTGTAGCATCGAACACCACTTTCTGGATGTCCTGCCCGCAATATTCACTCAGCTGCTCCTGATATGAGGCGGCGTTGGACGTCGACAACTCATAGTCCAGCCTGACATGGAGCGTCGTACCCTCTTTCTTTATTCTTACTCTATTTTCCATGAATCTGCTATTTAGTTGAAATTATTTTCCTTGCGGCGAGTCCGCAAAACTTCTGCAAAGATAGAACAATATGCCCGAATTGCCAAATCTGAACTGGTTAAAATATATTAAAACGCAACCACTTTATAATATTATGCTTAATTTTGCGCTGAATTTTGCGCTGACATGAAAAAAATGAAGGTTATCATCGGATGCTTGTCCCTCCTGCTGCTTTTGTCGATGGCGGTGGGAATCTTTATGCACCGAAGTGATCGTGAACGGGTCAGGGAACTGGAAAACCAGGTCGGTGAGCTTAATAAACAGCAAAAGAAGTCATCTGTAGATCGCAGGGTCAGCAAACAGATGGAGGAGATTGCCTACGGGCAGCAAGTGCTTTCGGAAGAGCGTAGTCAAGAGGCTATCCGACAGTCGGAAATCGCCCAGGCAGCCACCATTCGGTCAGAGACAGAGCGACAAAGGGCAGTGCAGGCTCAGATGGAGGCAGAGTATTCGGCGCAAGAGGCACTTAAGTCATATCAGATAGCAGAGCAACAGCATAAGGAAGCCAACGAACAGCGGCGGCAGGCTGAGAAATCCAAGCTGACCGCCGATACGCTGAACTATATATCACTTGGGCGTACGCTCGGATCACTTTCGTACTCCATCTATAGGACAGGTGATAAGGAAATGGGGAATATGCTAGCGTACGCCTCTTACCTGTTTACCCACGACTACGGCGGCAACCTCTATTCGTCTTCAGTCTTCCCTGCCCTGACACAGTCGTCGGATAGCAGACAAAGCTGGAGCGTACACGAAGGTTGCATCACTGGCGTGGATTTTTTCCCCAATAGCAAACAGCTGCTGACGGTCAGTACGCACGGTGAGATGTCGTTAAACGAACTGCAGAATGGCCGGATGGTGTCCAGACAACTGTTCAGCAACAAGAACTATTGTTTTAGGGATGCCTTCGCGTCGATGTCGGGCAGGAGCTATGCCATCAGCCATACAGGACATCTGGTAATCGCAGGTGATGGTAAGACTAAAATCATTGATCTGAACTTTCTGACAAGGCCGTTCCGCATGGAGATTATGACCAAACGTCGGGAGTTACTGGTTATTGGTGAACGGAACCTTGCCCTGATCAACCTGGACACAGACAAGGTCGTTGCCTCGCGCCAGCTGGACTTTAAGGTCATTTGTGCATGGCGACGTGACAACAAGCCCCTGCTGTTTGACGACAAGGGAAGGATGCATGCGGTAAACAGCATGGACGATATGACAGACGAGAAGGTGCCTGTGAGCGGGAAAATCACTTGCTTTGCCAGCAACAGTGCCGACGGACTTGCTGCCTACGGGACTTCTGACGGCACCATCTACCTCACAGACAGTCATGGACAGATTCACAAGCTGGCAGGGCATCTCTCCCAGGTGACGAAACTGAAATTCAACGGACGGCTGCTCTATTCATCCAGCTACGACAGAAAGCTGCTCTTGTGGATGACAGGTGAGAACCAGATAAAGCCAATTACGTTGCTTCAGGCAAACAGCTGGCTTGCAGACTTCACCTTCGACAGTCCGCAGAACTATATATGGACTGGAGAATCGAACGGCACCGTCACACAATATCTCATTTCTCTCCCCCTTATCAGCCAACGACTGAAGAAAAACGTCAAACGTAATTTTACCAGGGATGAGTGGAACTATTATGTGGGGAAAGGAATACCTTACAGGAAACTGATAAATGAATAGTGTTATGGGAAAGATCATATTCTATATTCTACTTTTCACATCCTGCCTTTCCTTCACTGATTCATCAGCCCAAGGACTTCCACTCATCCGTAATTATACGGCCAGCGAATACGGAGGGCACAACCGGTGCTTCGATATCGAGATCGGCGATGACGGCACTGTCTTCGTTGCTAACTTTGAGGGACTGCTTTACTATGACCGTTCACGGTGGCGCATCATCCATACGCCCGACATCAGCCGCATCACAGTGGTCTATCGTGCCGTTGACAATACCATCTGGGTGGGCGGCTACAACTTCCTTGCCCGCGTGCAGAAGCGCGCCAACGGAGAGCTGTATATGGAGCAAGTGGGAAAAGACGGTCAGTTCAAGGGCGAGGTATTAGAGATGACGGAAGAGGATGGATGCCTGCAGTTCGTAGTTAGCGACAATTATCTCTATGAGGTCAGGAGCATAGCGGGACATTCGGCTCCCACTGTCGTACGGAAGCAGCACTTGAACACCGATTTCAGTATCAATGTCGATGCTGAAGTCATATCATTTGAGGCACTCAAGAAAGGGGGAAAAGAGATCATTCTTGAAGATATCACACAGACGGCTGTGCTCGACGGAGGACTGCAGGTGAAGGTGAAGAAAGGCCATGGACTGATCATTGCAGACAGCCTCGACCATGACCTCTATCACATTACAGAGGCCGACGGCCTCTGTTCCAATCAGGTGTCATACGTCGTCTACGACGGTCACGGCGTATTGTGGGGAGCCACCATGCACGGAATTTTCTCCATCGAATTGCCGTCTGTCTATAGCTATTTCCTGGCCAAGGACGGTCTGGCAGGTGAGGTGCGAACCATCATGGCCTTCGACGGGAAGATATATGTGGGCGGCACCAACGGTCTGTTTGCTATCCAGACACACCAGCTTAAGCATATCCCTGAGATCAATAATATCTGCTGGACGCTATGCCATTACCACGACTGTCTGCTCGCTGCCACATCGAGTGGCATTTACAAGATTACACAAGGAGGCAACATTGTCCGGATGACCTCGAATTCGACTACAGCCTTGTTTGTGGATGGCGACAGGATTTATGCCGGTGAGCCTGGCGGCGTATGGATCTACAACGAGACAGGACAGCGGCAGCGCGTCAACGCCTTGCCTCGTGTGACGCAGATTAACAAAGATGCCCAAGGCAGGCTGTGGTGCAGTAATGTGAATGGTGAAAGGTTGTGGATAGAAGGTGCTGACGAGAAAGCCGCCGAAATGATTCCTGACAGTGTTGGAGACCTCCTGAAAGACCTGCCAGACTATTTGCTCAAACCTGTCAGCAGCTTTGAGATGACTGCACAGTATCGTTACGGTTACCAGATATGGATTGGCGGCGACGAGGTTGTCGCCGTCATCGATACAGACAAGAGTCAACTGGCCAGACTCACCGACTGCCGCACCATCCGTTTCAGGTCGGTTGTCATGGGTAACGACAGCGTGCTCTGGGGAGGGTTTGGCGACATGCCTGCACAATTGCCAATGTTAGGTAGCGACGAGGGACATCTGCACTTCTTCTATGCACTAGACTACACGCCCCTATCGGGCAGCACCCTGTATCGCTACAGACTGAACAAGAATCAGTGGAGTGCCTGGAGCAACCGGCAAGATGCGGAGTTCTTAAATCTTTCACATGGTTCTTACACCCTCAGTGTACAGGCTCTTCTGGCCAACGGCGAACTATCGGAAATAGCTTCTATAGATTTCAGTGTCGCATACCCCCTGCTGATGCGATGGTATATGGTGCTACTCTACTTTATATTCTTTATCTATATCGTCTATCTGCTGTTCCGCTACCGACTGAGGCGACTGAAAAAGGAAAAAGTCAAACTGGAGAAAATCGTGGAGGAGCGAACTGCCGACCTGAGAACCGCCCAGCACAAACTGATCCGTCAGGAGAAGATGGCCACAGTGGGTAAACTGACAGAAGGACTCGTCGACCGCATCCTCAACCCAATGAACTATATCATCAACTTCTCAAAGATGTCGAACGACCTGCTGAAAGACCTCCGGAAAGTCATTGAACTCAACGAGGACGGCATCGACAAGGATGACTACGACGACGCGCAGGATATGCTCGGCATGTTGGGGAAAAACCACCAGAACATAGAACAATACGGCAAGAACACCACCCGTATACTGAAGGCGATGGAAGATATGCTGAAAGACCGGACGGGAGGCTATACGGATATGGATCTGCTGCCAGTGCTGAAGCAGAGCGAACAGATGCTCAACAGTTATTTCGCCAAAGAGAAGGAGCAGTACCACCTCAGCACGGTGTTCACATTGCCCACCGAAGCTATGCCGCTGCATAGCAACCCAACCCTGCTGAGCGAGACTATCATGTGCCTGCTGGAAAATGCCGTTTATGCCGTAGTGAAAAAAGCCCAAAAGGCAACCTTCCTGCCGGAAATCACGCTTTCGGCCACCGTCACCGACAGTCACTACATCGTGAAGGTACACGACAACGGCACCGGCATTGAGGAGAAAAGCATCGGCAAGATATTCGACCCCTTCTTCACCACCAAGACCACAGAAGAAGCTGCAGGTGTTGGACTCTATCTGAGCCGTGAGATCATACAAAACCACGGCGGCGACATCAGCGTTGTCTCTGTCAAGGAAGAATTCACCGAGTTTACAATCACCCTACCTAAAAAACAAAGCATATAGATGAAACGACCATTTCGCATTACCATCATAGCCCGCAGGTGGTTCACCTGCTTACTGGCGCTGACCCTGCTGGCGGGCATCCCGCTTCAGGCCCAGGAATACAGCGGCAGCAGCAACTATCGGCTGCTGTTTGAACAGGCCGACGAAGACTATGAGATAGGCCGCTTCAACCAAGTGCTGACAGCCTTAGAGAAACAGGTCGGGAAGATGACCGGCAGCGACAAGCAGAGGGCACTGCGACTGATGGCGCTCTGCTATCTGGCCATGTACGAGACGGGGAAGGCAGAGGAGTACGCACAGAAGCTCATTCTGGAAAACCACTACTACAGCAACGTCGACGACCCCATCGACTTCACCGAGATTATCAACAGGCTGAAGGCAGGCTATACAACGACCATTACGACGGCCTCAAGCATAAAGGAGTCGGTGGAGGAGGCACCTGCACCCGTCACCATCATCACAGCCGAGATGATTGAGAATCTGGGCTACAACAAGCGCCTCGGACAGATATTGGCCACCTACGTGCCT
>CACXSA010000089.1 GCA_902770195.1 uncultured Prevotellaceae bacterium
TGCTACCGTCAAGGCCAACAAGCAGTTGGGCAAGAAGTGTAATGTCTTTGCTGAATTCCATGATTTGGCTGGCTATGTCACGGGCTACTGGCCGCAACTCGCTGGCCTTTATCAGAACCGTGCGCTGAGCGTAGGGGCCACCTTCTATCCTTTCAGGAAATAAAGAAATACAAGTTTCACATGTTTGGAGTTATAAGGAGTTATCAGAAGTTAACAGGCTTTCAGCCTGTGGAGTTAAAGGACGAATGCTTGCGAAAGTTGGATAATGTAATAATAATGCAAAGATGAAAATAGAATCGAAATTAGAATCGGTAAGACCTGGGCAGCCCCAACGGCTGACATATCTGTCGCTGATAGCCGTGGTGCTGTTCCTGGCTTGGTTGGTTTATGCCGTGGGCATCAATCACATGCCTGTGAAGAATACAGTATGGGCGCTGACACCACCCATCATCGCCATCTCGCTGGCGCTGATTACTAAAGAGGTGTACAGTTCGCTTTTCCTCGGAATGCTGACGGGGGCCCTGCTCAATGCTGACTTCAACCCCGTAAGTGGATTCAACCGGCTTTTCCCCGACGGCATTATGGCCGTGCTGTCCGACAAGTGGAACGTTGGCATACTCGTCTTCTTGGTTATCCTGGGCACGATGGTGCAGCTGATGGGGCTGCCTGATTTTCATCGACGACTACTTCAACTGCCTGACCGTGGGTTCCGTCATGCGCCCTGTCACCGACAAGCATCTGATAAGCCGTGCCAAACTGGCCTACCTGATCGACTCAACGGCTGCACCTATTTGTATTATAGCCCCTATCTCGTCGTGGGCGGCTGCCGTGTCGGGATTTGTCAAAGAGGGGAATGGTATCAGCATCTTCATTCAGTCCATTCCTTTTAATTTCTATGCCTTGCTGACCTTATTGATGATGGTGCTCATCATCATCATGAAACTGGACTATGGCCCCATGCTGCTGCATGAGAACAATGCACGAAAGGGCGACCCCTTCACGACCGGTAAGAACCAGCGGACCGCAAAAGAACGCCAAAAGGAAGGGAAAATAGGACGGGTGTCGGATCTGGTAGTCCCCATCGTGTTTCTCGTTATCGGGTGTGTCATCGGCATGATCTATACAGGTGGCTTCTTCGAAGGCAAGAGTTTCATTGCTGCCTTTGCTGCCAGCAATGCCTCAGTGGGTCTGGTGATGGGCTCATCCGCAGCTCTTCTCATCACCATTGCCTACTATCTGGCGCGTCAGTCGCTGTCGTTTGGCGACTGCATGGATTGTCTGCCTGAAGGGTTCAAGCAGATGGTGCCCGCCATGCTGATCCTGACATTTGCTTGGACGCTGAAGAGCATGACCGACAGTCTGGGAGCGGCAACTTATGTAGCCAGTGTGGTGGAGCACTCTGCCGGCGGACTCATGGGCTTCCTGCCTGCCATCATTTTTGTCGTGGCCGTGTTTTTGGCTTTTGCCTCGGGCACGTCGTGGGGCACGTTCGGTATCCTCATCCCCATCGTGGTGTCCTGTTTCCAGGAGGTTGACCCGCAGCTGATGATCATCTCCATCTCCGCCTGTATGGCAGGTGCAGTGTGCGGTGACCATTGCTCGCCCATCTCCGATACAACCATCATGTCGTCGGCGGGTGCGCAGTGTGAGCATCTGAATCACGTCACCACTCAGTTGCCATACGCGCTGACGGCAGCCTCCGTGTCGTTCTTCACATTCCTCGTGGCAGGCTTCACCAAGAGTGCGTTGATTTCGCTCTCATTCGGCATCGTGGCCATGTTCCTGCTCCTTCTCTTCATCCGCCACAGAACAAATAGCGTTTCAGAATAAGTAAAAACAGTAATCAAATTAGAAAAAATGAAAAAATTGATGCAGACCGCAATTCTGACAATTGGCCTTACAATGACCTCTTGTCAGGGCTTTATTGATGCCGTTTTAGGCACAGAAGACAACCCAGTTCCAACCAATCCTGTTGAAAAGGAAGTCACACTTGAGGATGCCCTGAACGATGGGACGATTGTGGCTTTTTCTTTCAACCTGAATGGCGAGGACTTCTACGTCGCCTTCCTGAGGGTGGGGGATACCTATGAACTGTTGGACTATGACAAGATGCTGACGCGTGGTGACGAACCGACCATCACAGAGAAGGATTGTGAATTTACGATGGAGCACGACAAGGCTAACAACGTGATCAAATTCATAGTCAAGGAGAAAAAGACTTCCGACCTTGTGCTGACCGCTTTCATCGACGTCAAGGAGAGTACCATCGAGGTGATACCTGGCGACCCGAAGTACAAGGTGACAGGTGTTAAGATGAAGGTCGCTAACGTCGAGATTACCAAACTGCTGAAGGAGAAAGGCGAAGGCGTTACCCTGACTGACGCACTGGTAAAAGGTGCGCAGGTGGTGATTGTATATAAGTGGAACAATAATAATACAACTACCTTTACTTTCACCAATAATGGTGGAACGTTCTCCTGCAACATTACAGGTGACAACGCTCAAGATTTCAATAGTTTCCTGAAGCCGGAGGGCAACGAACTCTTTTTCTCTGCTACAGATAAAGACTGGTTTCTCTCTGACACTAATTTCGAGATCAAATTCAACATAGTAAAGAACACTTATAAGTTCTGGACGGTTAGACATGCCGTTTACAACTCCTTCACCATCAGCGTGAACGGCACCGACATCACCTCGTCGCTGAAAGAGGAACGTTTGTAGATTCAGTTTATAAACGCATCAACAAGAATCCCCGCCCATCACCGAGCGGGGATTCTTTATAAGAAAAACCGCCAATTATTTGGAAGAATCAAAAGAATTGCATATTTTTGCAGCGTGAAACCAATTATCGAAGAATAGATTATGGATACAACAACAATCAATGTGCTGGTAAACGTGCCAAAATCTTACAGCATAGAGTTGCTGAAAGAGCAACTTACAGCCTATGCCCAGCAACTCATATCAGCGGCAAAGCCTGCTGCAAAGGCAAAGGGCCGCTATCGCCACGAAGCCTTATGCGGTATCTTTAATTCTGATGCAACAGAGGACCAGCTTATCGAGGATTATCTTCAGGAGAAGTATAAACTATGAAGGTGTTTCCAACATCAGTGTGCCATACAAAACAAATGTGACGCTTTTGTCACTATCAATCTTCGTGACTATAGTAATGCTGATACCTCGAAGATGAAAATTCTCTCGCCAACAGAGTTCGTAGAGAAGTACTTGTAACCTGTTCCTCGGATCTCTTTGCACCTCATCCAGCCTGCCCTGGCGAGCCATATCGCGACCGTTCATTGGACTTCAATACTTTGAACTCATTGAATAAACGAGAGCAGATCTTGGGAAACTGACTTTCAAAATATGCAAACCGAGTTTCAAAATAAGCAAAAATAGTTCCAAAATCAGCAAAAATAAGCAAAAACATCTTTTTTGTGTAGGTGTTTTAAAGATTTTGTTTATCTTTGCAGATGTTTTATTTCTACTAATTTAAATGTATAACAATATAAAAATAGGTTTAGCATGAAGAAAAAGTTACTCTTTACTTTGCTTGCCCTATCGCTGGGAAGCCTCTTAGGCGGCAGCGGGGCAATGGCGCAAAACGGCTGGGATGCGATCTATTCTCAGACGCAGACCACCTCGAAATCGTGGACGGCTTTAAGTGAAAGCTCCACCAAAGGAAAAGGTGCTTGGTGCATCAGGTGCCACGACGTATTACTACGTGACGGGAAGTCTGGACTTCACCAATGACAAGACTACCAACGACGGTGATGGAAACAGCGGACTCAAAATCCTGGGTACGGTGTATCTCTACATCCCCTCTGGCTTACACATTTTCTGTAAAGGAGCCAATGCCAACGGTAGTACGGGCGCAGGTGCTGGTATTGAACTGACTGAGGGCAACACGCTCTACATCATCGGCGGTGGTAAAGGAACCTATGTCGAGGCCAAAGGTGGTAATGCAGCAAGTGGTGTCAATGGCGGCAATGGCCAAGACGCATCAGTGGATTGGGTTGATGCCAACTGGACATCCCCCGGTAATGGTGGCGATGGTGGCAATGGCGGCGGTGGCGCTGGTGCAGGCATCGGCTCGCGTGGTGGTACAGGCGGTTCTGGCGGTTCTGGCGGCAAGGTGTCATATAATAGCGACTCTAATCAGCACGATGGTTCAAATGGTAGTTCTGCTTCTGCTGGCGCAACCGCTGATAAGATGGGTACACTCTATGTGGATCAGACTCTCGGCATCAGCGTGAATGCCACGGGCGGAACTGCGGGCACGAGAACTGCTACTGCAGGAACAGCAGGAATTAGCCGCTTACGTTGTGGAGGTAATAACTACAGTGTCTGCGGCGGCGGTGCTGGCGGTGCGGGAGGCTTCGGCGGCGCAGCCTGCAATATCGGCACTGGAGGTCCTGGCGGCGGCGGCGGTGGCGGCGGCGGCGGCGGTCCCGTTGGAAAGAAATTCTCTGGCTACTATTCTGTATATGCTAATGGAGGCAAAGGCGGACAAAATGCTGATGGCAGTTGGGCACCTGGTTCTGAAGAAGGAGGTAGAGCGAGAGTAAATGATGTTAATTTAAAAAATGGCCTATGCACAACCAACAACTCAAACGCAAAAGGTGAGGAGAACTGGTGGGAAGTTGAGACAAAAGACGGGGAAAGCGGCTCAGGCGCCGCGTGTGGTAGTGCCGCATCTGAGGGCACAACGAATGCAGGCAAGCTGGAGTACAACATCACTTATCATTTCGTAATGCCTGAAATAAAGACTGAAACCGCTAAATACTCTCCTTCATCAGGCACCAATATCGTGCTGCCGAGGAACAGAGAGGGTTACCAGTGGGCGCTGCTCGTCTATGGTAAGGACTGTCATGCAACGGGCACGGCCAGTGTCTTCACGACCAACCATAAAGGATTCTATGGAGGTAATTTTGAAGAAGAATCAGATCGTACCATATTATTAAAAGATGTGTATGGCGACCTTGAATTCCAGGAGGTGGCCGGTGTCTGCGGACTCAATAATATGGGCGACAACAAGCAGCTGCTCGATGAATTCTTCTATAATGAGAACGTTACTACGCATAAGTACCCGATTACCGTCAGACTCAAGAACCGTACGCTCTATAAAGACAAGAGCTGGAATACCATCTGTCTGCCATTCGCCTTGACGCCAGCCCAGTTCGCTGCTTCTCCGCTGGCCGGAGCAACCGTCATGAAGATGTCCAAAAAACATACAGGCTTCCATGAAAATGGTTACAAAATAGCCGATGAGAACATTGATACGAAAGACCCAATCCTCATTCTCTGGTTTGAGGACGCAGAGCCCTCAACTAATGGACTGCAGGCAGGCAAGCCTTATCTGGTGAAGTGGAATACAGGCGACAACCTCGTAGATGATACCAAGGAGAAAATCCATCAGCTGGATTTCAACAACGTGACGATTACGGAAAAAGTTGCGGGATGCTGGGATTACGGTGAAGTTATTTTCCAAGGCACGTTCTCACAATCAGCCGATTTGAAAGCTAACGACAAGACCAATTTGATTCTTGGTTCTAGCAACAAACTCTACTATCCCTCAACGAAAATCAACGTAGGTTCTTGTCGTGGCTATTTTATGATTCCCGAAGAAGCGGCAGAGCCTGCAAAGACACGTGGATTCGTGCTGGGCTTAGATGGCGACGGAACCACGAACACTCAGAAAAAATAAAAGTCGTAATTAAACAACAATTATAATATCAATAAGACAATGAAAAAGAAGATTTTTAGAATGTTTGCAGCCGCAGCGCTCCTGTTGGGTTCTGCAGGCATGTTCAGTTCATGCCAGGGACTTGTTGATGCCGTTTTTGGTGTTGAGGATAAGCCTGCGCAGCAACAGCCAGCGACCACTCCCACTGTCGACATCGCAGCCATGGAGCAGGAACTTGTCGGCTTATGGTGGAAAGAGTATGAGTTTGCCGGCGAAACCGAGGATGGTGAGCCCTTCAATCGTGTGCTGCTGGCTATGAGTTTCGATGAAGACCATACCGGTTGCATCTACCTGGGCGTGTTCGTAGACAATACGGAAGGAGAACCGCTGGCCATCTATGGCGGTTATGAGGATTCCGGCTTCGCATGGAAGTTGCTTGAGGACGGCACGTTACAGCTTAGCGATCCTTACACAGGTGAGACCTATGCGCTGACTCGTGCCGCCGGCGACAGCTATGGCAAGAATATGACTAATGTCTCCAGCGCGAAGTCGGTCTACTCCAACGGCAATGTAACGTTGACCAACGGCGGCAATTCTGTTACGCTTGAAAAGGCCAGTGAGACGAAGGCTCAAGAAATCGAGCAGAAGCTCAGCACGACAATCAACTCGAATGCGTACCTCAAATCAGGCGGAAAAGCTCCGGCTAACTTTAGTGAAGACGATATCCGTTAATATAATCATGGTTTAAGATGAAGAGATTATCATTATTGCCCTTCCTCGCCCTCTTTGCGGCCATCCTGACACAACAGGGTGCCGCGTGGGCGCAGACGAAGGACACGAAAGCCGAAAACTGGGGCCAGGTGGCGACAGTGACGAGTGCGTGGACGCACATCACGGAAGGAAGCACCAAGGGCTTTGAACTGAGAGACGACTACTACTACGTGACGCAAAACCTTACCTTCACCAACACCAATGGCGGTGCAGGGCAGGGCAGTGGCCTCTACGTGCAGGCAGGCAGGACGGTGCGTCTCTATATCCCTGCAGGAGTGACGCTCACCGCAATAGGTGCTGACGCAAGTGGAACTTCTGGCGCCGGTGCCGGCATCCTGTTGCCTGAGGGCTCTACACTCCATATCATCGGTAATGGTACTATAGTGGCCACGGGCGGTAACGCTGCCGACGGCGGAAATGGTGGCAACGGAACCAAAGGTGAAGAGGATACGCAAAGTGTCGGAACATGGTTCTTGGGTAAGAAAATCTTAGGTGGCCTCGGTGGCGGAGGCGGTAACGGCGGCGGTGGTGCCGGTGCCGGCATCGGCACAGCTGGCGGCAATGGCGGAAACGGTGCTAAAGCACTTGCAGCGGACAGTCCAGAACGTCCTCAATCTTACAAGGATTGGGCAGGTGGAAACCTCGCCGGACGAAAAGGAGACCCTGGCGAGGCTGGCGCTACGGCTGCTGCGATGGGCACCCTCTATATTCAGTCTACCATCACAACTAATATTCAAGGCGGTGCCAAGGGTAAAGGTGGTGGTGCTGGTAAACCAGGTAACGTACACTATTCCGGTGGCGAGATTGAAGTTAAAGAGATTCACTGGGTGAAGGGTATTCCCATTCCAGAAATTGACATCACCGACCTGCAAAGTATTGCTGGTGGCGGCGGTGGCGGCGGCGGTGCCGGTGGCGGTGGTGCTCAGGCCATCGGTACTGGTGGCCCCGGTGGCGGTGGCGGTGCTTCTGGTGCCTGTGGCAGCGGTTGTGCCAAAAACGGTTGGACTAGCAAAAACTGGGGTTCGGTCGGTGCCGGTGGCGGTGAAGCTGGTATAGGCCCTGAAAATAACAGTGGCACAAAAGGCATCACTTGCTGGTTCCAAGGTGAAGATGACGAATTTGCCGACACAGACAACCACAAGCCTGGTGGCAAAGGTGGCTCAGCTGGCTCAGTCAGTGTTGCCAAATCAGCAGGCGCTGCTGTAGCTCCCTCTTACACCGCCAGCTATTACACCATCGGTACTAATCCCACAAAGACAGAGGATACCTATACCGTTGGTAGCAACACAACAATCACCTTGCCCTTGCTTTCAGGTGGTAGCGGTGACCAAGGCAAATGGAAGTGGATACTGAGTATCTATGGCCATGTAATAGGATCCTCTAATGGTCATTGTGGCGGTCCGAATGGTGATGTCTATGCACCAGGCTCAACGGTTGACCTCAGCAATATCTATGGTGCCATTGAGTTCAGCGCGGTCTATGTAGGCTGTGAGATTGACTGTGCCAGCAAGACGAATATGTATTGGAAGATGGGGTATGCCAATTTCGTGGCTAACAAATACACCGTTGTCGATCTGAAGAACCGCACGCTCTACAAGGATGGCTACTGGAACACGCTGACCCTGCCTTTCAGCCTGTCGGCTGAAAAGCTGGCCACTACCTGTCTGGCAGGAGCCGACATCCGCGTATTCAAGAGCGCATCTTGGGACGCAAAGAATCATGCGCTGACGGTTAACTTCTCAGAAAGCAATGAGGGCCAGATTAAGGCTGGCGTGCCATGCATCATCCGTTGGGGAGAGCCTGGTAACGCTCCTGGGGGTACCATTGAAAACCCCAGCTTTACGAATGTCCCTGTCGATCTGTGGAACCAAGAGGTTTTTGATGAGGATGAGGATCCGGATTTAGCCGACAAATACGAAACGGAGTCTGGTGGCCTTCGCTTCCAGGCTCTGATTGCCCCGGTTCAGCTGAGTGCACAAGCCAAGGCGCTCTTGCTCGGTGGAGAGAACAAGTTCTATAAGCCCTCCAAGTCTATCTATGTGTATGCCACTCGCGCTTATTTCACATACACCAAAAAGAGCGGCATATCAATGACCCGCTCGGTCGAAATGGACTTCGGTGATGGTAACCAGAAGGCCTTTAACATCGACGATACTGGTGTTATTGACATCGAGGGTATCATCAATCAGAACGCCCAGCGTCCCGATGCTTCCCTCAAGGGCAATGATCAATAGGTCGTGATAAATTGGCTGAGGTGATTTGAACTCTGTCATAAGAGGTGCTTTAGTAACATACTAGGGCACCTCTACTTTCAAAATAAGCAAAAACAGTGCTCAAATTCGCAAAAATAAGCAAAAATATGTTTTTATTGTCGGTATTTTAAAGATTTTGCTTATCTTTGCAAAGCATTAAGACTAAAAATATACTATAATTTAATAAAACAATGATGAAAAAATTATTGATGGTCGTTGTACTGGCTTTGGTAAGTTTGGCTGGCGCGGCACAGACCTTTAGAGCGAATCTCGATGAGAGTGTGAAACCTGGTGACAACTTCTGGCAGTATGCTGTAGGCAACTGGCTGAAGAACAACCCGATTGACAAGGAGTACCCGATGAACGGTGCGTTCGTCGATCTGCATAAGCAGAACGAACTGCGCATCAATGCGCTGATCATGAAGTATGCCAATGAAAAGAACCTGCCTCAGGGTAGCGACGGACAGAAGATCGGTGCCTTCTACCGCCTCTACATGGACAGCGTGGGCCGCAACAAGATGGGCTATGAGCCGATCCTGCCTTACCTGAAGCAGATACGCAGCATCAAGACCCGCGAGGAGGCGATGAAGGTGATGGCTGAACTCGATGCCAAAGGCTTCAACACAGCGCCTTATGGTCTCGGTCTGACACTGAATCCCTTCAACTCATCGTTTCTTATGATGGGGGTCTCTCACGGCGGTGCGACGATGGATCAGGAATACTATGCCGAGCCCAACGAGCAGCAAAAGGCCGAAGTGGCAGCCAAGAAGAGTCTGTATAAGGATCTCCTGAAGATGGTGGGCAACAGCGATGCCGATGCCGAGCGCATGATGCAGGCAGAATGGGCCATCGAGCACAGGATCGGTGTCAAGACACTGAACCAGGTGGACCGTCGCGACCCGATGAAGACGATCCACTTCACAACGTGGGAACAGTTGCTGAAAGACTTCAAGGGCATTGACTGGGTGGCCTATCGCGACGCGCTGAACGCGCCCAAGGACATTGACACGCTGAATGTTGAACAGCTGGAGCCGCTGCACGAGGTGGAGAAGGTGCTGGCAGAGACCAGTGTCGATGACCTGAAGGCCTATATGGAGTTGAAGGCTCGATGACCTGAAGGCCTATATGGAGTTGAAGGCCGTTTACTCCTACTGCGACTACCTGAGCGATGCTTTTGAAGACCGTTTGTTTGAGTACAGAAAGGCTGTCAGCGGCGTACAGGAGCAGAAGCCCCGCTGGAAGCGTGCCGTCGCTGAAATCGACGACAACCTGTCTGAGACCATCGGTAAGCTCTATGTGGCAGAATATTTCCCCGAGTCGAGCAAGCAGCGTGTCTATCGCCTGGTGAAAGACCTGCAACAGGCTTTCGAGGATCGTCTGAAGGATAACACCTGGATGAGCGACTCCACCAAGGCCAAGGCTCTGGAGAAGCTGCATGCCATGTATATCAACGTTGGCTATCCC
>CACXSA010000090.1 GCA_902770195.1 uncultured Prevotellaceae bacterium
CTATGCAGCTATCTTGCTCGACATCAGCGATATGAGCCGCGAGGACTTCGACGAGCTGCTGATAGAGCAGAAACGCAGCGTGATATGGATTCACTTCGCAGTGAGACCTTCAGAGAACCGAAGACGTAGTAATTTCAAACGATGAAGAAAGAAATAAGAAAGCCCGGGCGAATATGCCTAGGCTTTCTTATAAGAGTTGCTACTATTTTGTGATTCACAGCATCATGCCTCACCCTTATTGAGGTTAAAGGGTTCGATAGGAACAGCTTGCTGATTGGGAATGCGGATGGTGCCAAACTCATTCTCGTAGCGCATGATGTTCTCCTGAAGAGCTGCCAGCAGACGTTTGGCGTGCTCTGGTGCAAGAATCACACGACTCTTCACCTGGGCTTTCGGTACTCCGGGCAGCACACGTGCAAAGTCGATGATAAAATCACTGCTCGAATGCGTGATGATGGCAAAATTAGCATACTCACCCTGTGCCACATCCTGTGGCAATTCCAGTTGCAGACTCTGCTGCTTGTTGTTGTTTTCCATATTCTTATCTGATAAATAAAAGTTCGCGGTATTTGGGCAGGGTCCATAGACCGTCCTCGACAATCAGCTCGAGCTTGTCAATCTCCGTGCGGATGTCTTCCATCTTGGGGCATACGGTGTCGTGGTACTGAATGGCGCGCTGGTGGATGTTCTCCACGCGGTTGGCAACACGGCGGGCCTCGGTGAGGTCTTCAACCAGCTGTTCAATCCGCTCGGTACGCTCGGCGATTTCCTCAATGAGCTTCATGTTACGGGAGGACAGGCGGTCGGCCTTGTCAGCGCTGAACACTTCCTTCATGCCCTGTACGTTCTTGATGAGCTTGGACTGGTAGTGCGTACAGACGGGGATGATATGGTTCATGGCGAGGTCGCCGAGTACACGGGCCTCGATCTGTACGGTCTTGACGTACATCTCCCATTTCACCTCATTGCGGGCCTCCAGTTCCTTGCGGTTCATGACCTTGGTGCTCTCGAACATCTGGACGGAGGAATCGTCGAGGTAGTGTTCGAAGATGACGGGGCACGACTTCTCGACGTCGAGACCTCGCTTGGCAGCCTCTTTTACCCATGCCTCGGAGTAGCCGTTGCCGTCGAAGCGGACGGGCTTGCAGGTCGTGATATCCTCGCGGAGCACTTCCACAAGGGCGTGGAACTTAGCGGTGTGGCCTGTGCCTGCCTTGTATTCAGGACGTCCTGAAAACTCGACAATCTTCTTATCGACACGCTCCTTGAACGAGGTGAGCGCTTCGGCCATTGCGGCATTCAGGGCTATCATGGCTGAGGCGCAGTTGACGCTGGAACCTGGTGCACGGAACTCGAAGCGGTTGCCGGTAAAGGCAAAGGGTGAGGTGCGGTTGCGGTCGGTATTGTCGATGATGAGGTCGGGAATCTGCGGGATGTCAATCTGCATGTTCTTCTTGCCCTTGACCACCGACGTCTCACCACGCTCAATCTTGTCGAGCAACTCGGTAAGCTGGGTGCCCAGGAACGACGAGATGATGGCAGGAGGAGCCTCGTTGCCACCCAGACGGTGGGCATTGGTGGCAGACATGATAGAAGCCTTCAGCAGACCGTTGTGGCGATAGACCGCCATGAGTGTCTCCACGATGAAGGTGACGAAGCGCAGCGTCTCGTTGGCTGCCTCTTCAGTCTTCAGGCCTTCCGTCTTGCCTGGGGCGTGGAGTAATACGCCGGTGTCTGTTGACAGACTCCAGTTGTTGTGCTTGCCAGAGCCGTTGATGCCGTCGAAGGGTTTTTCGTGCAACAGCACGCGGAATCCGTGCTTGCGAGCCACCTTCTTCATCAGCGACATGAGCAGCATGTTATGATCGACAGCGAGGTTGCACTCTTCGAAGATAGGAGCCAGCTCGAACTGGTTGGGAGCGACCTCGTTGTGACGGGTCTTCACAGGAATAGCCAACTCGAGGGCTTGTATCTCGAGGTCTTTCATAAAGGCCTGTACGCGGTCGGGGATGGTGCCGAAATAGTGGTCGTCCATCTGCTGGTTCTTGGCACTCTCGTGACCCATCAGCGTGCGACCGGTCATGAGCAGGTCGGGACGGGCAGAGTAGAGTCCTTCATCGACGAGGAAATACTCCTGTTCCCAACCCAGGTTGACCTGTACCTTGTTGACGTCATTGTAGAAATAGCGGCAGACGTCCTTGGCTGCCTTGCCTACGGCATGCAGCGAACGGAGCAGGGGAGCCTTATAGTCCAAAGCCTCGCCGGTATAGGCGATGAAGATGGTGGGAATACACAGGGTGTCGTCGATGATGAACACGGGTGACGTAGGATCCCAGGCACTGTAGCCGCGAGCCTCGAAGGTGTTGCGGATGCCGCCATTGGGGAACGAGGAGGCGTCGGGCTCCTGCTGAACGAGCAGCTTGCCCGAGAACTTCTCAATCATACCTCCCTTGCCGTCGTGCTCTACGAAGGCGTCGTGCTTCTCGGCAGTGCCCTCTGTGAGTGGCTGGAACCAGTGTGTATAGTGGGTGACGCCCATTTCCATAGCCCACTGCTTCATGCCAGCAGCTACCTCGTCGGCAATGGAACGGTCCAGACGGGCGCCGTTCTCTATCACATCGACCATCTTGTCGTAAACCTCAGCGGGCAGGTATTTGTACATCTTCTGTTTGGTGAAGACGTACTTGCCGAAAAACTCTGAGGGGCGCTCCTTGGGTGCCTTCACTTCAAGGGCATGCTTCTTAAACGCTTCTTCTACTACCTGAAATCTTAAATTGTTTGACATGACTTATTATTTGACTATTTGACGATTTACTATTTGACTATTTGACTATTTACTATTTGACTATTTTGCCTTCATCGATGAAGCGACGGAGAATGTCGTTGTAGGCATCGATGCGACGGTCGCGCAGGAAAGGCCACCAGCGGCGCACCTGTTCGGAACGCTGCATATCGACATCAACGATGGTGGCAACCTCTTTGTCTTTTGGGGCTTCGAAAAGCAGTTCGCCCTGTGGACCTGCTACAAAGGAGGTTCCCCAGAACTGGATGCCGTTAGTCTGCCGACTGGGGTCGGGCTCCAAGCCTACGCGGTTGACAGTCACCACAGGCAGTCCGTTTGCTACGGCATGTCCACGCTGGACGGTCTGCCAAGCCATGCGCTGGCGTTCCTGTTCGTCGGGGGTGTCACTGCTCTCATAGCCAATGGCTGTGGGATAAATCAACAGGTCGGCACCCTGGAGTGCCATGAGGCGAGCTGCCTCGGGATACCACTGGTCCCAACAAACCAGTACACCCAGTCGGCCTACAGAGGTCTGGATGGGGTGGAAGCCCAGGTCGCCAGGAGTGAAGTAGAACTTCTCGTAGTAGGCAGGATCGTCGGGGATGTGCATCTTGCGGTACTTGCCGGCAAGGGTACCGTCCTTTTCCAACACCACTGCCGTGTTGTGATATAAGCCCGGTGCACGACGCTCGAACAACGAGGTGACAATGACTACGCCCAACTCTTTGGCGAGGTGCCCATAGAAATCGGTGGAAGGACCTGGAATGGGCTCTGCGAGGTCGAAGTTATCGACATGTTCCACCTGGCAAAAGTACAGGGAGTTGTGCAACTCCTGCAACACAATGAGTTCTGCGCCCTGCTTAGCCAGTTCGCGTATCTTCGTAGCCAGATGCTGCATGTTCTGCTTGACGTCAGCTACGTTCTGTTGTTGTATCAGTCCTATCTTCATTTTTTTCACTTTTCACTTTTCCGCTCGACCTTTGGTCGCTTTGTACCTTGGTCAAAGACTTTTCCCTTCAATAGTATTGCATGGTGCAACAATGCAGACTCCCATGCTGCTTGATAACGGCACGGCAGTCGATGCCTACGATTTCTCTGTCGGGGAATGCCTGCTGGATAATGCGCATAGCCTCTTGGTCAAGGTCGGGCTGCGCATAAGTGGGTACCAGTACCGCTCCGTTGATGACCAGGTAGTTGGCGTATGTAGCAGGCAGTCGATTGATGGCTGATGGCTGATGGCTGATGGCTGTCGTATCGTAGATGGGGCTTGGTAATGGTAGTTTTAACAACCTATACGGTTTTCCTTCCATCGTCCGTAGTGCCTGCAGTTCACGTTCCATCTCGTAGAGGTCAGGATGGTCCTCATCGCCTCCTGTATATAATAAGGTGTCGTTGGGACAGATGCGCACCAGCGTGTCGATATGTCCGTCGGTATCATCGCCTATCAATGAGCCGTGATGAAGCCATACGATGCGCTCGGCACCCAGATACTCCTTCAGACGGTCCTCTATCTGTTGTGCTGTGAGAGGCTGGTTGCGATGAGGAGCCAGGAGACAGCAGGCGGTGGTGAATACTGTTCCCTTACCGTCGCTCTCGATACTTCCGCCTTCGAGTACGAAGTCCAAATGGTCTTCGTAAATACCCTTCACCAGTCCACTTTCAAAGAGATGTTTGTTAATCTGATTGTCGAGCCCGGCTTCAAACTTCTCGCCCCATCCGTTGAAACAAAAGTCAAGGAGAATGAGGTCTGAGGGCTGAGGGCTGAGGGCTGAGGGCTCTTCAACGGTGATAAAGCCGTGATCGCGAGCCCACGTGTCGTTGTGGGGAATGTCGTCAACAATAATCAGTGGTTCGCGCTTGCTGATTTCGCGAGCCATTTCCTCATAGACTGCTGTGATTTCTGGCAGAATAGGAGCCCAGTCGGTATCCTTGTGTGGCCACGTCAGCTGCACGGCACTCTGAGGTTCCCATTCGGCAGGCATCCGTCTCTTATTTAGTTTCATGGCTGCAAAGGTAGTGCAAACCGAATGAAAAACCAAAAATATTTGGGTTTTTCTGAGGTGCAGCCTACCTAAGACAAAGGTCAAAGGTACGAAAAAAATGAGAAATGAGAAATGAGAAATGAGAAATTATTGTTAACTTTGCAGCCAAATTATGATGTTGGAACTGCATAATATGACGATTGGCCAGCAAATCAGAGCTTTATCACTGACGGTAAGCGAAGGACAACTGGTAACCATCACGGGTTCGAAAGGCTCGGGAAAGTCGTTGTTGATACGTGCCGTTCTTGGACTGATTCCCATTGACGACGGGTTTATCAGCATCGACGGGGAAGTGTTGACTCCTATGTCTGCGTTTTACTTCCGTCGCCAGATGGCATACGTGCCCCAGTATTTGTCGGTTCCTGAAGGCTATAAGGGTGGGGGACTGGAGCATTGGAATGAGCTGTCGGCAGATGAGCGTTACATGCTTCTGATGAACAAGGCCATAGCGTCAGACAAGCAGCTGTTGATAGTTGACGAGCCGCCACAGCCGTTGGCTGTTGAGACGGAGAATGCCATCGACCAATTGCTGAAAGAGGCTGCACAGTGTGGAAAGACTGTGCTGGCTGTTAATTCTCGAATAAAGAACAATCAAATCAAGCTATGATAATCGCTTACGTCATATTGGTATTGGCTGTCGTCCTGTGGAAAGGCTATTTCGCATGGAAACGGGGCATGAGGACCTATCGGCGCGACCTTCAGGAGCACGATTCGCTGAGGGAATACCTGTTGGGCAACGGAGCCTCGAAGCGTGAGTCGGTGCGCCCGTTTGTCAACCATGCGGTGGCAAGGGCATTGAAGCCACTCTGTACGCAATGGCGACTGCTGCTGATACTTGTCGCTATGGGACTGTTGGTGGCATTGTTCAAATGAAATAAACCTTGACTAGAGGTAAGAAAGCACCATAATTATTAAAAAAAACGGGTGGTGCTGTGGTGGATAACCAATTTTTTTGTAACTTTGCAAGCCGAAAACGTATAAACCGTAATTAATTTAAGGTAAAAGAATATATGGGTGGCTTCTTTGGCACAATCTCAAAACAAGACTGCGTAAACGATTTGTTTTACGGAACAGACTACAACTCTCATCTAGGAACAAAACGCGCAGGACTGGTGACGTTTGATAAGGAAAGCGGTTTCCACCGGTCTATCCACTCGTTGGAACGTAACTATTTCCGTTCTCGCTTTGAAGATGAACTGGACCAGTTCAAGGGACATCAGGGATTGGGAGTCATCAGCGATACAGACCCTCAGCCCATCATCGTCAATTCGCATCTGGGTCGTTACGCGGTAGTCACGGTGGCCAA
>CACXSA010000091.1 GCA_902770195.1 uncultured Prevotellaceae bacterium
GTGGATGTATTACAAATCATACAGAGTGTGCTGGATGATACGGCACTGCAACTTCAGGAAAAGGGCATCGCTCCATCACTCCAATTGCCTCAGCATGTAGAAGTGCTGGGCGATCAGAGTCTGATATACAGCATCTTCCGCAACCTAATTGACAATGCTATTGCATACGCTACAGGCGCATCGGTTCTGAAGATTACTTGTACCGAGGTGGAAAAAGAAGGCCGCCATTTCTACGAGTTCTCAGTCAGCGACAATGGTTCTGGCGTAGAAGCGCAACATCTCACTCATCTCTTTGAGCGTTTCTACCGTGTAGATAAAGGACGCTCGCGCAAACTTGGTGGCACAGGTCTGGGACTTGCCATCGTCAAAAATGCAGTTGCCGCCCATGGTGGACAAGCAACTGCACTCTCTACTCCTGGCGGTGGACTCACCATCAGGTTTACCCTCGCCAGGTTTTAGCCCTGTCCGTTGATAGGACCGTCACCAAAGTCGTTGTTCAAGCCCTTGCCGGCCTGCACAACGTTCATCACGTAATCACCAAGTTTCTCGCACTCTGATATGCAATCGACGTAAAACACACCGAGCTGATAATCGTAAAGACCGGCATTCACATCATGCAGATTCTGGTTCTTTAGTTCGCTCACCTTGTTCAGATAGCTGGCAATCTCCATCTCCATAGAGTCAGTAATGTTCTCGTATTTCTCGATACGGGCAAAGAGTTTATTAAACTCAACTTCATCACAAGCGAGAAAATGTTGATAATCAATTCCATCTGCTCTTTTTATATATTTGCTGCAAAGATATTACAATCTTATTACACTGATGTTACGCCCATATTACAATTCTGTTACAAATGCTTGTGTAACCTATCCTTCACACGAATGAAATGCTTTTGTAACATGCCCTGTTTACCTTTGCAATGTCAATCACTAACGGTTGGCAAAAACATTTATGAATCAAGAAAAAGCAAAAAGAATTCAGAGAATCTTTAATTGGGTGAGATTTGTCATCCTGGTGTTGTTTCTCACATTTGTTTTCATAGGATTATCATAATTAAAGATGAATACATTATTTCTAGGAATAGTTATATTCCTTATAGTGCTTGCGGTGTTCGACCTGGTGGTTGGTGTAAGCAATGATGCAGTAAACTTTATGAACTCTGCTATCGGAGCCAGGGTGGCAAGATATAGAACAGTGGTGGCGATAGCTGCTGTTGGCGTGTTCGTTGGAGCTTCCCTGAGTAATGGTATGATGGACGTGGCCCGACACGGCATCATGACGCCACAGTATTTCTCGTTCTACGACGTGATGTGTGTATTCTTGGCTGTAATGGTTACCGACGTGGTACTGCTCGACGTGTTCAATACGCTCGGTATGCCGACATCCACCACTGTATCGATGGTTTTCGAACTGCTGGGCGGAGCCTTTGCCATCGCCCTGTTGCAGATACTCCATGGGGCAACGGCAGCTGACGGCACGTTACTCTCATTAGGCGATCTGCTGAATACGGAGAAAGCCATTTCGGTTATCCTTGGCATTTTCCTAAGTGTTGCCATTGCGTTTGTTCTCGGCATGCTGGTACAGTGGGTGGCGCGTATCGTTTTCACTTTTACCTATCGTGTGAACGGTAGAACGACAGATCAGTCGGGCAAGATGGGAAGTATGGTTGCATCGTCGCTGAAGATTGGTATCTTTGGTGGACTATCTGTAACGGCCATTGTCTGGTTCCTGCTTATCAACGGACTGAAGAGTAGCAGCTTAATGACGCCGG
Source organism: uncultured Prevotellaceae bacterium (assembly GCA_902770195.1). Classification (GTDB taxonomy): domain Bacteria; phylum Bacteroidota; class Bacteroidia; order Bacteroidales; family Bacteroidaceae; genus Prevotella. The sequence continues at coordinate 1,772 of CACXSA010000091.1, forward strand.
AGTTGAAAGAAATGGTTAGCCAAAACACGTGGCTGATTATTGGTGGCGGAATAGCAGTCTTCTCTGTACTGATGACGCTGCTGAGTGCCATGAAACTGCCCGTACTGAAGTGCGTTGTACTGTTGGGCACCTTCGCCCTGGCAATGGCATTTGCAGGCAACGACCTGGTGAACTTCGTGGGCGTGCCACTGACAGGACTTGAGGCCTATCAGGACTATATGGCTAACGGCAATGGTGAAGCGCAGGACTTTATGATGCGCTCGCTGATGGAAAGTGCCCATACCCCCGCACTCTATCTCTTCGCGGCAGGTGTAATAATGGTGCTCGCACTGGTCTTCTCGAAGAAGGCGCAGAACGTTGTGAAGACCTCGGTAGATCTCTCGCGGCAGGACGAAGGCGACGAGATGTTCGGTTCGAGTGGCGTGGCACGGACCTTGGTTCGCACGTCGAGAAGCATGGCCAACGGCCTGACGGCGTTAGTGCCGAGTGGTGTGGCGCGATGGATTGACTCACGCTTTAATGCCGATGCTGCCGTGCTGAAACGGGGAGCTGCCTTCGATGAGATTCGTGCAACAGTCAATCTGGTACTCGCTGGAGCACTGGTGGCATTGGGTACATCGTTCAAACTGCCATTATCCACCACCTACGTCACTTTTATGGTGGCCATGGGTGCTTCGCTGGCAGACCGAGCATGGAGTCGCGAAAGCGCTGTGTTCCGTATCACGGGCGTGCTATCTGTCATAGGTGGTTGGTTCATCACGGCTGGTGTGGCGTTCATGTTGTGCTTCCTCGTCTGCATCGCCCTATTCTTTGGATCGTTTGTGGCAATGGCCGCCGCCATCGCAATAGCCATCTTCTTGCTGATTCGAAGTCACCTGCACTATAGAAACAGCAGCAAGACCAGTGAGGCTGACGAATTGTTTGATCGCATTGTTCGTAGTAGCGATAAATCAGAATGTTGGGTACTGCTTCGGCAACATGTGGCACTAACCATTACTAGCCATCTACAATTGATTGCAGAGACTTACAAATCGATGACCGATGCTTTCTTTTATGAGGATTATCGCACGCTAAAACGTACAACAGCTGTAATCGAAAACCAGCGCAAGGATATTAAACGTCAGCGCCGCAAACAAATTATAGCCCAACGGCGAATAGACCCTGTGCTGAGTATAGAGAAGGGCACATGGTACTTCCTGACCATCAACTCACTAGCGCAAATGGTATATGGTTTGAAGCGTATGGGCGAGCCATGTTTAGAGCATGTGGGCAATAACTTTAGTCCTGTGCCAAGCAAATATATCCAAGAGTTCATACAGATGCGCAATGAAATATTGCAACTCATTAACCGGGCCTGCCATGCCAAAACAATGGCATTGATACGTGACGATGCTCATAAACTGCAATCACAGTTTTCCGATTATCGCCGAACTATCATCCACGACATTCAAGCCAAGCAACTAAATATTGAGAGCATGACTGTATTTCTGAATTTGATCCAGGAGTCACAACAGCTTCTCAGTGCTTTGCGCCATACAGTGAGAGGGGCAAACAAGTTTGATGAATAATTATTTTCAGATTCAAATTGATATAAGCTGATACCTGTACATTTGCCTAGCAACACCTTTTTAATGAACAAGGCAAGAGAAATGGACACCATTGCCGAGATAATAGGCGTTAGCCACATTGACCTGTGCTTGCATATCTCCCATGTCGGCAGCCTTCATGTACCATTCGAAGGCTTTATCCACGCTTTGCTCCACACCCTTACCGTGATAGTAGCACTCGCCGACGTTGAAGAACTTGATCTTCAGAAGAATCCCATTTCTTTGGCCTTCTCCTGGTTCATCAGGAAGTAGATAGCTTCTCCCTCATTGCAGAGTTCGCCTTTTGAATTGATTATCTCTGCATTGATATAGGCCAGATTGCGTACTTGCTTCGTGACTTTTGCGCGTATGGTCAGCTCTGGCTCTGTGGTAGATACGGCCGTTTTTCCAGTGCGAGCACGGGAATTCACCTTCGCTGTTCACAATCTCGGTGGTCATGGGGGCACCCGAACCGTCAGCGTTGCGAGGATTCAGCACAATTCGGGCGTAGTTTACCTCATACTCGCCTTGAAGCTTTTGGACAGTTACGAACGTCAGCTGGTCTCCGCGCTGCAGAGCCCATACCTTGATAAAGTCGGCATAGGTACGGCTGGGCGTGTTGACATAAGCCTTATGACCTCCTTCTGCATCAATGCCCACCGAAACCGCAGGCAGTTGCCCCTGCGCGATGATGACAGCATATGGAGACCACTTCTCACTCTGAAGCGGCATGAACTGGTAGAACTGGCTCAAACTCTGACCCGAGTTCTGCAGCGATGCAGCACGCTCGCGAAGATAGCGAAGGTTAACCTTGCGGAACTTGTTCATGCACTGCAAACCAGAAGAAAACCCTTCAAAAGCATGGCTCGCAATAAACTTAAACTTAGCATAAGCAAAAGCCACCACCAAAATAAAAATCCTTTGAATTGTCTGAGCTGACGTTTGAGGATTCTTAACACGATGGTTTGTGGTACCATCAACCGTTACTTTAATTGTTTTCATTTTTTTTAAGTATTTAAGTGACAAAACATGGATCCTACCCTTGGAGATAAAGACCAGATAGAGGTCAGATAGAGACCAGCTAGAGTTCTGATAGAGACCAGATAGAAGTCAGATAGAGTTCTGATAGAGCTCAGTAGGCGCCGAGTATGAGTTCTTTATGAATTCAACATGACTTCTGTATGAGAGCAACATGAACTCGTCATGAGCAATCAATGAGTCTGACCAAGTATTCTCCAATACGGGATCTTTCGGTGGCAAAGGTAATAAGAATCGTGTATGGTTAGTTTAGATGGCGCACAAAGCGGCGCATAAAAAGTTTCTCAAGCCTCGTTCATAATCTCCAGAAACTTCAGGGCAATCCTAATCCGGCGCTTGCATTCCTTGTTACCGATAAAAAATCTGTGGAAGGTTAAGGTATTACCTTCCTTATGCCATCTGGCCTGCTTTATAGCCTTGTTCAACGTCTTGGAACCGGCAATATCTGTAAATCCCAAAGACTTGATATATTCAACGAACTTAGGCGTGGACATGAATCTATGGATAGAATAGCGATTTGGGAGTGGACCACAATCCAAGACTATTTTTATCCAGGCATAGTCATAACCTTTTACGATTTTGCAACCTGTTTCTTCTGCCTCGTCAGAGTGTAGGCACAACAGCGCAAACTTCATCAGTTCGTCAAAACTATTGGGGCTTGATGTTATCCAAGTGATTTTGGGAATAAATCCTTTTGCCTCCAACACTTTCAAGAGGTCAATCTGCTCCAGAGTCAGTCCTTCGGTAGAAATAGTGATATAAAGCTGTTGGCTGGAGGGTGGATAAAGCGACTTTCTCATACGAGAGAACAATCTTGATGTTCTCGTGTGAACGGAATAACGCGTTTTTCTCCTTTCAACGTTATTCTTTTTTGTCGCTTTACGAATCTTGTAAGGCATATCACTATATTTTCAGCTTACCAATTGCAAAAATATACATAAAATCTGATAACACCATACAATAGAAACCATTTTCTGCTAAAACCGTAGATGTTTTAGCACTTTTTCATATTTCATCTGCTATTTTACGATGAATCGTGAAAAGCCTGTCCCTGATGTTCCCTGACAGACGTACTCGAGCTAAGAGGGGTAGAATTATATGCCAAGAATATTCATAATAATACGAGCAGGTGGAATAAACCCCAGCCACATTGTCATTCAGCAGATGTAGGTACAGGAAGAAAATAATGACAGGAAGTTGCTGAAATAAAATGGATCAAAGACCATTCCTGCAATTAAAGAAAAAGAACCTCCACTATTAAGAAATAGTTTTGGCTCTCTTTAATGTTCACAACGGAATTATCCTTATTGTGAATACCTCAAAATTAGTGCTGCAAAAATAGATATTTTATCACTAGTGTCTCTTAAAATTATTTAAATTCAAAATTAAAGTTCTCATGCACAACGTTTTAGCCCAGCAATACCCTGTCCGGGTTTTGAAATGCTTACCTTTGTATCCGATTCAAAATCGGAGCAGATATGCATATAGGGACATTCGTTTTTGCACAGATAGTACAGTTCCTCCCTCAGAGGCAGTTCAGGCGAATACTCGCC
>CACXSA010000092.1:0-7977 GCA_902770195.1 uncultured Prevotellaceae bacterium
TTTACGGCATACCCCACAAAAACGATGCTTTTCATAACGCATCGCACCACCGTCAGCGACATGTGCGATGAGGTGGTGCGACTCTAAACCAGACGAGACAACAAAGTGTTTTAATGTCCGCCGGGACCGCCGCCGGGACCGCCGCCAGGACCGCTGTTCCCACCGGAATAGGTCGAGAGATTGACGGTTGTGCCACCAGTGACTGATGCGCCTGTATAGCCCGCACCGTCGAAGATGCTGGTGCCGCTGGAGACGGTGACTCCACTCTTCATACTGGGTTGTGAGGCTCCGCTGACCACCATTGTACTGCCACCGCTTGACGGGGTCTTGAAGGCAAATATCTCGCTGCCGATGGTCATGGCATACCACGTATTCTTGCTCCACGACGAAGCCTGGTAGCACGACTGCGTAAGGCTGGCACCACGCTCTAGGCCACCGATGGCTACAAGCGTTCCGCCCTGCACATAGAGTTTCTTCTGCTCCTCACTATTGGCGTCAATGGCGACCTCTGGCGACGAGGCTCCAACGGCATACACCAGACCGCCCTTGATATAGACATTGCCGTTGGCGTCGATGCCGTCGTTGCCTGTTGAGCGGGCATAGACGTAGCCGCCGCTGATGGTCAGATTGCCGGCATTGCTCAGGCTCTTGGTGTCGTCGTTATACGAGGCGTTGATAGCGTCGTCGGAGGCGTTGACGGTCACCTGTCCGCCCGTGATGTCGATAGTGGTCTTGCTCTCGATGCCCTCACCGCCAGCACCTGTCGTAGTGACACTGATGACGGCCTGGTCGCTGATGACGATGGCGCCGTCGATCTTAATGCCCTTGGGTGATGACTTGTAGTCGCTGTCATAACGGTCGAGTTGCGACGAGTTGCTGACTGTTGAGAGCGTGCCGTTCGATGATGCTACCACGGCATTGCCCGAAGTCTTGATGATGATAGTGCCGCCCGTGGCCGTGAAGGTGCCGTCGCCGTTGATGCCCTTGCCACCGGCTCCCGTACTGGTCAGGTTCAGCGTGCCGCCGCTGATGATGGTGTTGCCATCGGCACCCAGACAAGCCGAGGCCTTGGTCTTCACCTTGTCGCTGTCCCATACGCCACCGCCTGTGGTTTTTACGGTGATGTCACCGCTGCTGATGCGCATGTCGCCCTCGCTCTTGATGCCCTTGGCTGCATCGGCAGTCACGGTGATGTTCAGCGTACCGCCTTCGATGTAGATATTGCCGCTGTCCTCGTCCTCATGGTCGGTGGTTTCGCCTGTTCCCGTGGGATAGGTGTCGGTATCGTCAATGTCACACTGTATGCCGTCGTCCTGTGTACCGCTGATGGTGATAGTGCCGCTCTCCATGAGGAAGAACTGTCCGCAATTGATGCCGTCACCTATAGCGGAGGTGATGTTAATGGTGGCATTCTTGATGGTAAAGTATTCGCCCGTCTTGATGCCATGCTTCACGTTGCCCACCACGTTGAGCGTTCCCTTCTGGGCAAACTCGGCATGCCCCTTGATATAGAGACACCCCTTCTGCGAGCCGCTGGCAGCATCGACGAGTGTGTTGGTGGTTCCTGTGACGGGTTTCACCTTGATGCGCTTGCCATTCTGGATGTGTATGGCCGCACCACTATATACGGGTGTTGTGTTGGTCAGTGTCAGTCCGTTCAGTTCCAAGGTGGCCTTATAAGAACCTGACATGTAGAACTCACCGTCGGTAGATGTGCCGCTCAGCGTATAGGTAATCTCTTCAGCCAGGTCGTCGCTCTGGGCTATTGAGACGTGTGCGCCGCTGATGGTTGGTGTGACGTACTGTGCGACGTTACCTGCCACGGTGACCGCAGCCGACGAACCATCATAACTCACGCCTATCGTACCGTCAGTAACACTCGTGTCATCCACCGTCATGCTACTGATGTCGCTGAGAGTGAATGTCTTGCCCATAATGGTCACGGTCTGTCCGTCTGCGTAAGTCATATCACCGGTCTGTGCGGCAGGAAACTGATAAGTGACACTGCCCACCTTGACATTCAGTGTCTGCGCCTCGGCTGCTATCGTCAGCATGAGGACCAATATAGATAATAATGTACGTTTGCCTTTCAGGCGAAAATTCTTACGCTCGGCAGAGCAAACCCGTTCGCTCTGCTCTCTCTTAATCGAATCTTTCATCTTACAGCTATTTTATATGTTCTGTTTTTCGTCTTCACGATATACACGCCCTTACGCATCTGCTCTTTCGTAACCTTATGTCCCTGCAGGTCGTAGATGTCGGTAGCTTCGTCGAGTGCAGCATTGGTAATCTCCTCGATGCCGGTAGTCGTTTCGTCGGCTGTCGAGAAATACATCTTGCTCAGGTTCGAGAGGGTAAATTGTTGCGAGCCTGCCGTCAGCGTGGTTCCGCTGATGGTCAGCACCAGTTTCTCAACGGAAACTGAAGCCTTGGCTCCGTCCGTTGTCTCAAAGGTCAGGAAGGTATAGCTATCGGCTTGTGCCGTCATCGTTCCTGCCAGTACTGTCAGTAATAAAATAATCTTCTTCATATTTTTGTAGTTATGTCAATTTTGTGCAAAGATACGAAAAAGGAGTGTCCCGATTCAAAAAGAATCAACGAACACCCCTTTTTATTCAGCGAATCAGCGTGACAATAGGAATATGGACTCTGCTATATTTCAGATGCTTTGCTGTTACGATAGTTCAAACCTCTCAGCCGAGAGCGGTGCTACTTCAGATTTCAACGAGCGATGCTACCATATCGTGAAGAACAACCTGGTGGTGATACCGATTCGCTGAATCAAGACCCCGTCATCAAACTGACAGACGAACAGGCACGACATCTGCTTGTTGACTTCCACCGTCTGCGCGACCGTATGGTGGAGCGTCAACTGATGTTCTACCACGAACTCATGGGCAGTCTGTGTCTCACGATGATGTACGACATCTTCGAGGCCCATGCCCAGCGTGAAGCCACCGATTCGCATACCGACCGTACAGCCTATATAGTGAAACAACTTATGTCGCTACTCTCCACGGGTATTAGTTGTACAGAACGCAATGTGAATTACTATGCAGAACGCCTTAACGTATCACCCAAATACCTTTCTGCCACCATCAAACGTGTGACAGGCCACAGTGTCACCGAAATAACGGGCAAAGTCTTTCATCTGGACAACAAATCGCTAATCGTATCTGAGATATGCTTTCGCGCCACTTCCGGACGCATGGCTTCCTGGAGGGAAAAGCCCTCTGGATTGATGCATCTGACGTCAGAGAAACCGGCTTGCAAAAGTGCTTCCCTGTCTCTGATGCGTCCGGCAATGAGACATACGGGCACGCCACCTGACTGCTGCAATACGCCAACAGGCAACTTGCCCATGAGCGTCTGGCTGTCTGCAGAGCCTTCGCCTGTGATGACAAGGTCTGCATCTTTAACTACCTCGCTGAAACGAGCCGCCTCAAGCAGCACTTCTATACCGGGCCTGCAAGTAGCATGCATGTATTGAAGGAAAGCATATCCCAATCCACCGGCTGCACCTGCTCCTTCATCATTAGAACAGTCATAACCGAAATGTTTGGCTGATACCTCGGCAAATCTTCTGGCACGCGCATCCAAACGCTCCACCATCTCTGGAGTAGCACCTTTCTGCGGAGCAAAGATATGAGCAGCGCCCTGTGCACCACAAAGGGGATTCTTCACGTCGGAAGCAATGGTAAACTGAATATCTTTGAGCTCTGTAATATCATCAAACTGCCCACGCTTGCCAAAGGCATCAATCAAGGCTCTAAGCATCCCTATACCTGCATCGCTGGTAGCACTGCCACCGAGTCCCACAATAATCCGTTTGGCTCCTTTCCTGACGGCATCTGCAATCAGTTGTCCGGTGCCATAGCTTGTGGCTACCATGGGGTTACGCTCTTCTTCAGAAAGAAGGGTAAGTCCGCTGGCCTGCGCTATCTCAATGACTGCCTCTTGGTCGCGTAACAGATATTTGGCTGTAATAAAGCGCATCATAGGGTCGCGCACCGTAACCTCCTGAAGCGTGCCTCCAATAGCAGCCCGGAAGGCGTCAATAAAACCTTCGCCACCATCGCTGACAGGTATCTGAACGATATCTGCATCAGGGAAAATGTGTCTAACGCCATCTGCTGCCGCCTGATTGGCATCAGCAGAGCTCAGACAGCCTTTCATCGAATCTATGACAATGACTATTTTCATACTCCTTTTGTTCGGTCAAAGGTCTAAGGAAGAAGGGTGAAAGTCTAGTGACTGATTTGGGTTAAATATTCTTCATCAGAAATCTTACTTGAGAGGATGGCATCGGCAATAGCCTTCTCCATCACCAGCGAGGCCAACACACCGATGGTGTTGACATCCGACTGGATATCACCGCCGTTGAGGGATATGGCATAGATGGTGTCGCCGTCAGCCATTGTGAACACAGGACGTATGCAGCGCGCCATGCCTGTGGAGGCGATGTTTGCCACCTTCTGCAGGTCGGCCACGCTCAGGCGGGCATTGGTGAACGCTGCTGCGATGGTCGTGTTGCCTACTATCAGGTCAGAATACTGGTTCTTGAGCAATGTCTGTTCGGCGCTTACGAAGCCCTTGCGGTCGGCGGTGGTCATGCCTGCTATCTTTATACCGTCTTGGAAGATGTCACCTAAGGCATTGACAACGACGGCCACACCCACTTCCAACTTTCCGATTCGTGCTGCAGCATACCCTATGCCGCTCTTTTGAGCCGAGGCCATGCCTCCAGGTTTGCCCACAGTGGCTCCCATGCCGGCACCTACATTCCCACTGAGTGGTGTGTTGCCAGCGATGGCATTCAGGCAAGCCTTATAGCCCATCTCACGGTCGGGGCGTACGTTACCCTTGCCGTATGACAGATCGAAGATGCAGCTCTGGCATACTATGGGAACCAGTCCGAAGCCCGTGTCATAGCCATGACCATGTTCTTCAAGACATTTCGCCACACCATCAGAAGCCGCCAGACCATAAGCCGAACCGCCACTGAAAACCAAGGCATTGAGAGGCTGCGTATTGCGCTGAGGGTCCAGAAGCGGCACCTCGCGTGATGCAGGACCGCCACCTAATACTACCGCCGAGGCCATAGAGGCCTGGGGGAAAAAGAACACCGTAACGCCTGTCTTGGCATCATTGTCCTGTGCATTTCCGACGCTTACTCCCTGAAGTTGGGAGAAAGGCAGAGATTCTACTATACTTTCCATATCGTTGTATTTATCGATTCGGTTTGTTGTGTCAATTCCAAAAGTCTTTTCGTCATCGTCTTTCGAACAAGCAGTAAATACGCATGCACCAAATAAAAGAATGGCAGCGAAGATGACGTTCTTGTACTATTCCGGTTTCATAGTGCTTTAGTTTGCGACAAAGGTACGAATAAGTTGTGAGAAATACAAAAAATTAACTTTTAATTTTTAACTCTTAACTTTTAACTAAACAAAGCTTGCGCCTGTGTGAGTTCACCGTGGCGACAGAAAAGGAGTCTCGGTCAGCCCGCCATAGCTGTCAGCTGCTGCTTCCAAGGCATCCTCTGTCGTGTATTGCTGATACAAGGTACAGCGGGTTACGATTGTTTGCCGCGAACAACGGTCGTCAATAACCTTTACCAGAGCCCACCCCTTCATATCGTCGGCAATACTCCATCGCTCACCGGAATGCCCGGCATCAGGAATGACGACTGGTTCATGGTTCCGTCATCAGGTACATATACCACAGGCAACTGATTTGCCAACGATGCGAAATTCTGATATGCCGTGCGCCGCTCTGTGAACATTGTGTCGCAGAAGCGTAACATCTTCCACAGCATCGTCGTGTGTCGCATCTTCTGCCGCTGCACGAACTGTGGAAGTTACGCGTGTAAAAAGTCATACCTGCAATACGTACCCTTTTGGGCATCGTCAGTCCAAATCCCGGATTGTTTTTCATCTTCATCGCTCTTTCCTCCTATTTTAATGATTTTAAAAACTATTCATACTTCTTTTCGAAACATCTCATGCCAACCTATAGCACTTCTCATACTACTCTCTAACACTTCTTATGCATACCTCCGTTCTATCCATATAGTAGCCCCTGCGTAGCGCCTATGTACCTCCAATCGTTGTCCGCTATATGTTCGGCACTTGTTCGGTACATGTCCGCTTTTATACCGAACATATACCGGACATATACCGGACAAGTACCGGACATGAATAGGAGATACTACCTTGTTATATGCTTGTTCCATTGAGGCTCTATACTTGATAAGTTGGAGATCTTTACTTGATATAATGTACTTATGCATTGGACAGGGGCAAAGGTACAAATTCCATTGAAATAAAAACCTTCAATCACGAAAAATCGTTTTAAGGAACCCATTTTTTATGGTTTTTTAGTGATATATCAATAAAAAACAGAAGAAAGATTATACTTTATGGAAATTATTGAATAATATTTTGTATTTTTGCGCGAGGTATATGATAAAGATGATTTGATAGAATAAGCTAATAACTGATGGATTACGAAGGCAGATTTATCATGCAAAAAACTGTGGACTGGTCGCTGTTGAACGACGGAATGACCATTCCAGTATCTGAATGTGCGTTGCTGAAGGCTCTACCGCCAAAGGAGGAACTTCAAAGGGTGTTTGCGGAGAGTAGCAATAAGAAAGAATCGTAAAATGATATAATGATGATATTCAAATTAGAAACTCCAGAACACCAAAGAACTGCCATACAAAGTGTGGTGGAGGTCTTTCGTGGGATGGAAAAAAATACATACGACAATGCGACGGATGAGGACATTCGGGCCAACTACTGCTCGTTGTCTTCAGAGGCGTTGATGTCAAACATAAACAAGATTGCAGCGGAAAACGGAGTGGATTCTTTACAATCCAATCTTCAAGAAACCAGGAATGCATGCATAGAAATGGAGACGGGTACGGGCAAGACCTTGACCTATCTCCAGACAGCATACGAACTGTACAAAGAATATGGGCTAACAAAGTTCATCGTTCTTGTTCCGTCAATTCCCATCCGTCAGGGAGCCATAGATACGTTTGAGAATTTCAAAGGGCAGTTGGAAGACAAATACGGTTTTACGCCTAATGCTTTTGTCTATGATAGTTCCAAGTTGAGCGACCTTCGTGACTTCATTACTGCTGAGACACCACAGATCATGATAATGACGATGGCCTCGTTCAACTCTGAAGACAAGATTCTGAATCAAGAAGTGCGTGAAGACCTGTTCAACAACAAGCCCTTCATTGAGGCTATCGCTCGCACTCATCCCATCGTTTTTATGGACGAGCCGCAAGAGGGTATGGACACGGAAAATTCACAACTTTGGCTTTCAAAGCTTTCTCCGTTGTTCAAGTTCCGATATTCTGCCACGCATGCTGTGAAGGTTAATATGCTCTATCAACTGACCCCAAGTGAGAGCTATCGTTTGGGGCTGGTCAAGAAAATTGAGGTGCTTACTGTGACTGAGAAAAACGATGAAGCAACTCTGAAAATTGAAATCAGCGAAGTGCAGGAAACCAAGACAGAGCCAAAGGTGAAGCTGAAGTTCTGGAAATACAATAAATCCAAAGAGAACTTTGTCTTCAAAGATTCCAACCTTTTAAAGAAAGGCGATAACCTTGCCGAGAAATCTGGTAACGACACCTATTCTGACTTTACGATTAGTCGCATTTACAAGAAATTGAGTACTCGTAAATGGGTTGTAGAGTTCACCAATGGCACCAGCATCGAAGAGGGAGCATCGTCGGCAAACAAGGAACAGGTTTGGGCATTGCAGTTGGAATGGCTCATTCGCCGTCACTTCCAAAACCAAGAACATTTAAAGCCTAAAGGCATCAAGAATCTTTCACTCATCTTCATTGACAAGGTAGCTAACTATATGAGCCCTGACAACCCAGTCATCAAGAAAATTTTCGAACAGCAGTACAAAACAGTATATGCTGAGTTTCACAATGGACAGACTCCTCCG
>CACXSA010000092.1:7998-9222 GCA_902770195.1 uncultured Prevotellaceae bacterium
GCAGAAGCTCCTATCATTTAGTAGTACAATAGAATTCGTGTTCTCTCATTCTGCGCTTGGTGTAGGATGGGACAATCCAAATGTGTTCGGTATTGCCACTCTCAACGAAAGTTATTCAGAGAATAAGAAACGCCAGGAAATAGGCCGAGGTCTTCGTATCTGTGTAAACCAGCAAGGTGAACGTGTTTATGATGCAGAGGGTACGCCAGACGATGAAGTCATTAATCAACTCACTGTGGTTCCTAACGAGACCTACGAGACTTTTGCCCGTAGTTATCAGAACGAAAACGAGAAGGCATTTGGCAAGTCTGGTGCTGGCACCAAGCTCAAGCATACCCATAAAGGCAAGCATCAGAACCGCGTAACGTTCAAGCTGAATAAGAATGAAGGCATTCTGAGTGTGTTCCGCAGGTTTTGGGATACAATTGCCAAGAAGACGACCTATCGCGTAAGTTTCGATGAGGATGCTATCATACGTCGTAGCATAGAGGAGTTGAACAACATCTCTATTGCTGAATACAAAGCCGAAGTTTCCAGCTATAGGGTTGGCGATATTGAAGATTTGTCGCAACGGGAATACATAGGTTCGGAAGATCGTGATTTAAAAGGGCATTATTCCCCACAAGATTTGGTGGAAGATCTTAGCGAAAAGACTGGACTATGTTATAATTCCGTAATGCGTATCGTTCGGGATATTGAGACCCAAAAGGAATATCTGAAGAATCCGCCAGTTTTTCTGGAAACAGCTGCGTTCAAAATCAAACAGGTGCAGCTTGACGAATTAGTCAGATGCGTGAAATATAATCCAACAGATGAGGTGTATCCTTTCAACTTTGCTGACTTCACCAAGGATGCTTGTGACAATTATGTCTCAACTCCTAATCATGGTGTTTGGGATAAAACGCTCTATGACAGTGGACTTGAACGCGACTTTGCTGTTGATGCTGACAAAAATGAAAATCAAAAGGTAGTGTGTTTCTTGAAATTTCCATCATGGTACAAGATTCCAACACCTATCGGCAACTACGAGCCAGACTTTGGTGTCGTGTTGAAGCGTGTTTCCTTACGGAATAATCAAGATCAACAAGAATATTATTTTGTTGTTGAGATTAAAGGAACCAATGATATTAACGACAAGAAAGCTCTTACTCCCCATGAAATAGCTCGTATGGAATTTGCCAAAAAGCATTTCAACTCTCTTGGCATCGAAGCTGTTTATAAAGC
>CACXSA010000093.1 GCA_902770195.1 uncultured Prevotellaceae bacterium
GGATACCATCTCACGATAGGCATCAGCCAGCTTAACCTCCAAGGCATAAAGTGCATGTGAAGTAGTCACTGGGCTCTTCTTATCATTGTTGGCATAGTCAGCCCAATAGATGTCGCCGTAGGTAACATTTGCACCTTGGTATTCAACGGTCTCATGGTGTGTGCCTGCCAGGTTGGTGTTCATGATAACCGTCAGCACACCGGCCAACAAGTCCTGAATCTTCTTGAAGTTTTCCTTGTTACCATTAATACGAGGGCTCAGTTCGAAAGTAGTGTTGGCAAGATTCAGGCCTTCACCCGTACCAGCCACCTCGTATTTGTCGAGATGTCCAAACATATCGTAAGCAGTAATGCCTGCGTCTGCCTCAGACTGAGAGACTGTACCGGGAATGGCCCTGCCATAGAACAACAGCGTGTTAGAATTCAAGGGCAACGAAGTCTCTATCACACGGCTGGCCTTGTCTTCACTAACGCCTCCAGCAGCGATGATACGTGACAGGTCAAAGCGCTTGTCTGCTGTACCGGCAGCGGCAATTGTCTTACCATCAGAACCCTGCTTAAAAGAGAAAAGCACGGCATTATCGATACCACGGAATGTCTCGCTAATTGCAGCCTGTGTGGCTGCTGATGTCTGGCGAGTTGTGCTGTTACCCGTCGATACATTAAAGACGAACTTTGCCAAAACCTCATTCGTCTGGGGGTTGAAATTCGGATTCGACACATCCTGTGACACGTCATCGGACGATGAGCATGCAGTGAATCCTACTGCTCCTGTCAGTGCTATCGCACTCATCAGGGCTAATTGCTTCATTTTCTTCATATATTTATTGTTTTTTATTCTATAACTTCATCAAAAGTAATACCCGTCTCCCAGCTCAAATCTACTGAAAGACCTAACTCGACCTTGGGATTACGTAGGTCTGGTATCGTATTAATAGCATGTTTTAGACTGGCAATGGTAAACTTTGCACGAGTGATATAATCCTGCTTAAAGACCTTACCGCCTGTATTTGTATATCCATCATTAGTTTTATATTTACTTGCATCAAGTTCGCCTATCAAATAGAACTTTGTTCCCACGGGTACAATACCTGTTTCACCCGTAAAATCCTTGTCATTATTAATAAATTCAAGAGCTACCTGGATTTTTTCTTCAACCTCACCTTCTTTACCTGTGCTCTCAAGCACTAAAGTATGATTCAGTACATCGTTATGATTAGTCTGAAGCGCCACTCCACCTTGCGTATTTGAAACTTCAATGTTGTCATAAATGGTATATTCTGATGTACCCGTTGGTTCAAACTTCCAATCAACTGGCTTTTGTCCACCAATCAAGATTCCCGTTAATTTCAGTTTGCTTACATCTACCGTTTTAGTATACACGCCAGTTCCTGCATCTGTAAGTGTTGATAATGCAGGAGATGTGCTTGATGCTGCAGGAACTACACTGATGTCCAAACGTCCAACAGCATATTGCACGGGATCGACAAGTACAACCGAACGGGTTGTTGAAGTAATGGCATTTCCATTAGCATAGTTGGTAGCAGTTGCTATTTTGTCCCAGGTTAAAGCATTTGTATATAAACTCTGTTTAGATTCCTCAGACGTCAAGATGCCACTCTTTCCCCAATAATAAAGACATGCAGGATATACATAGCTCTCTAGATTAGTAATGGTCATTGCAGAAGTACTCATATTGGCTGTCGTATAGCTGAATTTGTTAGTAGGATCCCATGTCAAGACAGCAGCACCGTCTGGCAGATGGTCACTATCGTCGGTTTCGTTTGTAACATCGCCAGAAGGATATCCAGAAATATTGGTTTTAAATTCCAACGTACCAGCATTATCATCTATGGTTACATAAGTTTCATTTTTAATCTTTGCACAGATAGCTACGGCCACTGGATCAGTATTGTCCTTCAATGCAAAATACAAATCCTTAATAGCAACTTGTAAGTTTACTGAAGAACCTGCCTTCATACCAGTAAAAGCAGAATACAAAGCTGCGAAACCACCATTTGTCGATGCACTCCAACCATTAGCATCTGCTATACTATTTAGGTAAGTAATGATTGCCGTACGTTTGGCATTGCTTTTTGTCGCTGTAGTAATTGGTTCTGGTGTGAACTTGACATTTGTCACATTACCAGGTTGGTCAACAAGTCCACTTTGATTGAGGAATCCATTGACAAACTTTTCTTGCCATGTGTAAGAATCTAGAGTTGAATTCCAACCTTTTGATGTAGAATTATCAGTAGTTCTATCTATGATAAGCTTATGAGTATTTTCATCATATACCGCCTTATTTCCAATAGCCATACCATAGAACAGGAATGTCCTAGTTCCTAACTGAAGCTGCACGTCACCGTATAGAACAGAATTATTGGTTCCTAATAACTGCTGACTGGGAATATAATTGTTCACTGTTGCAGTTGTAGGAATCACAAGATGTGTCAAAGCAATGTTCTTTCCTATAAAATTAGTACCATGGCCTTCTACAGAAGTATTGTCTGTAAATTTCTCAGGCAATAAGGCTGAAGGGTACAATTTGATAAAATAGATACCTCCGAAATCAGTAATAGACTGACCCGCATTAACAATTTCTGAAGCCTGACGAGTTGTGCCACCGGCAGCCGTCGGAATAGAAATGGTGAACTGCGCCTTGATAGCATCACCCAAAACTGGCTGCTCTTGCTCAGCACTGGCTAAGTCGTCCTCACTGCTACAAGCGGTGAAGCCTACTGTTGTAGCAACAAGTGCTGCAAACATCATTAAATACTTTTTCATTTTATTCATAATTGCAATTATTTAAGTTTCTAACTATATGTTGTTATTCTGTAATGATTTCCAAGCGACGGAGGTTCTCCTGGGCATCGCTGTTGCCATTGGCGGCAGCACGACGGAAAGTGGAGAGGGCTTCGTCTTTCTGACCAGTAAGCCAGAGAGCGGTGGCCAGGGCGTTCTGGGCACGCTCGTCATTGCGGACGGTCTGCAAGAGGCGGAGGGCCTCGCGGTGACAGTCGATGCAATCAGTGGTGAGCAGTTCGCTGGCCTCGTTGATGGTGGCAGCTGCCTTGTCAGGCACGTAGTCGAAATAGATGCGGATGTAACCGGAGTTACGCAGGTCCTTCAGGAGATGCTCCTTGATGTAGGTCCACGTGCGACCGTTGTCCAACTGCCTGATGCGACGCTCGCGCTCATTGACATCGTTCTCCTGGTCAATAATCTCTACGGCTTTCGAGAGCTGGGCATTCTCCGGAACCATATCGTTCAAGAGGTCGCGGAACTCAGACCAAGCCTCACCACCACCGACGGTCTCGAAAAGGGTGTCGGGAACGGTGACGTTTTGTTGGATATATTTCTGCAATACCAAAGCACGGTTCTGAGCCAGTCGTTCATTGGAAGCAGGCACACCTTCGACGGAGGCAAGTCCAATAATCTGAATCTTTTTGACGCTGCTGGCACTATCAGTTACAATCTGGCGGGTGATATCGACAATGCGATCCATCACACGCTGATTGTCACGATAATTGGCATTGAGCTGAAACTTGCCCTGGTCGAAATGAACAAAGAGGGCATCTTTCTCCTTGCGGAGGATGCGAGTACGATCGTAAGGACGGTAGTTGGAGATATGCTGCACGACAGGATTTTCCTGCTGGAGCTGTCCGGCACGTCCCTTGAAATCGGCTACTTTTGACAAAACGGGGACGAAAGGCTTCTCGACAACGGCTGCTGTAGCTGGAACTTCCATGACGGGAGGCAAGGGCATAACGCCCTCTTCAACCTTACGAGGACGACCCGGGATGTTATAGACAATGCTTACACCAGCCTGGGGGAGTACGAAGACTTTCTTCTCTGTACCAATTTTCTTGCCACAATGACCGCACTCAAAACGGTCGAACTTAGTATATCCAATGGCTGCACCAATGTGAGCCTCGATATTCCAGAAACGACCTAAAGGCCAAGAGTAACCATAGTAGGCCCCGATGGCGCCCAGATCACCCTGACGGCGTTCATCTCGAACGGACTTCCAGAGTCCGAAGGGAAACTTAACTTCGGCAACATTGTAATGGCTGTAAATAAGATTGACACCAAAGAAGTGATGAACATTGACAGAGTCGGTCCAATAGCGCACATCAGGAGCCAAAAGCAAATGCTTCCATTTCTTAGACGTGTTATCGTCAGAGGGCCAAGGACGATATCCAGCCGTGAGCCCCATCGACCAATGCGGAGACAAGCGGACACCCATCCGGAGATTGGGAGTCAGCCAGATATCATAGAGTAGATTGTTGCTGAGTGTCACCTGTTGAGCTGACACCGACTGAGTAATGAACAGCAGCAATACTACTAACGTCTTTCGATAATTTAGTTTCTTTTTCATACCCTTTGATGCAATCTTGTTGACGACAGTTCGTCATGTTGATTATGCAAAAGTACAAAAAAAAATATAAGGTGAAACAAAAATTAACGGAAAAATATACAAATTTGTCTGCTAAATCAACAAATTTGTCCTTTTAATAGTAAAAAAAGACAAAATTTATAGGTTTTAAGACTAATTTTAACTACTTATTGGGGGGGGCAGAATTGACTATGGAAGCCCGATAGTCGGAAGGAGTGATACCGTAGGTTTCCTTGAAATGGTTGACGAACGTGGTGACACTCTTGATGCCGCTCATATCAGCAATAGCAGCTATGGTGAGCTCAGGATGCTCCTTCAACAGGGATACAGCATACTCCATACGCTTCATCTTGATATAGCCGGAAACGTTGGTATGAGCGTATTTCTGGACGATAGGGGCTATCGCGTTCTTGTCAACACCCATGAGGCGCATAAGATCGTCACGACCAAAGTCAGGACTACGGAACAGCTCTTCCTTGATGATGCGCTTGTCCATCTCCTTGAAACGACGCTTCTCTTCATGAGAAACAGCATCATTTTCACCCTTTTCAACGGAAACCTTATCACCATTTTGAAGCACGATACCACGATAATACATCAACTCGTCGATGGTAGCCATCATCATCTTGGTACGCTTGCGCGTCTGGAGGTGATGAAGGAAGGCTGCCAACATCAGCAAAATCAGGATAATCAAGACGGAGATACCAATGGAAAGCTGGAGGTTCTGGCGCGCAATCACATGCTCACGCTGGAGATCCTCACTAGCCTCCTTAGAAAAATAGTTCATATTATTCACATGCAACGAGTCTGTTAACCTGGTCAGCGTAGAATAGCACTGTGCAGCGGCCTCGTAGTTGTTAAGACCTATGTGGGCATCGACCTCATCCTTCAGAACACGGAGCATATTCATACCTAACTCGTTGCTGTCCTCCTCGATTATCTTACGACTGTATTGTGCAGACTCCAAGATGTCAGCATATCTGCCCCGCATTTTCAGGTAAGGCACAACCATCATCTCGGCAGCAATATCGCGATAGGGCACAGCACGCATCAAAGCATAAACAGAATCGGCTTCTTCCA
>CACXSA010000094.1 GCA_902770195.1 uncultured Prevotellaceae bacterium
AAAGACAAGACGCAAAGCCCGACGAGGCATTTCGCCACGTACAATTCCTTCCTTGATGGTGATTTCGGCCTGGTAGTCGTCGTACCACACATGAAAATGGGACGAATTCTTGCTTAGGCAAGCGTCCCAAGGGCCGAGCGGTGGTCGTCGATATACATGTAGATGATGATTCCGTAGAATTTACTTATCTCTGGCATATTGTTTTGTATTATTGTTCTAACGGGTGCAAAGATAAGAATAATTTCGCGAAGTTATTCGCTTTTGCCGTTAAAAGTAACAAAACGTCACAAAAAAGGACGGGAACCCTGCCGACATCCTCGGCCTCGGTTCCCGCCCTTGCGTTTTTATTCAATTTCTCTTTATCTTAGCATCTGCTGTTTTATCGTTTGACAGGAGCAAATATCCAGAATTATTCTCAAACGACCAAACTTATGGGAATAAGTCAATGGTTTTTATCTCTTCCAATGCACCCGTTTCAGAGTCAATGACAAACCCTCTCACAACAATATCCTTTGGCACAAGCGGATGGGTTTTGATGGTTTCCCCTGCTTTTTAGCCAATCCTCGTTAGAGGACTCAATACTCTCTGCCATCCGTTTTCCTGCATCGAAAGCTTTTTGCAAGTCCTCTTCCCAGTGCTCATCGCGGTACTGCCGCTTGGCTTCTTCGGAAAAACCGGCCAGTTCGAAATTGTTGTAGTATCAATGATAATTAGCTGGAAATTTATTTTATCTCAAAATTGTTTTGGTTTTCGTTATATTTTTGTACCTTTGCCACAAATAAGAATATATATGAAATATTACTGTCCAATAAATTATTAAAAGGTAATTTTTAGGCTCACAAGTTGCTGATAATCACAATCATGTTCATGAAAAAAATTGTAATAGTTTCAATGGTGTTGTGCGCATGGATAAATGCTATGGCACAGACAGAGAAGACGAGAGGGTTTGACAACCTGTATGATTTCATCGAGAACCTCGATGTATTCGAATACGGACAGGAGGAAAGCCGAGCATATTACATTCCCGGTCATCATGTCCTGCTCAACGGCAGGTGGAAGTTCTGCTATGCCGACACGCCACAGGAAATACCTAACAACTTCTTCGAAGAGAAATTCTCCGACGCGAAATGGTCCACCATCGACGTGCCTTCAAACTGGGAGATGAGGGGCTACGGAGACCCGCTGTTCCGCAACGTGTCTGCACCGTTCAAGGCAGACCCGCCAAAGACGCCACGCGACTACAACCCCACGGGTGCCTACCGTACCACCTTCACCATTCCTGCAGACTGGAACGGCGAGGAGGTATTCCTACGCTTTGAAAAGGTGGCGTCGGCATCGTTCCTGTGGATTAACGGTCAGGAGGTAGGCTACAACGAGGGAGCCCAGGAGCCTGCAGAGTATAATATTACAAAGTATCTGAAGAAAGGTCGCAATACGTTGGCCATGAAGGTTGTCAAATACAGTGACGGCTTCTATCTCGAAGGACAGGACTACTGGCGTCTGGCAGGCATCTTCGACGATGTATGGCTCTATGCCACACCCAAGACCCGCCTGTTCGACTGGTATGTGACCACCGATTTGGACAAGGATTACCGCGATGCCGACTTGAACATCGAGGTGACTGTCAGAAGCTATGACAAGCAGCCTGTCACGACACCCCTCAAGGTGCAGGGCGTACTGACCGATGCCAACGACAGGGAGGTGGCGCGATTGGAGAGTGGTTCAGGGTCAATGGTTAATGGTCAATGGTCAATGGATAATGGTCAATGGTCAATGACACTAAAGATGAGCAAGCACATCAGCAACCCCTTAAAATGGACGGCCGAGACACCGAATCTGTATAACCTCAAGATGTACCTCGTGGATGCCGCTACCGGCAAGCGCCTGTCGGAAAGCACACCCGAGGATGCCCGTCAAGACGTGGGCTTCAAGGAGACCGAGATGCGCAACAACGTGTTCTACCTCAACGGCAAACCGCTGAAGGTAAATGCGCAATGCTCGCACATGCAGGATCCTGACAACGGTCACGCTGTGAACGACGAACTGGTCAAGAAGGATATGACCATCCTGAAGCAGTTTGGTTTCAACGGCGTGCGCACCAGCCACTATCCGCCCGTGCCGCGCTATCTGGAATATGCCGCCCGCTACGGACTGTATATCATCGACGAAGCTGGCGTAGAGGCGCATGCCACCGAATGGGTCTCTGGCGACAAGCGATTCATACCGATGTACCGGGAGCGTGTGCGCCGCATGGTGCTGCGCGACCGCAACCAGCCTGCGGTGCTGTTCTGGAGTGCCGGCAACGAGAGTGGCGAGGGACCAAACATTGGCGAGGTGATTGCCGAAGGACGCAAATACGACCATACCCGCTGGTGGATGTACGGCGGCAACGCTTACAGTCATCCTGCCGAGGACATCATCGGGCCCCGCTATCCAACACCGCTGGCTATGGACCTCAGGGTGGGACGACATGGTGACGGCGATGTGCGTCCGTCGTTTATGGATGAGTATATATCTGTGGCAGGCAACAGCGGCGGCATGTTCGACGAGATGTGGCGTGCCGTCTATACCCACGAGCGCTGCATTGGCGGTGCCGTATGGGACTTCGTGTCGCCGGGACTGACGCAACCCGCACGCAGGCTCACCGACAAATCAGGCCATGATGTGATGGCGCATATCATGGGCAATGCCAAACTGATGGCCGACAGCCGTAACCGCAAGAATCATGTGATTGACTTGAGCGGTCACGACGAGTGGGTGGAAGTCTATCGCGACGACTGTCTGGAACTGACTGGCAATACCCTGACCATCAGCTTCGATGTCTGTCCCCGCAAGCTCATCAGTTCCTGCGGCTCGTTTGTGACCAAGGGCGAATGGCAGTTTGGTGTCGAACAAAGGGGTAAGGAGCAGTTGGTGTTCTACATCAATACCGACAAGGGAAAGAACGACAAGTACGAACTGACCGCCCCACTGCCTAACGACTGGGAGGACAAGTGGCATCATGTGGAGGCCTGCTACGACGGCAAGCAGATGACGGTGAGCATCGACCGGATGCAGGTGGCACAGATGGAGGCACAAGGTAACATCATCAATGCTCCGTTCCCCGTGAACATTGGCCGCAACGAGCAGACCCACGGACAGGACACCCATGTGTATATCTGTGATGCACTGATGGACAATGTCATCATTACCGACAACTCGGGGCAGCTATTGAACCTCGACTTCGAGACAGAGCAGCAGGAGGGCACTTATTTCAGCTACGGCATCGGTGCGCGTACTTATGGCACAATATGGCCCGACCGTACCGTACAGCCGGAAATCTGGCAGATGAAAAAATCAACCCAGCCCATATCTTGCCGGTTGCTGAGTGTCGACAACGGGACGGTGGAGATATGGAACAGGAACCACTTCCTGAACACCTCTTATTACGACATGAAATGGGAACTCTACGAGGATGGCGTCTGCCTGCAACAGGGCACACTCAGTCCTGATGTGGAGCCGCTCAGCAAGAAAGTCATCACCCTACCCTACAGCCAACCCTCCATCAAACCCGGGTGCGAATACCGGCTGATGATAACAAGCTCACTGAAGAACGATGAGATCTGGGCACAGAAGGGACACGTTGCAGCCTGGGACCAGTTGGAACTCCCTTGGCGTCAGTTGCTCGTACCTTCTGACAAGACCGTAGGGAAGGCTGTACTGAGCCGTACGAATGACGCCATCACCGTGAGTGGCGAGGGATTCTCGTACTCCTTTACGCCAGACGGCCAACTCTTCAGCATCCGACAGGCCGGTCAGGAACTGCTCAAGTCGCCACTCCTGTTGAATGTCTGGCGTGCTCCGCTGGCACTCGAGGTCGATGGCTGGGACCAATGGAATATCACATACCACAACCGCAAGCCCTGGAATGGTGCACAGATCGCCAACGAATTCTACAGTAACAATCTGGATGCCATCACCCGCATCCCCATCTCCTGCGAGGCTTTTGAGGCCAACGATCAGGTTTATATCAACGTGCGCTGCTTCTCGCAGTTCGGGGCTCCCGTTAACACATCGCTCGATGCTTACATCACTGGATTGCGCTACTCGGGGTTCTCTGAGGTCTATGAATACCGCATCAATGGCGACGGCACCATCGCTCTCCATCACATCCTTGAACCCGAAGGCCCGATGCCTGCACTCTTGCCCCGTATCGGACTGACCATGACACTCAGCGACCCGTTGCAGCAAGTGAGATGGTACGGACGCGGACCGGAAGAGAACTACCCCGACCGCAAAACAGGCTACGCCATCGGCATCTATGAGCGCACAGTGGACGATATGTTCGAGCCCTACCTCATTCCACAGGATTGCGGTCTGCGCTGCGACAACCGCTGGCTCACTATGAGCAATGAATCAGGGCAAGGACTGCGCTTCGCAATGGACGAGCCGTTCAACTTCAACGCCTACCACTACAGCAGCGACAACCTGACAAAGGCAGTATATACTTACCAGCTGCGAAAACAGGACGGCATCACCCTGAACCTGGACTACAACACCACCGGCGTTGGTTGCACGGCCTGCTATGTATTACCCGGCTATCAGGTCAAGACCACCCGTTATGAGCGTCGTCTGACAATACAACCAGTTTCTCAGTGACGACTAAGAATGCTCTTGAATGCACTTGGCAACGGAGCGTTCTTGGCAGCTACCCATGATGACAGCAACCCCATCGGACAGAAACTAACTGCACCATGTGTGAGGAGCATAGATGAAGGACAGGACCACACCTACAATAGTGGGCATCATTTTTGGTCTTCTATGTAATCAAATAAGTTGATGGTTCCTGCATCCTCCTCAACATTGAGGTTTGGCACTTTTTCCACCATTCTTGTGGTGCCACTTTTCTTATTGACATAGAAATGCACAAAGGCACCTGTGTAGCTGCGGAATACCACCTGATAGGCAGAATCGGTCTCTTCGCCCATCTTTACATATATGATGTCAGGATTATCATTTGCTACACTCCAGTCATATTCCTTATGGCAATAGTTGTTCACGCCTTCGAAAGCCATGTCTTCCGTAATGGTTCTTAACGTATCTTCCGTCTGCACATCAGAGGACTGTGCCACATCTGTCTTGCTATTACGGCATGAGCATAAAAACAAGGCTACAAATACGAATATAAAAACAATATACTTCATTGGATTTCTTTTAAGCCTCCTGTCTCTGAATCAATAATAAACCCACGAACCACAATGTCCTTCGGCACCAACGGATGGGTCTTGATGGTCCCAACGGTCTTACGGACGGAAGTCGGTGTATCTTTGAAACCTTCCAGCCACTGATTGAGGTCAATACCACACTTGCGGATGGTGTCAAGTGTCTCATCCGGCAGGCTCCGCAATGAGAGTGGGCTACCACCATAATCTCCTGCACACCTAATTCGTAAATAGCTACGATAAGGCTGCGCATGGCAGAATCGAAAGCAGAAATCACCAAGCCTCCAGCATTCTTGATAATCTTGGCATCACCGTTCTTCAGACCGAGGGCAGCAGGTAACAGTTCTGTCAGTCGGGTGTCCATACACGACAGTACCGCCAGTTTCTTGTCTGGGTACTTGTCGGTCAGATACTTCTCGTATCCCTTCTGTTCTACGAAAGTTTTGTTATAGTCAATAATCTGGTCTATCATATGCGTAATACCTAAATACACTTAATTTTATTTGCAAAGATAATGATAATCAGGGAATTTTCGCTATATTTGCACCAAAAATTATCATTGTTTATCAAGTTGCCTGACAGAAACTAAAGTTATGGATACTTTCAAGGATAAAATTGCCGTCGTGACAGGAGGTGCTCAGGGCATCGGACGCTGTATCGCCGAAGAGTTTCAGAAAGCCGGAGCACACGTCTGCGTCATTGACAAGCAGGAGGGACAACACTATGTGGGCGATATATCAGTCAAGCAGGTGTTGGAGCGGTTTGCCCAAGAGATCATCGGGAAGTATGGTCATGTGGACTACCTCGTCAATAATGCCCTGCCGCTGATGAAGGGCATTGACGAATGCAGCTATGAGGAGTTCCAGTATGCCATGAGTGTGGGGGTCACTGCTCCGTTCTACCTCGCTAAGCTTTTTGCTCCGCATTTTGCTGAGGGAGCCGCTATTGTGAATATCTCGTCGTCGCGCGATCGCATGAGCCAGCCGCAAACGGAGAGCTATACGGCAGCCAAAGGTGGTATAGCTGCTTTGACCCATGCACTGGCTGTCAGCCTTGCCGGTAAGGTACGCGTAAACTCTATCTCACCTGGATGGATTGATACGGCATATACCGTCTATGACGGTCCTGATACCATTCAGCAGCCGGTGGGTCGTGTTGGCAATCCGATGGACATTGCCAACATGGTGCTCTACCTCTGTTCCGACAAGGCGGGTTTCATCACTGGCGAGAACATCTGTGTTGACGGTGGCATGACTCACCAGATGATCTATCACGGCGATAATGGTTGGAAACTGGATATATGAAGAAAGGTTTGCTTCAAACCTTGCTAGCGCCCTTCGGCCGAGTGGCGCCAAGTATTTATTATTATCTTCTTCTTCATCTTATTTATGACTCTCTGGTCATCATACTTTCTGCCATCCGTTTTCCAGCATCGAAAGCTTTCTGCAAGTCCTCTTCCCAGTGCTCATCGCGGTATTGCCGTTTGGCTTCCTCTGAGAAACTGGCCAGTTCGAAGTTATTGTAATTCTTCACCTGGTAGGTGTTGTAGGCATTGATGTGCTCGGGCTGTCCAAGTGCATTGGTAATGCAGTATTCCATCGAGCCGTAGCCCTGACTATTGTTCTGTTCGGGAGTACCGTTCATGGTTTCCATCAGTACCACGGGCATACGTTTGGGCGCTGTCATGCTATAGTCATTGTAGGAAAGCCAGGGGAATGCAAGCCGCTCCAAGAAAGTACGCATCTGACCGGTCACATCGCCAAAGTATATCGGTGAGCCGAGAACCAAGCCGTCAGCTTGGGCTATCTCTTCCAATACTGATGTCAGCGCATCCTTGAACTTGCAGACGTTTGACGCCTTGCCCTTGATCTTACAAGCCATACACGACATGCACCCCTTGTAATCGAGACCATAAAGTCGTACCGTCTTTACTTCAATTTCACTACTTACAGATGTTGCACCTTCCGCAAATTTCTGTAGCATCGAGGCCGTGTTGAATGTCTTGCGCGGGCCTCCGTCGATAATCATAATTTTCTTCATTTCTGTAATTTGTTTAATCCGATTTTGTTTCGCAAAATATTTTTGTTTATGCCTATATAGTAAAGATTATGAGTTTTTTTTCAGCACCTTCGGACTTTCTATTTAATCTTTTTAATCACCTTTGCTGGTACGCCGCCAACCACCACATTGTCAGGCACATCCTTCGTTACCACAGATCCTGCAGCAACGACGGCATTTTTACCAATGGTTACACCCGGACAGATGATGGCACCGATGCATATCCACGCATTTTCTTTTATCGTCACCTTCCCGAAATGGAAAAGATTGTGCCTATCGTTTAGGTCGTGGTCAACAGTCGTAATCTTAACCTCGGGACCAATCAGCACGTTATTTACTATTATTTTGGAAATTATTATAATAGTTTAGGAAATTTGACTACGAAGTCATTTGTAATACCTCTTTTTTTGTATATTTGCACGCAACATGAGGATATACAGTTAATCATTAGTGTCCCGTTAAAATTGGGACGAGTTAAATATTAATCAAATAGCCCCGGAATGAGGGGACCAAATTGTTTTTTGACATCGTTGAATTTAGTCTTTTCAAACAACTCATTCAAGGGAGTCTTGTCTGTCAGTGAGATACTGAGGATTTGCAAGACCTCATAGGTCGAGCGCTCCAGTCTCATATCATGTTGCACGATAGCGACCAGACAATAGGCAATGATGGCTGCACTGATTGGGATCCTGACGGCATTCTCTGTTCTGCCCCAGAATTTCTTGATCTTCAGATGCTGCTTCAGCCACTTGAAGAAGAGCTCAATCTGCCACCTGTTCTTATAGAGATCGGCAACCTCAAGCGAGGACAACTCATGCCGATGGATGTGATAGAGTTCCTTGAAGGCATTGTAACCACGGTCGAACACGTAGTAAGAACCTGATTCATAAGGGATTTCCTTCATGACCTTCGAATCGTGGACAGACGCTGTGGTGATGTGGAAATAAGCAGGGACCTGTGATTCCAAATCATACAGGACATGTGCCTTGACTCCACCTTTCTTTCTGCGAAACTTTGCCCACCAGAAGACTGAAAGACAGAGCGGAATCGTCGTTGAGTCGAATGCATATACCTTGCCTTTGAGCTTGAAGATGTCTACGACACGTTTACTGCGAGCCTGATCCATCATGTAGAATGCAAACTCTTCGAAGATGCGATAGTCGCGTGTTTGGTTGGCTGTGGCAAATGTCGTCTTAGCGATAGGCTCCCGGCCTAAGCCGAGATGATAGCGTTTTGACTGATGAGCTTCCAAGGCAACAATCAAGTCACGCAGGCTCTCACGATTACTGAGTTGTCCGAACATCAGAGCGAGGAGTTGATTCCAACAAGTGAAATGCTTGACGTAGCGATTCCCATCGTACTTGTCAACAAGGTGACGGAACTTGTCGCTATCCAAAAACTCTATCAATTGAGCGAA
>CACXSA010000095.1 GCA_902770195.1 uncultured Prevotellaceae bacterium
GCCAAGCGTCTGCCAAAAAAGAAGAAAGATAATGGAACAGGAGAAATTTGATATTAAGAAAGTAAAAGTACACCGTACGCCCGAGGGTACCATCTTTGAGACGACTGCCCTCGTTATCTTGCTGAGTGCATGGATTGTGTCGATAGCCACGCAAAAACTGGCTACTACTGACGAATGGTTTGACCTTGGCGTTTTTTCCATAGTCACCATCGTTAGCCTGTTGTGCGCCTACTCACCGAGTCATATTAATCTTTTTTGCATTCAATTGCGAAATATCCGTCAGGTGGAACTATCGATTCGCATGGTGCGTATTCTTGCTGTTGGATTGGCTTTGATGAGCTTTATAATAGCTGCTTTCAGTCCTGACTCGCCCCTGACGAAAGTTTTTTGTATAGGTGTTCTGGCAGTGATTGGCGTCATTGGTTTTGTATTTATTTACCTCATCCAGAAGACAGAATGAAAAAACGATTCTTAACTTTAGCTTTAGCCTGCATTGGTATTACTGCCTCTGCACAGAACATCAGTGGCACATGGAACGGATGGCAAATGTACACTAGATAGTCCTCAGCAGGGTGCAAATGGCATTCCTGCAAACGTTGATTTCCTTTCTGCTGATTCTCTGAAAGTAAGTGTCATCTCGTTGAATGCATCATACGCAGCCCATTTGGAGAATGGCGAGTTAAAAGGCGTGTTTACTCAAAACGGTTTCAAGTTACCATTGAATCTGAAACCTGGTGAGCCAGCAAAAGCGAATCGCCACCAGACTCCACAGCCCCCATATCCATACGAGACAGAAGAGGTGACATTTTCCAACGACAAAGCAGGAGCCACACTCGCGGGAACACTCACCATTCCAGCCGATGCCAAATGTGTACTCCTGATGGTGACGGGCAGTGGTGCGCAGAACCGAGATGAAGAGGTGTTCGAACATAAACCCTTCGCAGTAATAGCCGACACTCGTGCAGGCATTGCCACCCTGCGTTACGATGACAGGGCGACAGGCAAGTCTGTTGGCGGAATGGATGCCAATGTCACCACCAAGGATTTTGCCGATGATGCCTTGGCAGGTATCGAATGGTTGCGCCATAGTGGACGCTTTAAAAAGGTGGGCATCCTGGGTCATAGCGAAGGAAGTTCGATAGCCTTTATGTTGGGCGCACAGAAAAAAGTTGATTTCATTGTCTCACTGGCAGGTCCTGCAGTGAAGGGTGATAGTATTCTGCTGGCACAGAACAAATTGCTGGGAGGTGATGCTGCTAAGGATCTCACCATAGAGAAACTGCGCGAGATGCCTCAAATCAAACAAAGTCCTTGGATTCAGTGGTTCATTGACTACGATCCTCAGAGTGACATCGCTAAAATCAAATGCCCTGTAATGGCACTGAATGGCAGTAAAGACTGTCAGGTTGTCGCCAGTCAGAGTGTACCCGCCCTGCGTCGCACTCTGCCCAAAAACAAGCAAAACCTTATCAAGCAGTATGATGGTCTGAACCACTTGTTCCAACACTGCCAGACGGGTCTGCCCACAGAATACGGCACCATAGAAGAAACCTTCTCTGAAGAAGTTATCAGAGATATCATAACATGGGTAAAACAACTCAAATAATATCAAACTATTATGGTAGAACTGAAGAATGAACAGCTGACCATTCGAGTCGCAGAGAAAGGAGCCGAGCTCCAAAGTGTGAAAGACAAAGAGGGCAGGGAGTATATGTGGCAGGCTGGTCCTGAGTGGCCTCGCCATTCGCCCATTCTCTTCCCTATAGTATGCAGTGTGAATGACAATACCTATCGTGTGGATGGTAAGGAGTATCATCTGCCTCGTCACGGCTTTGCCCGCGACAAGGAGTTCACGCTGATTTCTCAGACAGAGGACAAGGTGACCTTTGCCCTGCATGATTCGGAAGAGACACTCGAGGTATATCCCTATCATTTCAACCTTGCTATTACCTATCGTTTGGAGGGTAATAAGATCCATGTCATTTGGCATGTGGAGAATACAGATACCCGTGAGATTCACTTCCAGATAGGCGGACATCCTGCTTTTAATATGCCCGGTGGAAAATTAGAGGGTATGATCAAGCTGGACAATGAGGACCCAATGGATGCTTTGAAGAGTTATGCTGATGGCTCACACGATATGGTGGACGTGCCTTTGGAGGCAGATATGGGTATTATGGAGATTAACAACAACTTCTTCCGCAATGATTCTGTCAAGATTCACAAGAGCCAGACCCATCGTGCCATGCTGATGGACACAAATGGAGAGCCTGCTATTACGGTTGACTACAAAACGCCAGTCTGTGCGTTCTGGAGTCCTTATGACAAACAGGCTCCCTTCGTGTGTATTGAACCGTGGTATGGTATTGGTGACCCACGTGGTTTCAATGGCGAGTTTAAAGACAAGCCACTAATGAACCATCTCCTGCCAGGAGCATCTTTTATGTCAAAATATACAATAACAATTGGATAAATTATTAAGAAATGAAAAAGTTATTATTTGTAATCGTCAGTCTGTTGCTGACTATCACTATCCAGGCACAGGATATGAAGGGACGTATCTATTACAACGGAAAAATGAGTGTTACTCATCTGCTTGGTAATAAAGACAATGAGACCCCTGAGATGCGCAATGAACGTGTGACTGTGATGAATGAAATCTTCACGATGACAGTGACTATCGAGTTTATCAATAGCCACGACATGCGGATGAAAATGAAAATCGTAATGGATAAAGAGCGTGCCAAAGAACTTGGCGTCAGCTGGGCCAATCGCAAGTTATGGCAGGCCGACTTGGTGCTCAAGACTAAGTTCTACAATTATAAATCACGCTATACTGCTAACAACGGCATCGTCAAGATTGAGAACAATGGCTCTAGAATGATCCTCAGTGAGGGTGGTGAACTCCTGTCGGTGGATGACAGTGATATGAAGGCAACACTTAAGAGAATAAGGTAAGGCTAATAGGCCTCACGATACTTATTCTCATCCTTATCCTCAAGCATTGAGAGGTAAGACTGGTAGCGGCTCTGAGCAATGTAGTGGTCTTCCACTGCTTTCAGAACCGCACATCCAGGTTCATGGGTATGGGTACAGTCGGAGAAACGACATTGCTTGGAGAACTCGAAGATTTCCTTGAAATAGCTGGTCAGTTCCTCACGTTCCATATCGAACGTACCGAAGCCCTTGATACCTGGTGTATCAATAAGGAATGAGGAATGAGGAGTGAGGACTGAGTAATGGGGAGAGAGAGGAATCATCTCAGAGAAGGTTGTAGTGTGGATACCTGTCTGGTGTGCATCGCTGATATCTGCTACACGTTGGTTGGCAGTGGGAACCAGCTGATTGATAAGGGTTGACTTGCCCACACCGCTATTGCCGCTAAGCAGGGTAATTTTTCCTTCTAATAACGGTTGCAGTTCTTCCACGCCAAGTCCTGTTGTTGCGGAGATTGCCCTACACTCATAGCCTATCGTCTCGTACAGGTTAATCATCATCTGTTGATAATGCAGTTCCTCGTCTGTGAGCAAATCAGTCTTGTTAAAGATAATAACGACGGGTACGCGGTAGGCTTCTGCAGATGCCAGAAAACGGTCGATGAATGTCGTTGAGGTCTCTGGTTTTACGACGGTAACAACTAGCAGTGCCTGATCAACATTGGCAGCCAGGATATGACTTTGTTTAGACAGGTTGATTGACTTACGGATAATGTAGTTACGACGGTCTTCTATCTCCGTAATCCAATTGCCTTCTCCCACTACGACATGGTCACCCACTGCAATGGGATTTGTAGAGCGGATTCCCTTGATGCGGAAATTGCCCTTCACCTTACAATCAAGGAGCTGGTCATCGTCCGTCAGGACGGTGTACCAGCTTCCTGTATTCTTAATGACGAGTCCTTTCAATTGTCAACTATCAATTGTCAACTAGACAGTCATGATCTCCTTGTTCTTGGCTTCCATCAATTCGTCAAGCTTCTTGATGTACTTGTCGTGAATCTTCTGGAGTTCAGCCTCTGCATCCTTTTCATTGTCCTCAGAGAGTCCGTCTTTGATGGCCTTCTTCAGCTTTTCCTTGATGTCACCACGCACGTTGCGAACCTCTACCTTAGCCTTCTCGCAAATCTTGTTACATTGCTTCACCAAGTCGCGGCGACGCTCCTCAGTGGGCTGAGGAATACCCAGACGGATAATCTCGCCATTATTCTCAGGGGTAATACCTACATCTGAGTCCATGATAGCCTTTTCAATGTCTCTGATTTGCTTCCTGTCCCAGGGCTTGATGGCAATGGTACGGGCATCAGGAGTTGAGATGTTGGCAACTTGGTTCAGAGGCACCTTAGAACCATAAGACTCTACGCGAACACCATCAAGGATGGCTACGTTGGCACGTCCGGCGCGTACTCGGCTCAGTTCCTCTTCCAGAAACATGGCAGCCATCTGCATGCGCTCTTCAGCAGCGTTTAATGTTTGTTTTACGTCTATCATACTCGTGTGATTATTATTTTCTTTCGACAAAGATACGGATTAGTCTGCAAAATACAAAAAAAATTAGGATTTATTTTTATTTTTGAGCGAATCTGTCTTATGTTTTTGTTTTGTGCATAGGGTCTTTTCTTCCTATACCTTATTTATAATAGTATGTTTATTGCGAAATACCACAATTGTGGTATGCAGAATGGCCCATTTATGCTATTTCCTGTATGCAGAAATCGCCGTACCTTTGCACCAGTTTTAAAAAAGAACTGCTGCGAGGACTGGCAGCACAGTCCTTGTCAGTGTGAATTTGGAACGTAGTATTAACATATAAAAAAGAACAATTATGAGCAACAACAAAAAACTTCACTTCGAGACTTTGCAATTGCATGTAGGACAGGAACAGCCCGACCCCGCAACCGATGCACGTGCCGTTCCTATTTACCAGACTACCAGTTATGTGTTCCGCAATTCCCAGCATGCTGCTGACCGTTTCGGTCTGCGTGATGCCGGTAATATCTATGGTCGATTGACCAACTCCACACAGGGTGTTTTCGAGGATCGTGTGGCAGCTTTGGAAGGTGGTGTGGCAGGCTTGGCAGTAGCCAGTGGTGCCGCTGCCGTCACTTATGCCCTCCAAAATATTGTTTTGGCTGGCGATCATATTGTAGCTGCTGATAACCTTTATGGCGGCTCTTTCAACCTGATTACCCATACTTTAGCCAATCAAGGCATTTCAAATACTATTGTCAATGTAAACGATTTGACTGCTGTTGAGGCTGCTATTCGTCCTAACACCAAAGCCATCTATGCCGAGACCTTTGGTAATCCCAATAGTGACGTGACTAATATCGATGCACTTTCAGAGGTAGCCCATAAGCATAACATCCCCCTGATTATCGACAATACCTTTGGCACACCTTACTTGATTCGTCCTATCGAGCATGGTGCCGATGTCGTGGTACACTCAGCCACCAAGTTTATTGGTGGTCATGGTTCTTCGCTGGGTGGTGTCATCGTTGATGGCGGACAGTTCGACTGGAAGAAGAATGCTGACAAGTTCCCCACACTTGGAAAGCCCGATCCTTCCTATCATGGTGCCGTTTTTGCTGATGTGGCAGGTGCATCAGCCTTCGTTACCCGTATCCGTGCCGTCATTCTTCGTGATACCGGTGCAACCATTTCACCCTTCAATGCGTTTATATTATTACAAGGTCTGGAGACATTGAGCCTGCGTGTAGAGCGTCATGTGGAGAATGCCCTCAAGGTGGTCAACTTCCTGCAGAACCATCCTAAGGTGGCCAAGGTAAATCATCCTTCCGTAGCCTCTCATCCCGACCATGCGTTGTATCAGAAGCTCTATCCCAATGGTGCAGGCTCTATCTTCACTTTCGAGATCAAGGGTGGCGAGAAAGAGGCGTGGAAGTTCATTGACTCGTTGGAGATCTTCTCGCTGTTGGCTAATGTGGCCGATGTGAAGAGCCTGGTCATCCATCCCTATACCACCACCCATTCGCAGATGACTCCCGAAGAGCTGGCTCAACAGCATATCACACCCAGTACCATCCGCTTGTCTATTGGCACAGAGCATATTGACGATATCATTGATAATTTAAGTAGCAAATATAAAAACAAAGAATGAATTATGGCAAAGATTGCAAAACAGTTGACCGACTTGATAGGTCACACCCCATTACTTGAACTGAATAAGTTCTCGGCAGAGAAGGGCCTGAAGACCCCAGTTATCGCCAAGGTGGAATTTTTTAATCCCGGAGGCAGCGTGAAAGACCGTATCGCCCTGGCTATGATAGAAGATGCAGAACAGAAAGGACTCTTGAAGCCTGGTGCAACCATTATCGAACCAACCAGTGGTAATACAGGCGTAGGACTTGCTTTGGTGTCCGCAGTAAGAGGCTATCATTTGATTCTTACGATGCCCGAGACCATGAGTGTGGAGCGTCGTAATCTGGTGAAGGCCTATGGCGCAGAGGTACGTCTGACCAGTGGTAAGGACGGTATGGCTGGTGCTATCCGTGCTGCTGAGGAGTTGCGCGACTCTATTCCTGGCAGCATCATCCTGCAGCAGTTTGAGAATCCTGCCAACCCAGCAAAGCATTATGCTACTACAGGTGTTGAGATATGGAACGATACCGATGGCCAGGTGGACGTGTTTGTGGCAGGTGTGGGCACCGGTGGCACCATATCGGGCATCGGTAAGTACCTGAAAGAGCAGAACCCCAACGTGAAAATCATCGCCGTAGAGCCTAAGTCCAGCCCTGTGTTGAATGGTGGCCAGAGCGGACCTCACAAGATTCAGGGCATCGGTGCCGGCTTTGTTCCCAAGACTTATGATGCCCATGTCATTGACGAGGTGTTTGACGTCGAGAATGACGATGCCATCCGTACGGGTCGTGAGATTGCCCAGCAGGAAGGTCTGTTGGTGGGCATCAGTGCCGGTGCTGCCCTCTATGCAGCTGTTCAGGTGGCCAAGCGCCCTGAGAATGCAGGTAAAAAGGTTGTCGCTCTATTGCCCGATACCGGTGAGCGCTACCTCTCTACAGTGCTCTATGCTTTCGAGGAATACCCCCTCTAAGAAAAAAACATCCTTGAAAATTTTGTAGTGTGGCATAAGTTTTATATCTTTGCCACACTATTTTGTATCCAATAACGATCAACAATGATACCATTCTTTCATCGCTTGTTCACTCGTCGGCGTCAGGGGGAGGATAATGCCCGTCAAAGCCAGAATTCACGTCTGGCCCTTATCCTGAAAGCCAGCAAGCAGCGCATCTGGATTTACGATATGGCTCAGCGCCATTATCTCTATCTTTCCGACTCTGGAAAATATGATGAAACGTATAATCTTGTAGAATTTTCCCGCTTGTTCAATCGTGACGATTATGAAGAGCTTAGTCAGGTTCTTGTCGATGTGAGCGAAGGCAAAAAAGAATCCAGTGTGGTAAGAGTCAGAAGTAACACCCCTGAATCGCAGCGCATCTATGATGTCAATATATCGGTGGCAGGACGTGACAAGCACGGCTATGTTAGTAGCATATTGGGCATACAGCACGACATTACCAACGAGGTCCATAAGCAGCAACAGGTGTCACAGTTGCTCATGCGTTATCATACCGTGTTCAACACTTCCTTGCTCGACATGGTGTTCTACGACAAGAATGGCGTCATCCAGGACATCAATGACAAGGCTTGCCAGGCTTTTGGCGTAAAGGATCGTGAAAAGGTAATCAAGGACAGGTTCCTGCTTCAGAACAACCCGATGTATTCGGGTGGCGACCTGCAACAGATGGAGAACACCCGTACTACCACATTGGTTGACTTCAGTCATTTCAAAGACAAGATATATCAGACAGACCGCTTCGGACTGAAGGGAAAGATGTATTACGACTCCACCATTAATCCGCTTCGTAATGCCAAGGGCGAACTGGAAGGTCTCTATATGTGTGGCCGCGACATTACCGAAATGGTAGAGTCCGTCCATCGCCAGCGGGAGGGAGCAGAACGCCTGCGCCGGGCTACGCAGAATGTCCAGGAGTATATTACCAACATCAACTACGCCCTGCGGGTCAGTGGTGTCCGTTTCGTGTCATACAGTCCGAAGAACTTCACGTTCCAACTTTCCGACACCATCAACGAGGAACAGTTGCGTATGTCGCAGTTGCGCTGCATTCGCCTAGGCACCCCTCGCTTCCGTCGTACCATTTCCAGTGCGTTGAATCGCATGGACCATCTGACCCGATACAACATTCAGGAAATCATCGAGACAGAGATTCGCGACGAGAAAGGCCGGCAGATTTGGTTGCAGTTCAATATGGTGCCCATTCTTGACAAGGATGGTCAGGTGGAGCACTACTTCGGTGTCTGTCGTAACATGACCGATATGGTGGAGACAGAGCGCCGCCTGGCTGTTGAGACCAAGAAGGCTCAGGAAACCGAGTTGCTCAAGCAGTCGTTCCTGACCAACATGAGTTATGAGATTCGTACCCCATTGAATAATGTCGTGGGTTTTGCCGACCTTTTTGAGACAGAGCACGACGAGGCTGACGAAGCCTTCTTTGTCGAACAGATTAAGCAGAGTTCGAATATCCTGTTAAGCCTGATCAATGACATCCTGTTCCTTTCTCGCCTGGATGCCAATATGATTGAGTATAACAAGTCGGACGTGGACTTTGCTCAGGTATTCGAGGGACATTGTCAGATGGGGTGGAGCAATATGTCGCCTAAGGTGAAAACCGCGATAGACTGTCCTTACGAAAGTCTGGTAGTCGATATTGATGACTCCAACTTGGGTATGGCTATTGAGCGGGTATGCTTTGTGGCTAGCCAATTCCTGGAAGAGGGCAATATCTGTGCCCGTTGTGAGTATCGTCGTGGCGAGCTCACCATCAGTTTCGAGGACGATGGCATGGGCATCGATGCCGAGACGTTGCCACATATCTTCGACCGCTTTATACGTGATAAGAATCAGAAGCTTTGCGGAACAGGCCTAGACCTGCCTATCGCCCAGTCGCTTGTCCAGCAAATGGGAGGTACTATTGATTTTGAGTCAGAGTTGGGCAAAGGTGCCACGGTATGGATCTCCGTACCTTGTGAGGCTAAGGTCATAAAACGTCGTATCAACCCAAACAATGATTTATGATGTCGTTATTCTCTAATATATTTCGTCGTTTGCGCCGTCATAGCGTCGCGCGCACACTTACGGCTCACGACCTGATGGTGAAAGCCCTGGAAATCAGTGCCAATAATGTCATTATCTATGACATCTCCCGTCAGTATCTCAGCAAGTTGAGCGGACACATGTTGCCCGACGAAGGTCTCAGTCTCGAAGACTATAAGAAGCATGTTCATCCAGACGACCTCGATACCGTGCTCACTAACATCAGGGCACTCATTGCGGGA
The DNA here is from genome assembly GCA_902770195.1 of uncultured Prevotellaceae bacterium. Classification (GTDB taxonomy): domain Bacteria; phylum Bacteroidota; class Bacteroidia; order Bacteroidales; family Bacteroidaceae; genus Prevotella. Next base: position 9,393 of record CACXSA010000095.1, read on the forward strand.
AGCCAACGGAGCGTGGAGTTCGACTACCGGTGGAATTTCGACTACACGGGTGGCGAGCCTCGTTGGGGCTATCTGCACAACACCAGCGTTGCCGAGTATGCTGAGGGCGAAGAACAGCCCGTCAGCATCATCAGTACACTGGTTGACGAGACCAAGCTCCATGAGCAGCAACAGGAAGAGGAGGCCTTGTCCGAACGCTATAAGCAGATTTTCGAGCATTCCATCATCGGCCTCTCCTTCTATTCCCCTGACGGCTGGCTGCTGGATGCCAACGAGCAAATGCGTACAATCTGTCACTTCGACAGCGAGGTTGACGATGCCTTCTTCTCGAACAACAATCTTTTCGACCTGTTCCCCTTCATCGAGGTGCTCGACCGCAATAACCTCACCGAATATTGGGGTTGTTCGCAAAGTGTCATTCCTGAGCGCAACATCAACGAATACCTGGAAATCCGCCTCCATCCCATTCACGACGAGTCAGGCAAGCTGGTCTATCTCGCCATTGCCACGCGGGATGTCACCGAGGAGCGTCAGCTTTATCTGCAGCAGAAGCAGAACGAGGAGCAGATCAAGAAAGCTAATGAGGCCATCCAGGTTTATGAGACGGAGTTGCGCTATATGATGGAGAACTGTCACATGCAACCCTGGCGCATCTCCATAGAGCGTAACTGCGTCGAGTTCTATAATGGTCTGAGCACCATTGCCCATTCGTTTCCCCTCGACGATTTGCGTGGCATCTTCGTCAACCAGGACGACGACTTCGTGCGAGCCTTGGAAGACCCCTATAAGGCGCTGGACCATCCTCTGGTTTATGTCGGACAGGTGTATCCTGTCATCACGCAATCTACTACGGAGTTGCAATGGGTACAGATCAACAGCATTCCTGAGTATGACGAGCATGGCAAGCTGAAGGGCAGCTTCGGAATCTGGCGTAACATCAACGACATCATGCACAAGCAGGAACAGCTGAAGCGTGAGACGGAGCG
>CACXSA010000096.1 GCA_902770195.1 uncultured Prevotellaceae bacterium
ATTCATGGCATTGGGCTTTCCTTCTTTATCGTAAGTGCCGATAATCAGCACTGGTTGTGGCAGTAGCCACGCTGTAGACTTAAAACTCTTCATAATATTGGTTTTTAAATTCTCTTTTGCATAAATACATTTAAATATGGTGGCAAAATTACCAATAATCAGTGTAATTTCACTATCTTTGTGCCAAGATTTGAGAATAATTAGGATTTTAAGATGGGTCACATCAAGATAATAAGAGGTTATGACGATAGATTTGTATATCAACGAAGCAAATGACTACGCACAGGATATCGGTGCGCCAATCTATCATCCCCACGCCTCGGTGATACACTATGACGAGGTAGGCGAGATACGGCACACGTTGAACAGGATCAGTTGCTACGGTATTTTTATGCAAGAGGAGTTCCCGGAAGGTCTGACTTATGGCATCGGAACCTATCATGAGGGCGACGGTTCTCTGATGGCTTATTCACCCGGACAGATATGCGGCAAACTGGATGACGGCACACGACGGCAATACCACGGTTGGGTGCTGCTGTTCGACAACGAGCTCATACAAGGTACGCTCATCGAACAGAAGCTCGATGACTATCAGTTCTTTTCCTATCATTCAAACGAAGCGCTCATCCTGACTCCCGAGGAAAAAGACGTCCTGAGTCAACTCATGGCAAACTTACGCCGAGAACTGGAAACGCAGTCTCAGTCATTCGGGCATAATGAGATTATCAGAAATTACATTCTGCTTGTTCTTGACTACTGCAACCGTTTCTACTACCGCCAGTTCAAGGAGATGACAGCGGCAGGCAGCGACATTCTCAGCCGTTTTCAGCAGGTGTTGACCGATTATTATACGCGTGGCATGCAAAAGACGAACGGCTTACCCAGTGTGAAATACTGTGCCAGCGAACTATGTCTGTCGCCAAGCTATTTTGGTGACATCATCAGAGATGCCCTTGGCGAGAGTCCGAAGGACTACATACGCAATTTCGTGGTGATGCGTGCCAAGAATCTCATTCTTAGCGGCAAGACCATTGACAGGGTGGCCGAAGAACTGGGCTTTGAATACCCCCAGCACTTCTCTCGGATGTTCAAGAATGCAACAGGGCAGACCCCACGCCAATTCTTCGACCGTCAACGAAAATAATAAAAAAACTCATTTCGGGTAGTTTTGTCCGTAATCTGTCTATGCGGGTTATGGAATTTTCGCCGTACCTTTGCAGCTGATTTTAAAACAAGACAGAAATGAGACCATACATTATTTGCCACATGATGGCTTCGCTCGACGGCAGGATAGACTGCGAGATGACCGAGCAGATAGACGACACCAACCATTACTATGAGGCTTTGGCACAACTCGGCTGTCCTTCGACACTGGAGGGCAAGACAACGTTGGCCATGCACTATGCACAAGACGGTGTGTTCCAACAACAGAGACCCCATGAAGATGCAGGGCAGCAGCTCTACAAGGCTGTAGAAGCGGCGAGCTATGCAATCGGCGTAGACACACGTGGCACATTGCTGTGGGACGACAATACCACCGAAATCTTTGGCCGCCCCCTGCTGATGATTCTTTCGGAGCAGGCCAGCCAGGAGTATCTTGACTACCTTAAAAGCAAACACATATCTTATATTACCACTGGATGCAATGGCATAGACCTTCCTTCGGCAATGGAGACGTTGCGTGCAGTCTTCAGTATAGAACGTCTGGCGGTGGTCGGTGGCGGAAACATCAACGGTTCCATGCTCGACCTCGGCCTGATAGACGAGGTGAGCATGATGTACGGCTATGGCATAGACGGACGAGGGGGTATGGCTGCTGCTTTCGATGGCAGGCCGATGGGCCGTAAACCTGTACGCCTTACTTTCAAGAGTGTGGAAGAACAGGACGGCATCGTATGGATTAGGTATCAAGTAAACAACAAATAAAAGAAGAATATGAAAAAGGTATTATTAGCAACAATACTCATGGTCGGAGTGCTTGCAGCATGCAACCAGAAAGACAATCAAACTAAAACAGAAGAGAATATGCAGAAGTTAGAATTAACGCAGGAGTGGGATAAAGTGTTCCCTCTGAGCGACAAGGTGAACCACCGAAAGGTGACATTTGAAACACAGTATGGACTAACCCTCGCAGCCGACCTATATGAGCCGAAGGATGCTCAGGGCAAACTGGCAGCACTCGCCGTCAGCGGTCCGTTTGGAGCCTGTAAGGAGCAGTCAAGCGGACTATATGCCATGCGGATGGCCGAACGCGGTTTTGTGGCACTTGCCTTTGACCCCTCTTACACTGGTGAAAGTAGTGGTGAGCCGAGACGCACAGCCTCGCCCGACATCAACACCGAGGACTTCATGGCAGCTATTGACTTCCTGTCAAAACAAGAAAATGTGGATGCAGAGAAGATGGGTATCATCGGCATCTGCGGATGGGGAGGCATCGCCCTGAATGCTGCCGCTGCCGACACTCGCATCAAGGCTACGGTTGCAAGCACCATGTATGATATGACCCGCGTCAGTGGCAACGGCTATTTCGACAGCGAAGACAAGGAGGAGTCGCGCCATGCAGCCCGTGAGGCTATGGCCAAGCAGCGCCTCGCCGACCCGATGGCTATGGCTGGGGGTGTGGTAAATCCATTACCCGATGATGCTCCGCAGTTCGTGAAGGACTACTACGACTACTACATCACCCCGCGTGGCTACCACAAGCGCAGCGGTAACTCAAACGACGGTTGGCGTACCATTGGCACACAGGCATTTGCCAACAGCCGCTTCCTCTACTACATCAACGAGATTCGCTCGGCTGTCCTCGTGATGCACGGCGAGAAAGCCCACTCACGCTACTTTGGCGAGGCTGCCTATCAATATATGGTGGAAGGCAAGGCAGAGGGATATAATGTCGTGGGCAAGCCCAATCCCAATCCAGAGAACAAGGAACTGCTCATTATCCCCGGTGCATCGCATTGCGACCTCTATGATGGCGGCTATACCGAACTGGTGGGTAAGGGCGAGCCGAAGAATCTCATCCCCTGGGACAAGCTCGCAGACTTTTTCAACAAGAACCTGAAGTAATGCCCACTACAGTCATGGCACACCTTCGCAAATTTTGTACACTGGCTATGATGGCATCCACTTTGTTCACCCACGCCCAATGTATGCGAGTACACTACGGCGACGGGTGGACTGAGCAGATAGACGTAGCGACGGTGGACAGCATCACCTTCGACAATAACGAACAACATTTGGCACCTACGATTATGCTCAATAACGGACTCTGGATGCCAGCCTTCGGCATAGGCACCTATTCACTTCACAACGAGACCTGCTTCAACTCCGTCTATACGGCCTTGAAAAACGGCTACCGCCTTATCGATACCGCCTATATGTACGGCAATGAGGATGAGGTGGGCCGTGCCGTGCGACAGGCTATAGCCGACGGCATCTGCAAGCGCGAGGATGTGACAGTCATCACCAAGATCTACTCAGGTTCACAGTTTGCTAACCCTGAGCAGGCCATTCAGGAAAGGATTAACAAACTCAATATCGGCTATGTGGACATCATGCTGCTCCATCATCCGGGCGACAACGACGTGAAAGCATACAAAGCCATGGAAAAGCAGGTCGAGACAGGGAGAATCCACTCTTTGGGCATCTCCTGCTTCTATATTGACGAGTTGAAGCGGTTCCTGCCACAAGTGAGCGTCAAGCCCGTATTGGTGCAGAACGAGATTCACCCTTATTATCAGGACACAGAAGTAGTGGACTACATCCACTCTCAGGGTATAGTCGTACAGGCTTGGTATCCATTAGGAGGCCGTGGCTATCAAACGGAGCTGTTGAGCGACCCGGTGCTGAAACGCATTGCCGAGGCTCATGGCAAGTCGGTGGTACAGGTTATCCTGCGCTGGCACTACCAGCGCCGTGTGGTGGCCATTCCTGGCAGCAGCAATCCTGCCCATATAGCCGAGAACATCGACATTTTCGATTTCATACTTACTGATCAAGAGATGGCCGACATAGCCGCACTAAACAGAGATGAGAAACATGACTGGTACTAAAGAAAGCAACGTCTATCTGGCTTCAAAGCCCCGTTATGAGATACTCGACGGACTGCGCGGTGTGGCTGCTGTGTTTGTCCTGGTCTATCATTTGTGTGAGACGCATTTCGGCCTTGGGGCCGCACATCCGCTGAACCACGGCTACCTGGCAGTTGACTTCTTCTTCGCTCTCTCCGGCTTTGTTATGGGCTATGCCTACGATGACCGTTGGGACAGGATGACGACATGGGGATTCTTCAAACGCCGTCTCATTCGTCTGCACCCGATGGTTATCTGTGGCTCGGTCATTGGTGCCTTGCTGTTCTACTTCCAGCAGTGTGATGCCTTTCCAGGCATTGCCCAGTCACCGTGGTGGCTGGTAGTGCTGGCCATGCTCTGGTCGTTCACCATGATTCCTGTGCCGAAAGGGCTGGAGGTGCGCGGATAGGGAGAAACCAATCCGCTGAACGGCCCTATATGGTCGTTACAATGGGAGTATCTGGCCAATATCCTCTATGCGCTCATTATCCGTCGGCTTAGCACCTGGCTGTTGGCATGTCGATGAATTGACCTGTCAGCTATTATCTGCAACCGAAGCCACCTTTTGTTTCATTGTAGCAGTCTTGCTGTTCTTGTATTTATCTCTCTATGGACTTATTTTTTCTTGGCTGAGACTCTGCTTGTTGACGAGCATTGCGGTCTGTGCCGTCTTCTGTAATCCTTCCTCCTTCAGTCGTAGCCCTCGCGTCTGGCTCCAGCCGGTGTTACTGTCTGGAATCAGTATCATTCTTACAGCCTCGGTGCTTATGGCTGACTGGATGTATACAACCTCTTTCCCAAAAGGTGAAAGAGCTAGCTTTGCCAGCCTAAAGTGCATCTTTCCAAACGGAATGCCAATGATGGTAATGCAAAATATGAGACCGTAGAAGATGTGGGTGAGCCATATCCAGATGCCGCCAACGAAGAACCACAGCACATTCATGAAGATGCTTAGGCAGCCAGGTTGCGACTCCCGCCATTTCACTTTCGT
>CACXSA010000097.1 GCA_902770195.1 uncultured Prevotellaceae bacterium
TATTATTTGTTTCAAGTTCCATGTTTCAAGTATCAATATTCATACTTCAGGATTAAGTCTCTCCACCAATTCCGCTTTCACCTTTTCCCACGCCACCTGTGGGTCATACTCCACCTGTGGCCCAAGAATCATTTCCGTGTCCGTTAAGAATTCCTCATCCTGTAGCTTCCCATCCATATTCAGCAAAAATTCCTTGTACGTAGGCAGGTGCGATGCCGTGAAACCCAGATACCGCTCATAGCTCTCCATCACTTTCCCTTTATCCAATTCGGGGTGCATTGACAGTATCTTCCACAAGTCAAATAAATCACGTCCCTTTCTTCGCTGATACACAGCCCTTAGTTTCGTTCCTGTCAACTCTGCCAACTCATAGGTCAGCACTTCGCAATCACCCTTGAACCACGAACTATTCACCGCAAAAGGCACTCTTACCATCGGATATACCGAGAAATGCTCCTTGCAGTTAATCTCCACCTTCAAATGAATCTCCCCCGCATCCATATCCGTCGGCTGCACCTTGAACACCAGCGTATTGTTGTGTTTCTTCTGCTTCACCACTGGCTCGCCCAGCCAAGCCAGCGCGTCCCTTAGATGGTCTATCGTTTCTTTTATGGGCTCTGCCTTCACTTGCACCAAGTCGATGTCCTCCGAGTATCTGGGCTGCGGCTTCAGATACAACTTGCCCAATGCCGTGCCGCCTCTGAACGCCAGATGCTCCGCAAGAAATGCATCGCTATAAATAGATACTAACGCACGGCAGACTATCAAATCCTGTTCGATGAATTTATTCACCACCCACGGGGCCTGCTCACTCCATTCCGTAATATATCGCTCTGGTATCATAACTCGTCAATCTCGATGGTTTCGTTCACAATAATTCTCCACTTGGCGTTCCTTTCGCACCCCTCGCTGCTCTTTCCTGCCTTTAAAGGCGCATACTGGAGCACGAACCCGGAACACTTCAACAGACTGTATACCGACTCTGCCGCTTCACCTTCCTCCAGCACCTCGTCCAGAATATAGCCCAGGCGCTGCAGACTGGTTACCGGCACCTCCTTCACGAAGTCAGCCGCCAAACGCCCGAAATCCAGTTTCTCTGCCAGTTCAGCCAGAACAGTGGCTGCCCGCGAAACGCTTGTAGCCCGTCCGCGTCTGCCGTCTCTCCACGTATGCCTCAGGAATATGGCTCTTGCAGAAATAATGCGTAAGGTACTTCTCTCCCTTCTTGTCACGCATGGCGGGAGGCTCTATCATCACGCTGAACCGCAGCGGCACCTGATGAGAAGCTCCGTGATAGCTTGCCGCACTCAGCAGAGCCACATAGTATTTGCGTCCCAGGTGGTGCATCATGTCGTCCAAGTAAAACGACTGCGGCACAGCCCCGCGTAGCACATACTCATCCGGCACTATGACGTAGAAGCCGCGTAGGGGCGACATAATCCGTCCCTTGCTCACCTCCCTGGTCAGTGCCCGTGCAATGCTGCCGGCACTCATGCCAGGGAATGCCTGCGCCACCTCATCGTGTGTGAAGGTGTAATTGCCTCTAAGCGGCTTATCATATATCCAGCTTGCTATGCTCGCCATTATCTCGTGCTTGTTATTTTGTTTGCAAAGATAGACATTTTTTGTCTAACTGCGCAAACTAATAACGTTTTTCTTTTTCAATTATTACGTATTGACTAATTTTATTGACCAGCATCAATTCTCATTGTACGCTTCCCCAGTAATCCAAAGTAGAAAAGGCTCACTTGACTTATTGAGTTCCTTTAAGGCATTCGCATCCTCTATGGTGTAATCACGGGAACTGACATTATAGATGGCGACACAGTCGTTGAACTCTAAGCCAATTAACAAACCGCCCAACGACAGGAGCTTGCTTGTGAGCAGGGCGATACCAAAACAGACGTTCTCACTGATGGGCTTTAAAGTTTTCTTGTGTTCACGTATCATCTGAGAAACAATACGGTAGAGTTCAAAGGGGTTCTGCTCATCAGCGTAGGTAATACTCAATGGATCGTGAAACAATTTCTCCTCAAAGAACTGGTGGTATTCCTGCATCAGGTCATCCGCTCTACGTGGACTATTATTGGATGGGAACGGCAAAACCGGGAACATATCCGAGGGTTTGAAGGTATCATAAATACCTCTCAACAATTTCACATGACGTTCCCCAATCAAGGCTATCAGAATGCAGATTCTGTCAAGAATAGCCTCAACACTCAACATAGACTTAAAACCAGGCAAAGCTTCCACGTTGTCAGTAGCTACATTGGTCTCAATGCCTTTGTCAATCTCCACATTCTCAGACACAGTGATGAACAGGTTCTTGGTCTTTTCATCCTTCATCTTGTTGAACAAGGCCTTGGCAATGTTGAAATAGAAGGCTCGGGGCAGCGAACTCACATCCAAAATCACATCACGATACGGGGTCAGATCACGCTCAGCCACCTGACGACTCATCATGGCAATGCGCTTCTCCCAACTTTGGGTGGTGTCAATCGGAATCTCAAAAAGCGAGAATCCATATTTCTTCTGGAGGGCTTCCAGCTCCTTAATGTTGTCCTTATAGAGTTTGCGGTTCTGAGCATGGTTGCCACTGTCGGGGAAATCGAAGGTGAGGCAATCCAACTGTAACCCTTTCACGTTTTCAAGTAACAGAGCCAGCGTATTGTTCATACGGGGGTCAAAGCCCTTGCCCAATAGGAACAATACCTTCTCTTTAGGATTGTCACCGTAAAACTCCTTGCAGAATTTTACCAACTCATCCTTTCCGTGGTATTTAACGTATGATTCCCATCTATACTTCATCGCAGTGTCTCTTATTTTGCAGAATGTGCCCATTGATTCAGGCGGTACAATGACAGTTTGCGCCAACCGCCACGACGCAGGGGCAGGTGTGCATAGGCGCACAACCATTCGTTCAAGTAAAATACAGCCCAATTCTGATCTTTCTTACCTTGTGTACGGGGTACTTTATAAAGCAAGTTATTGGCCATACAGTCTTTCAGTAAAGTTGCCAACTCTTCATTGGCCTTGTCTTGGAACCAGAAGCCATCCTGACCATACTGGCCAGTGTTCTCTTCCTTCACGGCAAAACCACTTACCGTGCGGTAAGAATAGGTGGGGTTGAAGGTCTGCTCACGGCAATATTCAATCAGATGCATCAGGAAGGCGTAGATTTTGTTTCCACGTTGCAGTTGCTTGATGTCCTCCAAACGACTTTTGCAGTACTCGTCCACAATTTTGTTCTGGTCTTCAGGTGTAAGGTCATAACGGGCAGCATCCATGATCTTCTTGGAGAGTAGCATTTCATACATTTTGGAGGCTATGCTCAGGAATTGCTCAATATTACCGGAAGCCAGGTCAATCAGGGTCTGCTGTCCGTAATACTGTGGCAACTTACTAATTTCACCTGGCAGCAACTCTTCTGCATAGTCGTTATAGTCCTTGCTCAGAATGCCCATGATTTCCTGATAGTCATATTCAAACAGACGGGGAGCATTATCCTCACGGGAAGCGTAAATCAGTATGGCCCGGCTGTGCTTGGCCCGGTCATATGGGTCTTCCTGACTGATAGCTTTTAGACATGTCTCATAATTGGGATAGCTTGCCAACTTTTCGAGCAGGGCAAAATATCTCTTACTGGCTTCGTTATAAACCGCATTATAGTTTTCTGTGGAGATCTCAGACAGATAAGTGAAAAGATCCACCCCATCGTAAGACACCTTGGAACGCATGGATGCCACGCCCTTGGCCATCTGATTGAAAAGACGCTGGGAAAGCATCTCCAGCTTGATGACTTGATAATCGCGGCCCTGAACGTTGTTGTCACTCAGGATATCCTCGGTACTCAAGGTTTCCAGACGCTCCGCAACCCACAAAGTAGCATGGATGCGACGCTCAGCTACCTCACCACGGATGATGCGCTTCTGGAGTTCAGTAAGCTTATGGGCATCGTCTATCTGGAAGATAAATTCACCGCACAGAGGCTCACCCTTATAGCTGAACCATTCAGCTTTCATGGCATTCAAGGCAAACAGTTCATCGTTGCCATCAATACCATCAGCAGGCACCACAAAAGTATCCAGGAACTCACAGACCTTCCGCTCCTGCTTGGTCGCCCAATCGAGCAAATCTTTGCCCGTATAGCTTTCCCTCAGCTCCCCGAACTGGTGTATTGGATCTTCGGGGGTATAGACAATATCTTGGAGGGAAGTATATTTGATACTCGCTAGCGTCATGCAAGTCTTGAGGGTTGCCAGCACAATACGTGCATTGAGCAATGAGAGGAAATAGCGCCGCTGCTCTCTGCGGCCAAACAACTCATCATCTTCAAGGAACTCATAGTCGCGCCCCATCAGGAGATAGACGCCGCACTTCTGAATCAGACCATTATTATCCTTTACGCCAAGTTTTACCAATTTCTTAAAAATGATATTATGGCTCTTGGCCGTAACACGTTGCAGAACTGAGGGCGAGAAGAGTCGTAACAGGGTGGTCTTACCCGCCCCCGGTGAACTCAGAATATATGACAGCGTACCCCATAGCGAATCATTCGCATGGTTATCCTCCAGATATGACAAAGGCTCTACGGAAAACAGTTCAAGGAACCGCTCGTCGGTCTCAATCCTTTCAGAGGCTCGTATGGCAAATGGGTTCTTGTAATTCATACTGAGTCAATTAATGACGGCTAATACGGGGGAACAGTCCTTTAAACTCCTGGTCATTGTCGGTATCCTGCCACAGGATGGGCAGTGAATTGTTAGGCGTGTTGTGAGACAGCACCACGGGCAGCGCACACTCATCGAAGCCTAAGTAAGGTTTGTTGACACTGCCCACCTTGTAGGCTGTATCATCTTTCAAGTTTTGATGTAGATACTTTGGGTTCTCCAACACTTTCATCAGTTCAGGGTCACCGGTAATATTTGTACTTAAAGATTCATCCAACTTCTGCACAACGTGGATGTGATACTTCACCTTGTTATAACCCTGTTTATCTAAAAAGTCATCAAGCCCCTTACTAATGTTCTTCTCAGCCTTATCTGTAGCCATGCAGAACAGTATGTCAATATGAATTTCAGGTTGATTGGCATCCAGCAGATAACTCAAGTGTAGTTCTTCCTTTTGCCCGGCAGCTATTTCTTCATCTGTACGTTCTATGTTTCTAGCACAAAGCTGGTCGATGATCTTAGATAGTTTTCCTTTGAACTTCTTCGCATTTTCATCATAGCGCACAAAACTCTTACCACTGGCCGTGAAATCGTCAATCAAAAATATGTTGCGGAAATAAGTTCTTTCAACTCCCTTCAGCTTTTTGTCTTCTCTCAAATCCAAAAGCATATCTTTGAGTTTTTTTTCATCGGGATAATAGTTGGTGAGCACCTGCTCATTGCTAAAACCAGCACTGCGGCGCAGGATGTCGGTATGAGCACCGTCGCTGAGTCCAACAACTAATGACGAACGCTTCTCAATGTCAAACTGCTTCTGAACCTTTTGATTACACAACATATAGGAAGGCATCTGGGCGTTCTCCGTAGCCTTCTTTAACAGAATAGGACGGATTTTGGAGTCGTAAAGTAAGTCCACCAGATAGTTCATCTGGGTGGAAGAGATGAACACCAGTTTCTTTTTCACGAAATTGAGCGCAGTTTCTCTATCCTCTTCATCAAACTGGTTCAGCCATTGTACCAAACTGCTCATGAAGCGAGTACCAGGCATGAAGCGGTCATATGCATCATATTTCATGCTGCCCATGAATTCGAGCTCAGGACGTTCGGAGTTTAATCCCACATAATCCCAGTCCATTACGCTTGACAATAGCAGGCTGGCTAAATTACTATTCATACACTAAACTTACATTTGATGATACCGCCACTTATGGCGAGATGGCTTAAATAATATAAGGTGGCGTCCAAGCCCTTCATACCTGACGGGGCAATGTTCCAACAACTCTTTGCATTCTTTGATACACGGTCAACGCTCAATGAAAACTTACTGGTCAGCATTTCATAATCGTTGCCTTCCACGGTT
>CACXSA010000098.1 GCA_902770195.1 uncultured Prevotellaceae bacterium
CTCCTTGATGTCGTGCTCTATGTTCATCTGGTCTTCTATCAGCTTGATGATGCTCAGGATGAGGTTCGTATTTCCCAACCAGCAGAACACATAGTCGAAGATGCTCATATCCTCATGTTCAATACGCTTCGTGATGCCGTGTGAGAAGGGGGTCAGAACCACGCACGGAATATAGGGAGCCATCTCCTTAACACCACGCGCCACATCGAAGGCATCATTGTCCGCATTACCCGGCATACAGATTACCAGGTCGATGTCAGTCGTATCCAGCACGTTCTTCGCCTCCTCACGTGTTGACACCTGTGTGAACGTTGGCGGATAACGCATACCCAGCTCCATATACTCGTCGAAGATCTTTTCATCCACGCGTCCGTCGTCCTCCAGCATGAAGGCGTCATAGGGATTGGCAACTATCAGTACGTTGAAGATACGTCTCGTCATCAGGTTGACGAACGACACGTCCTTGAGGAAGAAGTTATTAAACTCCTGTGGTATGTTTGCACTCATATTTCCGGTCTTTAGGTTGGCAAAGGTACTACATTATTTTGAGAAATCTTATCAGAAACACAAAAAAAATGCTACCATTAATACTCGCAATTGTTATCATTAATACTCGCAATTGTTACCATTAATACTCGCAATTGATACCATTAATATTTGCAAATGATACTATTAAAACTTACAAAAGTAACCACCAGAGCAAAAAATTCCTTAAAAAGTCATTGTCATTCCAAGAAAAAAAACTATATTTGCATTGTCATAATGACAATATGACATTAAAACTATAAATAACAATACTATGAACGTAGAAAAAATTATGCAGGGCCTGGAGCGGAAACATCCAGGTGAAGCAGAATACCTGCAAGCTGTCAGAGAAGTGTTAATCTCTATTGAGGATGTGTATAACCAGCACCCTGAGTTTGAGAAGGCCAAGATTATCGAGCGCTTGGTGGAGCCTGAGCGTATCACCACCTTCCGAGTGCCTTGGGTGGACGACAAAGGAGAGGTGCAGGTGAACATCGGCTACCGAGTACAGTTCAACTCAGCCATCGGCCCATATAAAGGCGGATTGCGTTTCCACCCGTCAGTAAACCTCAGTATCTTGAAATTCCTCGGATTTGAACAGACTTTCAAGAATGCACTGACCACACTGCCTATGGGTGGTGGCAAGGGTGGTTCTGACTTCGCCCCACGAGGTAAGAGCGACGCGGAAATTATGCGGTTCTGTCAAGCTTTCATGTGCGAACTCTACAAGGTGATTGGTCCTGATATGGATGTGCCTGCCGGTGATATCGGCGTAGGCGGACGTGAGATAGGCTATCTGTTTGGCATGTACAAAAAGCTAACCTCGCAATTCCACGGCGCTACGCTGACGGGTAAGGGTATGGAATGGGGCGGTTCTATCCTACGCCCAGAGGCTACTGGCTACGGAGCTCTCTACTTCGTACACCACATGATGGAGACTCACGGATTGGACATCAAGGGTAAGACTGTAGCACTGTCTGGATTCGGAAATGTGGCATGGGGCGCTGCCAAGAAGGCCACGGAACTGGGAGCTAAGGTTATCACCATCAGCGGACCAGACGGATACATCTACGACCCTGCCGGACTGGATGCCGAGAAGATAGAGTATCTGTTGGAACTGAGAGCTAGCGGTAATGACGTATGTCAGCCTTACGAAGAGGAATTCTCTGGTTCAAAGTTCTTCGCAGGCAAAAAGCCTTGGGAGCAGAAAGCAGACATCTATCTGCCATGTGCTACACAGAACGAGTTGAATGGTACCGATGCTGACATGATACTGGCTCAGAAGCCACTGTGTGTGGCCGAGGTCAGCAACATGGGATGCACGGCAGAGGCTGTTGACAAGTTCCTGGAAGCAGGACAGCTGTTCGCCCCTGGAAAAGCCGTAAATGCAGGTGGTGTAGCAACAAGTGGACTGGAAATGACTCAGAACTCCATGCGTATGGCTTGGACGGCAGAGGAGGTTGACCAGCGTCTGCATCAGATCATGTCGGGCATACACGAGCAGTGTGTGAAATATGGTAAGCAGCCTAACGGCTATGTAAACTATGTAAAGGGTGCTAATGTGGCTGGCTTTATAAAAGTAGCAAAGGCCATGTTAGCCCAAGGTATTGTATGATTATACGGAAGATAGCTTTAATAGCAACAATACTAACAATAGGCTTTACCCCTCTGCAGGCACAAGGTCCGCAGAAGGGCAAAGCCTCTTTCTACTCAAAAAATTTCACCGGACGTAAGACTGCCAGTGGCGAACGAATGAACAATGACAGCCTATTTTGTGCCCACCGCACCTACCCTTTCGGTACAATGCTGAAAGTTTACAACCCCGCAAACGGACGGAGCATCGTCGCGAAAGTGATAGACCGTGGGCCTTTTGTACGGGGACGTATCATCGATTTGTCATGGCGAGCTGCAAAGGAATTAGATATTATTTCAAGTGGTGTCGCTATGGTTGTCGTCCATAAGGTTGAAACCATCATCGTGCCTTTCCTGGCTACCGACCAAATAGAAATTCCACAATTGGAACTGGAAACCAACGATGGTGCACCCGCTCTTGTTCCTTTCTGGAAAGAGATGAAAGAGGCTCAGCTAAAGGCTCAGAAGGCTGCTGAGAATACAAAGAAGCGGAGGACTAACGCTTCCGCGTCTGGAGTAAAAACTCCTTAATCTGAGAGGTTATTTCCTTGTCGCCCTGCGCCACTCCGACACGGATGACAGCCTCGCCATCCTTTAATTTTTTATCTGCCATAATCGTGGCAGTATAACGAACACCTTGGTTGGGAGCTATACTTTCAACATGAAGGTTGGGCGAGATATGGATATGTTTGTTGCCTGAAACTTCAAACACAGTGGGCTGTACATCATAAAGGGTGACAGAAGAGCGATTCATAATTTCAAAGGTGACACGACACTCCTCGTTGGCACGGATGATGCCATCCCTATCGGCATCAATGAAACGGGCATTACGAATTTCAATCAAGGAATTATATTTTACGCTATAGCCTGGTTCGGCAGGGCGCGTTGTCGGATCATAGGTGCTAGGCACGGCAGCAGTATATCCTCCCTGGCCTTGATGGGAACCGACATACTGACCTTGATGCGAACCGGCTTGCTGACCTTCACGCGGACCTGCACCGTCAAAGCTGATGCGATCATCACCGCTGTTGGTAGCGTCAAAGCCGCTATCATCGGCATAACTTCCTTGAGAACGGTATTGTTGGTCATCTCTGTCATAGTCATAACGCCGAGAACGTTGTTGTTGGTATTCCTCATATTTGCGTTTCTCCTGTTCATCAGCGGCAGCACCTATTGCTGCACCTACGGCAGCTCCACCAGCCATACCGACTAAAGTACCGATATCATGACCACGCCATCCACCAGAAATACCTCCGATGGCAGAACCTAAAATAGACCCAAAAGCAGCACCTGTGGCTGCACCCTGACCGGTATAGGTACCACAACTACTCATCAACAAGCCAGACATGAGTACTATCATCAAACTTTTCTTCATAACGCAATCTATTTAAAGTTTCACGTTGCAAAGATATACATTCTCAACGATAGAGCAAGAGGAATTTCCCGAAAATGTAAAAGGGAAATCCCTATAAAGGGAAAAAGAAGTGGGGCATTGCTTATTGGCAACACCCCACCGCATCAGGTTTTCAATCGAAATATTACTCAGCTTTTGCCTCTTCAGCAGTAGCCTCGGCCTTGGGAGCTTCCTCAGCCTTAGGAGCCTCCTCAACGGGAGCTTCTGCCTCTGCAGCCTCTGCCTTAGGAGCAGCAGACTTGCGTGAGCGACGAGTCTTCTTAGCTTCTGCCTTAGGAGTCTTGAGCATGTTCTCATCAAAATCAACGAGCTCGATGAATGCAATATCTGCAGCGTCACCCTGACGACTACCGAGCTTGATGATACGAGTGTAACCACCGGGGCGGTCACCGACTTTCTGGGCTACCGCACCGAAGAGTTCCTTCAAGGCCTCTTTGTTCTGCAGATAGCTGAATACTACACGACGGCTATTGGTGCTGTCGTCCTTTGAGCGGGTGATGAGTGGCTCAACATATTTTTTAAGTGCCTTTGCCTTGGCGAGGGTCGTAGTGATTCTTTTGTGCATGATCAGAGAAATGGCCATGTTGGCAAGCATGGCACGACGGTGATCAGCAGTACGGCCCAGATGATTGAATTTTTTTCCGTGTCTCATTGTTTACTTTTTCTTTAAGCGGACAATTCTCAATTGTCAAGTATCAATTGTCAATTACTCCTTGTCCAGTTTGTACTTTGAAATATCGGTTCCAAACGACAGATTCAGACTCTCGAGCAAATCATCAAGCTCAGTGAGCGATTTCTTACCGAAGTTACGGAACTTGAGGAGATCAGTCTTGTTGTATTGTACAAGATCGCCAAGGGTCTCTACATCGGCAGCCTTCAGACAGTTGAGTGCACGAACAGAGAGGTTCATGTCAACCAACTTAGTCTTCAGCAACTGGCGCATATGCAGTACTTCCTCGTCGAACTCCTGATTGCTCTCAGCCTCGTTATTCTCCAACGTGATCTTCTCGTCTGAGAAGAGCATGAAATGGTAGATTAAGATCTTTGCGGCTTCTTTCAAGGCGTCCTTCGGGTGTATGGAACCATCCGTAGTGACTTCCAGCACGAGCTTATCGTAGTCAGTCTTCTGCTCTACACGATAGGGCTCTACGCTATATTTCACGTTGCGGATTGGGGTGTAGATTGAGTCAATAGCTATCACATTGACATCGGTGCAGAACTCGCGATTCTCATCTGCGGGCACATAACCGCGTCCTTTATTGATAGTGAGATCAATCTGCATCGAAGCTTTGGAATCTAAATGACAAATCACCAATTCGGGATTTAACACTTCAAATCCAGTCAGATACTTGCCTATATCACCGGCT
>CACXSA010000099.1 GCA_902770195.1 uncultured Prevotellaceae bacterium
ACTGACGGACATTACGCGCAAGACGAATGCGAAAGGTATCTCCATGCATATTCACACGATGGGTAACAAGGCCGTTAATACCGTGGTCAGCGCATACGCCAATGGCGGTAAGGATGAATTGCGCAACACGCTTGTTCACGTTCGAAACGTCAATGCGGAGGATTATCAGCGTATGGCTGACCATAACATGTATGCCGTCTCTGGTATGCTCTGGCACCATGGCCCATCATGGTTAGCCGATTATATCCGCGAGCATGGTATGGCACCCGTAGGTTTGGAAGGCCAGTCTTATCCAATGAAATCTTATTTCGACAACGGCATCAACATGACCTCTCACTCCGACTTCCCTGCAACGAGTGGCAGTCCAGACGACCCCTTCGGCATCATAGAGATAGCCGTGACAGGTATGCTTCACGGTGAGAACGGTAACCCCTGGTGGCCCGAGGAACTCGTCACCCGCGAACAGGCCATCGAGGCCCTGACCATCAACATCGCCAAACAGATGCTCATCGAGAAGGAGAGAGGCAGCGTGAGCGTAGGCAAATATGCCGACTTCCTCCTGGTTGACAAGGATGTGCTGACCTGCCCGGCATCAGAGATTCACTCGGCCAAGCCCGCAGCAACTTACTTCGAGGGCAAGAAAGTCTTCTCAAATTAAAAAGGACAACGATATGAAAGAGGCTATTGACTATTCCAAGAAAGAAAACTGGTATCAAATTCCAGAGATTACCAAGGAGTTTGATACCTTCTACATTTATTCGACAATGTACTTTGGCATAAACGAGGGTGATCCCGACTACGCGACACTTGACAACGCCGAGATGCTGGCTGGCATCGATATCGAACACGCAATCAAGTCGAGTGTGTTTGAGGAATCCACTAACCTGTTTATCCCATTCTACCGTCAGAGCAGCATGAAGTATGCGGCTGAGATCTTTCAGGAGGACGGAAGCATCGACGCGGCACTTGTCGGTATGCCCTACGGTGATATCACTGCCGCACTCGATTACTACTTCAAGAACTTCAATAACGGTCGCCCGTTCATTATCGCAGGGCACAGCCAGGGTGCTGCCATCCTCCGCCTCGTGCTGAAGAAATACTTCAAGGAGCATCCTGACTACTACAATCGGATGGTGGCCGCATACGCTATAGGCTACTCCATCACGAAGGACGACCTTGCGGCAAACCCGCACATGAAGTTTGCGACTGGCGAGACTGATACGGGTGTCATCATCAGTTGGCACGCCGAGGGGCCTAAAAACGTGGAGGCGAATGCGCCGATTCCCAACGTCATAATTGCGAAGAATGGAATCGCCATTAATCCACTGAATTGGAAACTCGACGAGACGTATGCACCCGCCAGCGAGAACCTTGGCTCAATCGTAGGAGATGAGAAGACTGGCAAGACTGAGATCCGCGACATCGACGGTGACGCGCAGGTGTGCCTTGCCCGAGGCACAGTCGTGACGAACGCCAAAGCCGTACCCAATGAAATGACAGATCTCGCCGGACCGCAGTGCTACCATCAGGATGACTACGCCATCTTCTATAATAATATCAAGGACAACGTAGCAAAGCGCATCGCCGCTTATAAGGCAAAATAATTTGAGAGGTAAATCGCTTTTTCCAAATAAAATCCCCCTGTTTTAGAACAAGGGGGATTAATTCTTAATGCCACGGGGACAGGTTAGCGACAACTAATGACAGATGTAAAAAAGTAAATACAAACAAAACAATAATAACGCTATGAAACAACTGAAGATTTGGAGCATGATGATGCTCAATGACACATAAAAAAGGGATTTTTGGTGCATTGAGATAAAAAAACGTATCTCTGACCTTCGGTCTTAGGTACTCACGCTCGAAAATACTCAAGTTTTTCTTGGTATTTTGCTCGCTTAATCGTACCTTTGCACCCAGATTAGCAAATTATAAAGAACACAGCTTGAAAGCTTCGTTGCAGGCCAAATTACCACAAAAGATCATGTAACAGCGAGTCGATAGCTGCCAAGCTCACGTTTGCAGAAGCGTGGGCATTGGTGGTTTCCGCTGTTGGGACGTGGTAATCCTGGCCTGCGTAATTTCTGCTGGTGTCCATAGCTTCTGTTCTTGCGTGAGGTTAATCTACAAACAAACAGAAAGATGAGACAGAACCTAATGTATAAGGCTTACGTATGGCTGATAACAACCATACGCGACAACGGACCTATGACACTCAGTGAGATTAACAGCCTTTGGATAAAGGATAAGGTGAATGAGGGTGTAGGATTGGACCGTAGCAAGTTTTTCAGATATAGGAATGAGATAGAAGAGATTTTCCATATCGCCATAGGATATAAGAGCAAAGAGGGCTATTATATCAAGAATCCCGAGATATTCCGAAAGGACAGCATTGAGAACTGGATGCTGTCAACTCTGGCTGTAAACTATGCCATCGGTGAATGTGCGGACATCAAAGACAGGATAGGTGTGGAAAATATTCCTTCGTCGGAAAGATTCCTTAGAAACATCATCCAGGCTATGAGGCGAAACCAGATGCTGCACATCAGCTATCAGGCTTACGGAAGGGACAGGGTGAGCTACTATACAGTACAGCCTTATTTCCTGAAGTTGTATCATCAGCGATGGTATCTGATAGGGCCTTCGGATTCAAAGCCTGTTATTACGTTGGCTCTTGACAGGATGAAACGGGTGAGGAATACGGGAACGGAATTCCTGATGGACAGATCGCTGACGGTGACGGAATACTTGAAAGACTGTTACGGGGTGATGAAGGATGAGACGCTGGAGGCGGAAGATATCCTTATCAGGGCTTTCGGGACGGAAATGAACTACCTGCGCGACTTGCCGCTTCATGGGAGCCAGCGGGAAGTGACGCTGGGAGAGGACTGGGCTGACTTCAGATTCAGGCTCAGACCTTCCTGGGATTTCATTGGGAAACTGATGGAGCGTGGAAACAGGTTGAAAGTGATGGAACCTGAGTCGGTAGTGGCAAAAATATGGACAAAACATGCCGAAAGTGTTAAACTTTACAAAGAAAATGAAGAAAGTGGAGAGGTGTAGGCGTTTTTTGCAACACCCCCTATATTACTTTTGTGGGAAAATTTGTAAACAATAACAACAAAACCACAAAATGAAAAAAATTACTGAAGAACTGCTTGGCAGTCAACGCAGGGTCACCAAGAAAATAGGTGACCCGAAAATCAAAAAATGCGCAAGAAAATTAATCCGAAAGATGAATCGTAAAAGGCATGTAGTCCAAGTGAACAACTTATATATTAATGTTCATGTGGATATATCCCAAATAGAGAAGATAGAACAGTTAATCATGGAATATAATCAAAAATAATCTACTATCATGAGTGACGAACTGAAACTGAAAATTTTGAAGGAGTTGTCGAAAGGTAATGTCAGAATCGGACAGTTTATCATGGAGGTTCATGGAGACAATCATTACCATGAAAAGGACAGTAACAACAATCAAAACCAGTATTCTGACGAGCAGGTATGTACAGCATTGAGCAACATCGTGGGAAAAGGTAAGGCTATCGACTCGAAACAGAAATGGGCGGGAGCACTGTGGCTGTTGCACTGGCGGTGCGGATATCCCGTCAAGGCACAGGACTTCTGCGAACGGATAGAACGTCTGCCGTTGCCTGAGGACTTGGAGTATAAATGCGACTACCGGAACATCAGGGAACTGGCAACGCTGTCGTTTATCAGCGAAGATGCTACGCACATGGAAAATGTGAGATACAGCAAAAACGACGAGGCTGTGTTTCTGCAATTGCGGAGCGTGGCGATAGCACTGGATAAAGAATTAAGCCTTTTGAAGAACATGAGCCTATAGCATTTTTGGCAAAACGTTGGCAAAACGTTGGCAAAAAATTGGCATTCTGTTGCACTGCAATGGGATGCTTTTTTTTGTTTTTACTTTTGCGATTGAAAAGTTGGCCGACTTTTTTGAAAACAAGTAAGAACAAAAAAGAAAAAAAGTTATGGAAGTAAACAACAAGTATCAGATTGGACAGAAGGTGTTATTTCTGGACAACGGAAAAGCGAGGTGCGACGAAGTGAAGAGCATGAGCGTCTTCGTGTACAAGGATTCTATGAGTATCATGTATGGCTTTCAGAAGGCTTCGGCAACCAAGTATGAGAACGAGGTGTTCGCAACGGAGGAAGACCTGAAAGCGGAAGTTTTTGGTGATCTAATAGACTTCGTTTAACTATGGCAAGTGGATTTTATGCCCCTGGGGCTGAGTATGACCCTTATGCTCCATACAACGAGGTGGAACCGCCTGAAATGGAGGTGGAACTGACGGCTACGGTGACGATGAGATCGAGTATGAAAACCAAAAAACAAAAAAAATTATGATTGCTAAGAATAACATCTTTAACATCCGCAAAGGATTGGGATCGAAATGGAAGGGTGAGACGGGAGTCTGCAAGGGCTTCGTGGAGTTTGAAACGCGCGAGCACGGCATCAGGGCTTGGATCGTGCTGATGCGCACATATCGCGTGAAATACCGCTGTGCCACGGTGCGCGCCATCGTGACGCGCTTTGCACCGCCCAACGAGAACGACACGCAGGCGTATATCAAGTATTGCCGCGAACGGGTGTATAAGTCGGAGATAACGTGGCTAAGCACGACAGCGGACTACGTGCGCCTGGGCTGTGCGATGGCGAAAATGGAAACGGGAACGGAACTCACCGCGCATGAGATTTACGAGGTAATGATAAAAAACAAAGTAAGTTTTTTAAGTGAAAAGTGAAAAGTGAAAAGTGAAAAATTTTCTACCGATGTAGATTAATTTAGGCACGGATGGACACG
>CACXSA010000100.1 GCA_902770195.1 uncultured Prevotellaceae bacterium
CAACGGAGGACTGTGGATGGGGTGTTTGGACGGAGCATTGGTACAGAAAACCAATACGGGATTCCGTTTTCACCAGGTACATTATGTGAACGACCTGCTGGAGCTGCCCGACGGCCGTATCGCTGTTGGTACAGCCTATGGTCTATGGACTGTGACGCCAACTACGGGAAAGAAGGAGGAACTGAAATACCAGACTCCCAAAGGTGACGATATCAACCGTTTTGTACTCTCACTCCTAATGAACGGCAACGACGAGCTTTGGATAGGTACAGACGGCGGTGGTATATATGTTTATAACTTGCAGTCTAAACAGTGTTCTCAGTTGACTACAGCCAACGGCCTGCCTTCCAACAGTGTGCGCAGCCTGAGCAAAGACCATTTCGGACGTATCATGATAGCCACGGAACATGGACTGGCCTTTGTCAAACCCAATCAGCCAGACCGTGTGATTCCAATCAGCCAGACCGTGTGATTGATGTCAACTACTGTTACGGATTAGCCTGCGAGTACACCAACGGGGCTGCTGCCAACCTGCAGGATGGTCTCATGTTGTTCGGCACCACGTCGGGAGCTGTCATCATCAATCCGGAGAATATCCAGGAAATCAACTATCTAACCCGTCTGAGAATCAAATCCGTCAGTTGTGGCGATGATGATGACAAATTCAAAGAACAAACTTACCAGATGCTTCATGACGGACAATTGGAACTGCCATACAGCAAAAGGACCTTTGACTTGAACTTTGAAAGCATTAACCTGCGCAACCAATTTGATATTGTCTACCAATACCAGGTAGGCGGAGGCGAATGGAGCCAGCCCAATGAGCAGCAATACATCCGATTCACGAACTTGGAGCCTGGGCATCACCAGTTACTGCTTAGAAGCGTTAGCCGTACCTGTGGTGCTGTACTTGACGAGGTGCAACTGACCATCCATATCCAACAGCCCTGGTGGTACTCCTGGTGGATGAAACTCGTCTATTTCTGTCTGATTCTTTTAGCCTTTTATGGTGCAAGGCGCATCTATCAATTACATACCAAGTATATGCGTCTGGTAGTCAACAATCCCAAACTTAATGCCAGTTACCAGACAACTATTCAGGAAGAACAGACAGACACTTCCGTGGAAGAGCCGAAAGAGGAAGGCAGCGAGTTCATCAGTAAAGTGACAAAACTGGTTATTGACAACCTTTCCGACACTGATTTCAGCATTGATCGTCTTTGCCAGGAAATGGCCATGAGCCGCACACTCTTCTATATTAAACTGAAGACCTTTACTGGCAAATCGCCACAGGACTTCATCCGCGTCATCCGTCTTGAACGAGCGGCAGCCTTGTTGCGTAGCGGAAGAACAGTTGCCGATGTGGCAGCGATGACCGGCTTCGATAATGCCAAATATTTCAGTACAGTATTCAAGAAATATTTCAAGGTTTCACCGTCGAAATACACTGAAAAGGTATAAAATCTGTTAGATTAAGGTTTCAAAACTGACATTTGGACGTTTTGAAACCTTATTTGTATGCATTCAAACCTGCATATTCGTTTTTCGTACTACCTTTGCAGCAGAAACTTAAAAACGAAAGCTGGAAATGAACAACATCTTCAACAAACTGAAAAGAAACAGTGCCGCTCTTTTCCCGGCACTGACGCTCGTGCTTCTCATGACTGCTATCAGCATTCAGGCACAACCCACCGCGAAAGAGTGGAACCAAAACGTGATTGGCTGGAATTTGGGTAACCAGTTCGAATGCTCTGCTCCCGGACAGGACGGCGAGTCGATGGAAATCGGCATGTATGAGAACAGTATTAAGGCTGAGACGGCATGGGGCAATCCCGTCGTAACAAAAAAGGTCATCAAGGCAGTCAAGGATGCAGGTTTCAACGCCATCCGCATTCCCGTCCGCTGGCAGTGCCACATCACCAATCCCGCTGCCATGAGCATTGACAAGGCTTGGCTGGCACGTATCAAAGAGGTTGTGGGCTGGTGCCTCGAGAATGACCTAAAAGTCATCATCAATACGCATCACGATAAGTGGCTGGAGGGTCGTCCTACCTATCAGTACAAGGACGAGAACAACCAGAAACTCGCCCTGCTGTGGCTGAATATCGCCAGCGAGTTTGCCAACTACGACTACCGCGTAGCCTTTGCTGGTACTAACGAGATTCACCTGCGCGATAACTGGGGCAAGCCCGAGCCTGAGAATCTGGCTGTGCAGAATTCTTACAACCAGACTTTTATTGACGTGGTCCGCACCACTGGCGGCAACAATGCCAAACGTCACCTCATCGTACAGACTTATGTGTGCAACCCCGACTTCGGATTGTATAATGGCGACTTCATTGTTCCAAAGGACTTGGAGGACAACGGCAACGACTACATGAGCGTGGAGTTCCACTACTACACGCCCTGGGACTATGCCGGAGAGTGCAAGTACTACTTCTGGGGCGCACCCTACAAACAGTATGGTGAGGCCTCACCGAGTGACGAGAAGACCATGAGAGACTTCTTGGACCGTGTAGTGGTGACATGGGCCAGCCAGGGCCTGGGACTTGTCATGGGCGAATGGGGTGTTACTGACCACACCAAGGGCGGCCAATCCGATCTGCAGCACCAGAACATGGCCTATTACTGCAAGTTCCTTACCACCGAGGCTCGTCGGCGCGGCATCTCAACGTTCATCTGGGATAACAACCAGTTTGGCAATGGTCCTGAGAAGTTCGGGCTCTTCGACCGTGAGCATGGCATGAAAGTGAGGAATCCCTGGGTGCTGACGGGAATTTTCGGAAGAAAGTATTGATTTGAGTTGATAATTTAGAGATTAACAAGAATATATATATGAAGAAGATTTTTTCTATGCTGGCATTGGTAGCCACGATGGCCCTGACAGCCTGCTCTCCCAAGACGGAGACAACAGATGGAGTGAACAATTTCCGCATCAAGCGTGGTACTAACGTGAGTCACTGGCTGTCACAGTCAGAGGCTCGTGGCGATGCACGTCGCCTGCACATCCAGGAGGATGACTTCGAGCGTCTGGCACAGCTGGGCTTCGACTTCGTGCGTATTCCCATTGACGAGCAACAGTTCTGGGATGAGGAAGGCAACAAGTTGCCCGAGGCTTGGGACTTGCTGACCAAGGCCCTCGACCAGGCTCGTAAGCACAATCTGCGTGCTATCGTTGACTTGCATATCATCCGTTCACACTATTTTAATGCTGTCAACGAAGGAGGTGAGGACACCAATACGTTATTCACTTCTGAGAAATCTCAGCAAGATCTCATAAACCTATGGCAGCAATTGTCTGAAGTTCTCCACGAGTACAGCAACGACTGGGTGGCCTATGAGTTCATGAACGAGCCCGTGGCCGATGACCACGAGCAGTGGAACCGCCTCATCGCCAAGGTTCACAAGGCTCTGCGTGAGATAGAGCCTCAGCGTACGCTGGTCATCGGTTCTAACCGTTGGCAGGGCTATGAGACCATGAAGTACCTGCGCGTCCCCGAGGGCGACAAAAATATCATTCTCTCGTTCCACTACTACAACCCCATGTTGCTGACACACTATGGTGCCTGGTGGACACCCATTGGGCAGTATAAGGGTAAGGTGAACTATCCCGGCATCCTCGTATCTAAGGAAGACTACGAGGCTCAGACCCCCGAAGTCAAGAAGTTGCTGGAGCAGGACGGCTACCTGACACAAGTTTGGGACATTAACAAGATTCGCGAGGACTTCAAGGACGCCATCGCTGTTGCCAAGAAATACGACCTGCAGCTGTTCTGTGGAGAGTGGGGTGTCTACGAGCCCGTTGACCGTGAGCTGGCTTATCGTTGGACCCGCGACATGCTGACCGTCTTCGACGAGTTCGGCATCGCTTGGACCACTTGGTGCTACGACGCCGACTTCGGTTTCTGGGACCAGCAGCGTCACACCTATAAGGATAGACCCCTGGTCGAGCTGTTAATGGAGGGTAAGGCATTGGGCGAATAACCTTCCCGCATAATGATATAACAACATAACAAGAAAACCATTATGAAGACATTTGGATATTTCGACGATAACAACCGCGAATACGTCATCAACGACCCTGCCACCCCCTTTCCTTGGATTAACTATCTGGGCAATGAGGATTTCTTCGGACTGATTTCCAATACGGCAGGAGGCTATAACTTCTATAAGGATGCCAAGTTCCGCCGCATTACCCGCTATCGCTACAACAGTGTACCCATGGACAGCGTAGGACGCTACTTCTATATCCGTGAGGAATTATCCGCAACTGACGGCCAAGAGTCCCAAGCTATCGTCTGGAACCCAGGCTGGAAACCCTGCAAGACACCACTCGACAGCTACGAGTGCCGTCACGGTATGAACTACACCCGCATCACGGGCAGCAAGAATGGAGTAGAGGCCAGCGTACTTTATTTCGTACCGCTGAAGACGTGGGCGGAGGTCCAGAAGGTAACCCTGAGAAACACCTCCAAGGAGGTGAAGCACCTGAAGCTGTTCAGCTATACAGAGTGGTGCTTGTGGAATGCCGCCACCGATGGCGAGAACTTCCAGCGCAACCTCTCTACCGGTGAAGTAGAGATAGAGAACGGCACAACCATCTACCATAAAACGGAATACAAGGAGCGCCGCAACCACTATGCCTACTATGCACTGACCAATGCGCAGGCCGATGGTTACGACACTGACCGCGAGTCTTTCGTAGGCCTATACAATGATCTCTGCGAGCCTCAGTGTGTGACAGTTGGTAAGCCCTCCAACTCGGTAGCTCACGGCTGGAGCCCCATCGCCTCCCATTACGTTCAGGTAACGCTGCAGCCTGGTGAGAGTCGCGACTTTATCTTCTTGCTAGGCTATGCCGAGAACGAGCAGGAGCAGAAGTTCGCCACCACTCCATGCGGTTCTCTGCAGGGCAACCTCATCACCTCTCTTGGCGCTCTTGATCGTACTATTATTAATAAGGAGAAGGCTCATGCCATCATTAAGCGCTTCGCTACTGTAGAGGCTGTCGATGCTGCTTTTGATGAGCTGCATCAGATGTGGGATGAGTTGCTGTCTAAGTTCACCGTTACCAGTGCCGACGAGCGCATGAACCGCATGGTAAACATCTGGAATCAGTATCAGTGCATGATTAC
>CACXSA010000101.1 GCA_902770195.1 uncultured Prevotellaceae bacterium
TATACTCATTCCCCTCCTCATCACGACCATATATGTGTTCGGCATCGAACCAAATCTCCTTAATTTTCATAAACTATTCCTCCTTTATTTATTAAAATGTTCGTTCCAGCGTTTGATAATGATATCAGCGTTCTCGTCAATCACAGTTTTGATCTTGCGGAAATCGTTCGATTTGATGCCCTGCTTTTCTGCGAGAACAAACTCCGAGCCGTTCCACTCAAACTTGGCCATGCCACCATTACCCTCCACATGGATGTACAAAGATAGGAATTATTTTTGATACCTCACAGGTTTTGGCCAATTATTTTCTATGATTTAACAATTCACCACTACTTTTGGTTGGATAGATTATGGAGTCATAGATCATGGGTTCTCCATAATCCTTACTGTTTTTTGAAAGTTAGACATAAAGTGAATGGGTCACATCTTCTTATATATGCTAAACGGAAGATTCTTGTTGATGATATTTTTTTATGATTTTATTCTCCCATCCACTGATTTCTCTCCCACAGGCGGTACACGCGGTTGGCGTGCCCTGCATCGTGAATGATGAGGTTGCCCGTGTCGGCATTTGAAATAATGGCCTCGCACTCCCAACTGCCTCGGGTGAACTTGAACTGGGCGGGACTAGCCGTGGGGACAGGTACCTGAGTCATAGCAGCCGTCATACCCAAGTACCTGTCCCAGCGACTATCTTAATTGCCTAAATGAGGAGCAATAATATGACTAACATACATTACAAATCAGGTCAACCGTATTAAAAAAGCTAAAACCGGAATAAAAAAACAAGGAATAATTAGTTTGTTATTCTAAAAATAGCTATCTTTGCATCATGATTACGGATTTAGAACATATTGGTAATATTCCTGTCAGCACATCGGCTGTAGCATCCTTGTTTCCTGAAATGAAAGCTGGAAATCAGAAGGTGCGTAATCTTGAAGCGGCTGGTCAAATCATCCGTCTTAAAAAAGGGCTTTATGTAGTCAGCCCGAAGGTGTCGCGAGTGGCTCTGTCAACCGAGTTGATAGCGAACCATCTCTATGCCCCCTCGTATGTATCTAAGCAGACGGCCCTGCGTTATTACGGACTAATTCCCGAAGCTGTATTTACTACACAGTCAATGACCGTAAAGCATTCCCGCAACTTCGAAACACCCGTCGGACGCTTCGAATATCAGAGCATAGCACGTGAGGCTTTCTCTATTGGCATCACATACATCAACAAACAAAGCTATTCTTTTCTGATTGCAACACCTGAGAAGGCTCTTTGCGACATGATAGCCAACTCGCCCAAGGTGAATCTTCGTTATCTGAAGGATGTAGAGATCTATCTCGAAGAGGACATCCGCATGGATATTGAAGACTTCAGAAACATGGATGTTACAATCTTCGAGCACTACGCTCAGGCTGGCAAAAAGGCCAAGTCGGTTACTACCCTTATAAAATATCTTAGGAAATGAGTACAAACGAAATATTCAACCAGATGCTGTCTGCCTATGATTTGACGACAGAACAGAAGAAACGCAATGCCACATTCGAGGTCAACCAGCAGATAATCCTGGCAGGACTCTATAATGGCGGATTCTTTAACGAGGCAGCCTTTTATGGCGGCACCTGCTTACGCATATTCCATGGATTGCAACGATTTTCCGAGGATATGGATTTCTCTCTCCTGACACCTAACGAGAGATTTGACTTCACTCAGTACTTCCAACCCATCATTGACCAGTTTGCCCTTGTCGGTCGTGATGTTGAAATCAAAAAGAAGGACAAAAAAAGCTTTGGAAAGGTGGAATCCGCTTTCTTAAAGGACAATACTGATGTGTTTGATGTTACCTTCCAGACCGAGAAATCTATCAAGATCAAAATAGAGGTTGACACCCTGCCGCCTGTGAAGTTCAATACTGAGCAGAAGTTGCTCCTGCTGCCAGAGTCGTTCATGACGCGTTGTTTCACCCTGCCGGACCTCTTTGCAGGTAAGATGCACGCTCTGGTCTATCGAGCATGGAAGAACCGTGTAAAGGGTCGTGACTGGTATGACTTCGAGTGGTACGTCCGCCATAACATCCCACTTGACTTCACACATCTTCATGAGCGAGCGAAAGAATTCAATAATGAGGATATCACCAAGGATTCATTCCTTGAAAAGCTGAACGAACGTCTTGCCACGGCAGATATCAATCAGGTAAAGGCAGACGTCCTGCCATTTATCCGCAATCCCAAGGAAATGGGCATCTGGTCAAATGACTATTTCCTGCAACTCGCTCAAATGATCAGATTTGAATGAAAAGTAAAATGACATTGGATAAGATAGCCGTGGCATGCTTTTATTTGTTCAACGCTGCAAATATAATCAATTTTATCGACTTCAAGGCAAAAATCGTCAGAATTCTTCGAGTGTCCAAAAGCGTCCACCATCAAGTTCGTCTTTTGATGGATTGATTTGTGTGAACACCTTGATACTTATATATACGCAGAAAACAAAAGAAACATTGCAAAGAATAGAAAAAAGAAGTTGGAAGAGCTAAAAATATTTATTGAGTGCAGATGTGCCTTCTCTGACTTCCTCCATGATTTGCAAGCAACGAGCACGAGGAATGCGGATATTTGTACCAACGGTTATCAAGTCCTCGTCTGTAGGAA
Source organism: uncultured Prevotellaceae bacterium (assembly GCA_902770195.1). Taxonomy (GTDB): domain Bacteria; phylum Bacteroidota; class Bacteroidia; order Bacteroidales; family Bacteroidaceae; genus Prevotella. Next base: position 2,643 of record CACXSA010000101.1, read on the forward strand.
GTCCTTTGAAATTGACGGTTGTGGCATGTTCGCCAAGGGTATCGTCATTGGTCAAGTCGTATGCTGGAGCCAGAGACCATTTGCCCTCGCGGCAGATGAAACTGAAATTACGTGCATGGTCATCCATATTATGGGCATAGACATTGAAGGCCATACGGCGGAACTGCTGTTCTACGGCCTCTGGCGACTGTGTCAGATAGCCCGTCAATTGCAGCAGACTGTGGTAATCCATCTTTGGTGGAGATATCGGCTCATTCAGAAGAGCGCTGGCGGTTAGCACATGCAACCGGACATCGTTTTCAATATCGAATCGCTTCACGGCAAAGTATTTACCTTCCATCAGTTTGAACTCTGGCACATCAATACCACACTGCTTCGCGACCTTGTTATACTCATACTCTATCTCTCCCATATTCTTGGGATCGTAGGTATGGCGGAACTTTACTAACCAATGCCCATCCGTGTCCGTAACAATGGCTTTAGGACGTACTCCTCCAGAGTTACCACTCTTGAAATAGAGTGTGTCAGCATGTTCGTCTGTCTTTTCAGAAAGTACATTGAGGGCTATTTCCTGCATCTCGTCAAGCGAAAGCAAAGAGTCTTCTTGCTGTAGTTTTGTTTCAGGTACATAGCAAAGAGCCCCCATCCCAGAACTGCCAATAATGCTCAGCCATTGAACAGGGTTAAGTGTTTGAGGGTCAATCCCCGATTTCTTCAGGACCTTACTCAATAGGTATTCGCCATAGCCCCCTGGCAGACTATCTTCAAATACGCCGAAATTACCATTGAAAGGCTGATAATCGGCAGTGAACAGTCCTGCTTTCAGAGGTAATTTTAATGGAGAGATAGAAAAACCGTTCGCAAGCCAGTCCTTGTCATACTCGAACTGACAATTCGACCTATTGCCCATAGACAACGTTCCCACTTTCCGTCCATGATACATCACGCTGACGGCATGTACATCTTTCATCATACGCCTCGCTTTCTTGTACGGTTCTTATTAATTTCCAACAACTCCTCCATCGTATCGTATTTCGGTTCCGACAATAGTTGCATGATTTCTTCTGAATAGCCCAATGCCTTAGCCAACTTGACGTATGACTCCAAAGAGATGGCGTGCTTCAGTTCAAAACGCTGAATACTTGAGGCTGGCACACCGCTCATCTCCGCAAGACTCTTCGTGGAGAGTTTCTTCTCCAGACGTCTTGCTTTCAGATTCTCAGCCAACCGCTGCATGGTTACCTGTAGAGGATAGGGATCAAAAACATACTTATTCTGCACCATATATTATGCTTAATTTGATAAAAACCTATTTTATACATCATATATTATGTGCAAAGGTACGGATTATTATTCAAATTACCAAACTTTTAGGCGTTTTTTTACATGCTTTCAGACATTTATCATTAATTGAATACATAAAAATTGGTTGCAGTTTCTAATATCGTCTGAAACTGCAACCAATGAAAGCATGGGGTTCTTCTTGATGTTTGCCTTTACTTCGTCGGTGTCGATGAATTGGAGGGGGTAGCAGTCCTGCAGATAATAGTGGCCTTGATTGGGGTCAGTAATCCATGATGGAAGTATTCGATCTTGGAGTTCCTTATTTATTTTCGAACGCTTTCTCCAAAGCTTCTTTGACTGTGTCAAGGTCGAAACCAGAGAATGACATAGTTTTTTCTCCACTGTGAGTGTAAATATGGAGGTGTCCCATGGTAATCCCCTTTCCTTGTAATGATGAAGCAGGTAAAGTTTTTGCCATAGGAACACCTCATGAGATTCAGAGTCTGTTCTTCTCAGCATTACCGGCACCAGTACCCTTATACTTCGACGGGGTAACATTGAATCTGTAGCGCAAGGAGAGTTGGATGCAACGGGAATCGTTGTCCTCCATTTTCCGAAACATCATCCTATTGCTGTAAAGCATGACATGGTTG
>CACXSA010000102.1 GCA_902770195.1 uncultured Prevotellaceae bacterium
AGTATTCTTGGATTCATGGGTGCAAAGGTATAAAATAATTCATAATTTATAATTCATAATTCATAATTATTTATTATCTTTGCGCTTAGAAAACTAATTTACGTAATACTATGAGCAAAGGAAAAGGTAAAAAACGCTTGAGCAAGAAACAGATTGCTGAAATGCTGCAAACATTGTTCCAGCAAAATCCTAATGAGGTTTTCTCGTTTAAGCAGATATTCAAGGCGTTGAAGTTCGACACTCATCCTGTCAAGATGATGGCAGTCGATTTGATGGAGGAAATGGCGTGGGACGACTATCTCACCAAGACCTCTGAGAATTCGTATCGGTTGAACCTGAAGACACAGGTTCAGGAAGGTACTTTCATCCGTAAGGCTAATGGCAAGAACTCGTTCCAGCCAGACGATGGCGGCAAGCCCATCTTCGTGTCGGAGCGTAACTCCATGTTTGCACTGAATGGCGACCGTGTGAAAGTGGCCATGATGGCTCGTCGCGAGAAGCATATCAAGGAAGCGATGGTGGTTGAAATCCTGTCGCACAAGATGGATCAGGCCGTCGGTAAACTGAAGGTAGAGAAAGACTATGCTTTCCTGATTACTGAAGGCAACATCTTTGTGAATGATATTCTGATACCCAAAAAGAAGTTGAAAGGCGGAAAGACGGGCGATAAGGCTGTAGTAAGGATTACGCAGTGGCCTTCGAAGGACTCGAAGAACATGGTGGGCGAGGTCATTGACGTGCTGGGTAAGGAAGGTGACAACAATGTCGAGATGCATGCAATACTGGCTCAGTACGGACTGCCCTACAAATATCCGAAGAACGTGGAGGAAGCTGCCGAGAAAATTGATCCAGGCATCACACCACAGGAAATTAGTCGTCGTGAGGATTTCCGCGACGTCTTCACCTGTACCATCGACCCCAAGGATGCGAAGGATTTCGACGATGCACTGAGTATCCGCAAGCAGGGTAAGCTGTGGGAAGTCGCCGTACATATCGCAGACGTGTCGCATTATGTGAAGGAAGGAAGTATCATAGACAAGGAGGCTGTAAAGCGTGCTACCAGTGTATATTTGGTTGATCGCACCATACCAATGTTACCAGAGCGCTTGTGTAACTTCATTTGTTCATTGCGTCCCGACGAGGAGAAACTGACCTATTCCGTTATTTTCTTGCTCGACGATGAGGCTAATGTGAAGAACTACCATATCGCTCATACGGTGATTAAGAGTAATAGAAGATACGCGTATGAGGAAGTACAGGAAATTCTGATGGGAAAGGATGGCGACTATGCCGAGGAGTTGCGTACGTTAGACCGGTTGGCGAAGAAGTTGCGTGAGAAGCGTTTCAAGGGCGGTGCTGTGAAGTTTGACCGTGAAGAGCTGCATTTCGATATTGATGAGAAAGGTAAGCCCACACGCGCCTATTTCAAGAAGAGCAATGATGCCACGCAGCTTATCGAGGAGTTTATGTTGCTGGCTAACCGAACGGTAGCAGAGAGTGTGGGTAGGGTGAAGAAGGGTACCAAAGCCAAGACATTGCCCTACCGTATTCATGATCAACCTGACCCCACAAAGCTGGAAACATTGCGTGAGTTTGTGGTCAAGTTTGGTTATAAGATGAAGACCTCTGGTACGAAAGGTGCCATCTCCAAGTCGCTGAACACACTGATGGATGACTGTCAGGGTAAGAAGGAGCAGAAACTCATCGAGACGGTGGCACTGCGGGCTATGATGAAGGCAAGGTATTCAACCCATAACATCGGACACTACGGACTGGCTTTCGATTATTACACACATTTCACTTCGCCCATTCGTCGTTACCCAGACACGATGGTTCACCGCTTGTTGACCAAATACCAAGATGGTGGACGCTCGGCCAATCAAGAGAAGTACGAGGAACTTTGTGAGCATTGTTCCGATATGGAGGTTACTGCTCAGCAGGCAGAGCGCGACTCTATCAAGTATAAGATGGTGGAGTTCATGGAAGATAAGATAGGCGAGACTTACGATGCCCATATCTCTGGTATTCAGTCGTATGGTATCTATTGTGAGATAGACGAGAATCATTGTGAGGGTATGGTGCCGATGCGCGACCTGGATGACGATTACTATGATTTCGACGAGAAGAACTATTGTCTGGTAGGTCGTCGCCATCATAATAAGTATCAGTTGGGTGATCCCATCCGCATCAAGGTGGCTCGTGCCAATCTGGAGAAACGCCAGTTGGACTTTGCCCTTGCAGATGATTAATGTTTAATGCTCTGTTTAATGTTTGATATTTGGCTCAGGGCTTGCTGGTTTATTTAAGAATCTCCTCTAGCAATTCCTTCAGGTGTCCAGACACAATGATGTGGTGGTTGCCGATGGGTTGGGTGAGAAAATATTTTGTCTGACCTTTGTCGTCTAACTCAATCACTTGTTGGGTGCGACAAAGGTCAGGTTTCGCTTGGTTACGCACCAGTCGGCCCTCGCCAATAAAGTGGCGGCTCAGGTCTCCAGCGAGCTTGAAGATAGTGACGGGACCTTCCTTCATAAAACCTCTTATTCCTACACCGATGCCCGACTCAAAATGAGTATCTACCTCGTAACGTTCCACCATGTTGAGCGGAATGGTGCAATGGGCAAATAGCATTTCTCCCGTTTCTGGATTGATGGATGCAGGATTGGCCTGAAATCCTGATACGCCAGTCAGAGATTTGATGATAAACATTGAAAGCAAGGCTGGAACATCACCTTCACACCCGGCAACAATTCCTTCGCTGTTTAGCTTGGCCAGTGCCATACACCCTGTATCGTGAATGGTTGTCAGCAAGTCAAAACAGCGTAATGTGAAGCCTTGCAACTGGTATTTATCTACAAGCATTTTCAGTGCTTCATATACCTTCTTTACATTTGGCATCTCCAACAGTTCTTTCATGGGGATGTATATCAGTTCGATACCCAGTTGCTCCTTGATGGTCTTGTGGTCGAACCGGCTGGAAATCAGCCAGTCAGAAGGTTCGCCGATTACTCCGAGCTTGGAGCCTTTCATTTGCAGAAGGGCTTCACCTACACTTTCCAGAACTTTAATACGGTGGTTGATATAGGCTATGGAACCATGAATAATCTCACCATTGATGCCCTGTTGGTTTAGATAGGACAGTATTTCCATGGAAGCTGCCAGTGAATTGCTCTTGCCTGATGTCAGCAGATAGATGGGGCGTTTTGCTTGCTGTTGAAGTTGAGGCAGCAGCTGTTTGAAGATACCCTCTGTTCCTCCTGTGCGTATATAAATAAGGTCGAGCGCATGACTTCCATAGTCGGTAAAGTCCGTGCCTGGCATATCGTACTTTATGTCCAGACTATCCAAAAACTCTTGGGTGGAAATGTTGATAGCCTTTGCATCGTGTAGCGTTGATGTAATGGTGTAAATTGCAATATTCATAGTTGTATTGGTTGTTTTAAACTAAAAAGAGACTCGAAAATTTCTGCAAAAGTAGGCCTTTCTTTTCAAACTTCCAAATATCTTCATCGAAAATTTTGTCCGTCTCCGACCAGACTGTCAGAACAAAGCATTTATTTTGCTTGTAAATTCGTAAGCAACTCTGATGTTATGCCTCGCAAAATGCATCATCAATGATTATCGCGAACGGATTGGCCTAGGTTGTTAAGTTAACTTTTATTGATTAACTCACTTTTTTGAGCACATTCCTTCTTTTATTGGAGGGCTTTGGCAACAAGTTGTCTTCCCTCCATTTCTTGATGTATTCCATTTTTGTATTCCCTATTACCGTTCTTGCATTGAAGTTCTTGCAATCCTCAATCGTACTGAGCTGTAGTCGCAGGGGTATGAGCAGCACAAGTGGCGTGTATCCGTTGTTCTTGTTGGGCGACATCCTGTCTTTGAAATATCCGAATGTGGACTCGATTATATCTGAGCAGATGTTGTGCGGCCCGTCGTCTTTGCACAGCCGCTCCATGTATTCGTATCCGGTCATCACGTCATCAAGCTCCTCTACCAGCGATGCATGTGTCTTGACGAGTCCAAGTGTCGGCACAAAACATTAGCGGTTAGCGTTAGGGTTGAATAAAAAAAACTTTCCCCATGATCTCTTTTGATAATAAGTATTAATCGTCACAATTGTTACTATTAACCCCAGCAATTGCAAGTATTAATGCTCGCAATCCGTACCATTTGGACGACAATGCAAAGGTACTATATTGCGCCAAACCTTTGATGTCATGGCGCAGGTTTTTCAGCGCCGACTTGATATTCCGTTTTTTTTGCTGTTTTGCAGAACGCGGAACAGGTACCCGTCCCTGCGGTTCACGTCCCTGCGGTTCATTCCTAACCGTGACTCTGATAGGGAATGGGAGAAGAGCAAAGACCTGCGAGACTGGCTCAGAGACCTCGGGCACTGACTATTATTATGTGAAGTGGAAGTGAGAAGCAAACATCTGATTATCAGGTATGCTTCTCACTTTACTTTGCATAACGATAAACTTGTCATAAAAGAACTTATGCGTAGCTTCTCATAAGTTCTTTCACGATTGCAAGCAACTGCTCGACTTCGGCAGATGTCAGAGCGTACACTTCTCTGCGCAGATTGCCAGCTTCACGCTGACCATGATGCAGTATAACATACTTTGCACAGTGAAACGGTTTGAGGCCTATGAGACCATCGGAGCGCTCTTCCGTGAGGCCACAACTGGTACTCTCGAGCTGTCCGCCTCGGACAGGATATGGGAACTGATATTGGACACCATACTGGAAATCGCAGAGATGATCTCTGCCGATGCCAGTGAACTGCTTTCTGCGGTTATTGATGCCAATCCTAAGTTCCATAAACTCTATCAAATGTATAAATTAGTCGCTTGATGAATGAATATTCACTTGCGAAAG
>CACXSA010000103.1 GCA_902770195.1 uncultured Prevotellaceae bacterium
GCGGATGGCACCACCAGCATAGATCACCTGACTCGCCTGGGCGGTGAAGCTGTTGCCCCAATGTGGTGTGGGCTGTTTGCCATTCTGCACCTGTTGAGGTCCCAATCCGGGGACAATATACTCTGTAGTGCCACTGGTAGAAAAGCCTCGCGACATCAGGAAAGCATTGCCCGTATAAGAGCCTTGCAAGCTGAATTCAACACTTGGCAACATGGCAGATTTTGCCGATGCCACCCCTTCGTCTGCAGCCTTCAATGCCACTTCGCTGACTTTGATGCGCTGATTCTGACGGTCAGCCAGGTCAAAAAGCGACTGAAGACTCATCTTGTGCTGTGCATACGAAGGTACACAGCAACTTGCTCCGACTATCATCGAGACTGTCAGAGCACATAAATTCTTGTGACTACTCATTAAAATGTAATTTTTACTCTTACAATTCATTACTCGTACTAAAAATATTCCTTCCCTCGGAAATACGAATAATGAACCTTCTGGTTCGGACAAACCTCACGTTTGCCACAATGCGCTACAAACCTCTCTGATTAGGGAATAAATCAGAAGATGAATTTCGAGCACTATTAATTGCGAAATCCTAAAAACGGCTGCAAAGGTACAAAAAAAACGTTAAATACAATACGCTTTTCATCTTAAAAAATCGAAAAAGTCATGCTCTGTAGCGTTTGCGAAATCAACTTTTTTTGTTAATTTTGTAGTGGAATTATACTGTAAAAGTATCATTAACAACTTCATTTTAAGCATTATGTCAAAGACAACAGAAATTCAAATTGAGAAGTCGCGCAACCTCATTGAGGGCCTGCGCCGTCATGTGAGAGAAATGGGTGAAAGAGGTATCTCGAACAACGAGATTAATGAGATGGACAAGACTGTGGCAATGCTCTCCGAAGCCAATGCCGAGGTAGATCGTATGCGTGAGGAGTTGACTCCTAAGGTAAAGAAAATGAATGACCTAATGACCCTCGTCAAAGCATCCTATGCCGAGTCGAAAAAGACTCTGAAAGGCTACTATCCGCAGGAACGCTGGCCAGACTATGGCATTCCCGACAAACGATAAAGTGTGATAAGAACAATTTGTAAGGAGCGACACAATTGCCGCTCCTTTTTGGTTTGGTCGCGAAGTCTCTGCTCAAACAGCGAGGCTGCAAAGAGTGAGGTCACACGAAATTATTTCTGGTTTAGTATGTCTGCAGAAAGTGTCATTGTGCAATCTGGGCCTCCTGCTCACGTACTTGTTCGCGCCATTTTTCACGAGCATCTATCATCTGCTGGAAAGCTTCAGCATACTCAGGGCTGTCGTAGCGTTTGAATTTGTTCTGCTCCATAATCGGTTTAATTGTCGTTCTCGGCTGCAAAGATACAAAAAGTTTTGGAAAGTTATACGGATTTAAAAATTATTTTTTATTTTTGCAATCAGATTAGAAAATCGTTCCTTTAAAATGGAGGGAATAGGCATTCTCAAGCGAAGAGGATGTTTCTAAATTTGAAATTATGTAAATTGCAACTCTGCGAAAATTCGTCGCAAAATTGGCGCAAAAGCAAAATGCAGAAACGCTGAAATGCCGATAAATACAGGGGTTCTAGGCAATTAGACAACTTGCTTATGGTTCTAAATGTCGTGGGTTCGAGTCCCACCGGGCACCCAAAACAAAAGCTTGTAAGACGAACACTTACAAGCTTTTTTGTTTTCTTTTCGGCATGCAATTTTAAGTTAAATTTCTTGCTTGTACTGTTTACAACTGCGAGGGGGCATAACCGTATGCTGTTTGAAGATACAGCTGATTAGCTTTTCAATCAGAGGCACATAGTATTGGTGTACTTCCTCTGCTGTTGGCGTATGCCCCCCGGGGAAGTGATACGAGTGTCTGTAATACTGCAGGAACAATGTTTCGAAGTGTGCCAGCGTATCCTGTTCACCAAAGATTCCCCAGATACGTTCTTTATACTCAGGATTGTAGTTGTCGAACTGGTGCTCTTCCAATTCGGCAAATTCTGCAATCAGTTGCTCATCGATGATGAAGTCTTGTTTGCCATCCTTACGTGGCGACTTGTATTGGTGTGCGCCTATTCTCGGCTTCAGGAATTCAGTCATTTTGAAGTGCGGATTTCCCAGCAAAGCAGGCAGTCCGATGATTGGGGCTATCATCTGAGCATAGAACGAACCGCAACTGTTTCCCACCAATGCGTCAGGTTTCTCGCGGTCTATCAAGTCACGAATAAAGTTGATGGTCTCTTTGGGATGCATGGGCAGGTCTGGTGTAAGCACCTCTCCCCTACCCTCAAATGCCTCTCTCAATGCCACTGCTGGCACGCATTGGCCGCTGGCAAAGAATCCGTGTAAGAATAGTATCTTCATCATACTTCGCAGTTGATACCCAGATAGTCAAATAACTTGTCCGGCCAGTAGTTCATAGATAGCAACATACATCTTAATCATAGTAAGACTTTATTTTATTATTGATAATCGCACTATTGCCGTGGCGTCCAGTCGATAGACAGTCCATTCTTTCACACCGATTAGCTCAGAAGAATTTCACGATGTCGTCCAAAGGTCTGTGCTGTGGTTGTCTTGGTTCCTGAGCCCTATAGCCAAGTGAGATGACAGCCATGATGGTTTCACTCTCTGGTATGCCGAACAGACTTCGGAGTGCATCGGCATCACGCATACCCATGATGAGCGTATCGAATCCCATGGCGCGAGCCTTCAGAATAAGATAGCAGTTGCTCAGTCCATTGTCGTAGGCACCCCATCCGTCGCCAACCTCGTTGGTCTGGTTGCCCTGAAAGAAACCTGATTTTCCTCTTTCAAACGTTGACACAATCAGCACAGGGGCATCCTTGATGCGCTCCTTATTGGCACCAACCATGTCCTGCACGGCTTTCAACTTTTCCTCGCTGATGGCCACATAATACTTCGTTGGCTGTTGGTTTGCCCACGATGGAGCCTCCTGAGTGGCCTGCAGCAATTCTCGCACTTCTGCCTCAGAGATTTTCTTCGTAGCATCGTAAGCACGGATGCTGCGCCGAGTAGTCAAAACTTCGTCAAACGACGGTGATGAAGTCTCTTTCGCCTGTTGGTTGCCATTATAGCAGCCTGTCAGTATAAGCAGCACAAGGGCTGCTCCAAATAAAGTTTTCTTCTTCATAATCATAGTTCTCTTGTTTAGTTTCATATTTTTCTTGTTTACGTCGGCAAAATTACGAAGAAAAATCCAAATATTGCATACTTCGAGCATTTTTGTTGACGAAATAAAAGAGGGCTGGCAGCGCAGATTTCGGTGAACAACTCCTTTGCATACTTGCTATTGCCCTCGGCAACGCTACGTGTGAACTTGCTTGCTGCTTCTACGACAGCATTGTAATCTGCTATGTTACTTCTCATCTTTCCTTTGCTTTTAAATAAACTATGTTTGAGGCAAAGCTCGTGCAAGCCGAGAGCAATGGAGCTCGCTCCAATTGCCAACACTCCGCCGAGTTTTGCGGTGTAATGAAATCACGCCGCAAAGGTACGACGATTCCGGCAAACAGACTTTTCTAGTTAGTCTTCATGACAACTATTATGAGTTCAAGCGTGAATCTTCTATTCTGCATTAGCAGATTTCGAGAATCGATTTTAAAGAGATTTTAATAGATGAACATTCAATTATTTGTGAAAGCAGCTGTATTATCGAGATTTAATAACATTGTAATATAAATCCTATCACTTTTTCGGAAATAATCTGTAACTTTGTGCCTTGAAATTCAGAAGAATCATGAAGATACTTGTTGTGGATGATGAGCAGGATATCTGTGAGATACTGCAATATAACCTAGAGAATGAAGGTTTTGAGGTGGTTACTGCCTATTCAGCAGAGGAGGCACTAGAACTACCTCTACAAGACTTTTCGCTTATTCTGCTAGATGTTATGATGGGAGAATTGTTGTCTTTTTTCCTCCAACATCCTAACACGGTGTTTTCCAGGGAAGACTTATTGAAGTATTGTTGGCCACAAGATGCGCTGGTGCTTGATCGTACGGTTGACGTGAACATTACCAGATTACGTAAGAAGATAGGCCATTATGGTAAACAGATAAAAACACGTGTGGGATATGGCTACTGCTTTGAAAAGTAAATCCTTTCAGCGTAACTTGCTGCTGAGCATCGGCGGTGTGTTCCTGCTCTTTGCTGTATGTTTCAGCGTATATCAGTATAAGCGTGAAAAGGAGTATAAAATTGATATTCTTCATTCACGACTCCAGATGTACAACTATGAGATGGTGCAGACAATCGGTAAGGATAGTATGAGCTGTAGTCGGCTCTTTCGCGATTATGTTTTGCACCATCAGATGGAGGGGCTTCGAGTTTCTGTAATAGACAAGGAAGGACGGGTCATCTTTGACAGCTATGATACGGATGTGGAAGCATTGGGAAACCATCTACAGAGAACAGAGATCCAGCAGGCATTGCGTGAGGGCAGTGGCTATGATATCAAACGAATGTCGCAATCTACCCACGAGACCTACTTCTATTCTGCCACTCGTTTCGGTGATGTGATTGTACGTGCTGCCGTACCATATTCCGCAGAGCTGACGCGTTCATTGCAGGCTGATAATACTTATATATATTTTTCTGGCGTTCTCACCCTATTGTTGGGTATCGTTCTCTACTATATCACTCACCGTATCAGCCGACACATTGGTTACTTACGTGAATTTGCCGTGAAGGCCGAGGAAGGTGAGAAACTGGACCACGAACTGGAGCGAAGGCTGCCGGATGACGAATTGGGTGATATCAGTCACACTATCATCATGTTGTATTGGAAACTACGTCATTCGGAAGAAGAGAAAGTGCGTATCAAGCGTCAGCTTACCCAGAATGCCGCTCATGAGTTGAAGACACCTGCTGCCAGCATTCATGGTTATTTAGAGAGCATCATCGACAATCCCGATATGCCTGAAGACAAGAAGAAGCATTTTCTGGAGCGCTGTTATGCGCAGAGTGAACGGATGAACAAGCTACTGCTTGACATGAGTGCACTCACCAAACTTGATGAGATAGACGACAACCGCTCTGAGGCACGACAGGATCATCGCCCTGTGGATGTATTACAAATCATACAGAGTGTGCTGGATGATACGGCACTGCAACTTCAGGAAAAGGGCATCGCTCCATCACTCCAATTGCCTCAGCATGTA
>CACXSA010000104.1 GCA_902770195.1 uncultured Prevotellaceae bacterium
CTCAGCCGGGTTGCCGTCAGGAAAATCCACCTTGCACAGCTCATCCTCCAGTTCCCTACGGAAATAATCCCTGTTCAACTCAGGATCATTCCCACACACAAAGAAGACGAACTTCGTCGCGGGTATCATGGCCTTAAACTGTTTCAGCACCCCCACATACTGGGCATCATCATAATAGAACCGTCCGCCTAAATGCGTCTTGTAGTCGCCCCTTCTTACATGGACACCCACTCTCACGGCATTGCCCTCACCAATCTTCAGGCGCGAGGTCGCCAGCACCTCCTGGTTAAAGGCAAAGAGCTGTCTGATCTCAGGCTTGTACTTCTCAAAGAGATCGTACCAACGTGCATACCAGCCCGTCACCATGATCATCCGTCTGTCGAGCATCATCTGCTCCTCATGGCTATAGTCAGCATTCTCCTGATCGAAATGTATCGTAGGGAATAGTCCTAACTTCGCCCCGTACTTGGCAAAGAGGTAGGTCATGAAGTTATGATGGGGGGTCTCACATATCTGAAACCAAGGATACTTATAGGCAAAGCGCATCGACATCGTCGTGCGTCCATGCTCCCGTGCCCAGGCATACACATGCCCGTACTGCAGCATGTTGTTTGCCATGCGCCCCTTATCGTGTACAAAAATCATATAATCATTAACTTTTTAGACTCTACTCTGAAAAACGAGTACAAAGATAATCAATAATTTTATTGGTAACAAAATAATGTGATTCTTTTTTGGATAATTAAGAAAAAACGCTTACCTTTGCAGCAATGTATTATATTGTTTTTGCCATTTGGTATCTGTTTTCTCTGCTCCCCCTGTGGGTACACTATCTTATTTCAGATGCACTCTATTTGTTCATCTATAAGATAGCAGGTTACCGTACGGCAGTGGTCCGCAAGAATCTTTCATCTTCCTTCCCAAACAAGTCTGAAGAAGAATTGCGCGACATTGAACATCGTTTTTATCATTGGTTCTGCGATTATATGGTAGAGACCGTGAAAATGTTCTCCATGTCGGAGAAACAGATTAAGCGCCGTATGCGCTTTGAGGGCATTGAACAAATTAACAACGATTTAAAAAAGCAACGCAGTATCACCGTCTATTTGGGACACTATTGCAACTGGGAGTGGGTCTGTTCCTTAGGGCTTCATATTACTGAGGGTACAGCGGCTCAGCTCTACCACCCACTGGAAAGCAAGCTCTTCGACCGTCTGTTTCTCTATTCCCGCGAACGTTTCAAGGCACATTCCATCGAAATGAAAGAAGCCTTTAAGGTACTCGCCGACTGGCAGAAAGAAGGACGCTATTCTGTCACAGGCTACATTTCCGATCAGGTACCTGGTTTCAGCAGCATGCATTATTGGCCCTGGTTCCTCAATCATGACACGCCTACCTACACAGGTGCTGAGCGCATTGCCCGCATCCTCAATACTTCTGTCTATTACTTCGATATTGAACGTCCCCGCCGCGGTTACTATGTCGTGAAGGTCGTGAAGATATGCGACAACACGAAGGAACTGCCCAAGTTCGCTATCACAGAGCAATATTACCGTCTGCTTGAAACCTCTATCATACGCCACCCGGAATTTTGGCTATGGAGCCACAACCGCTGGAAGCGTACGCGTGAGCAATTTATCGAGTATTTCCCTGATGAGACTGAGCGGAAACGCATTCTGAGCAAACTATAAAACAAATGTGAAATGACAAAGATTGGTATATTATACATTGGTATCGGCCGTTACGCCTGCTTCTGGCCTGAGTTTTACAATAGCTGTGAGACCAACCTGGTGCCAGAAGCCGAGAAGCATTATTACGTATTCACGGATCAGACAACCATCACACCCAGCGACCATGTGGAGGTGTTCCATCAGGATGACATGGGATGGCCCTGCAATTCCCTGCTGCGTTTCAAGATGTTCTGCCGTATTAAGGATCGCCTCAGTGCCAACGACTACCTGTTCTTCTTCAATGCCAACGCACAGATAGTCACCCCTGTTACTGCCCAAGACATCCTGCCTGTGGATGAAGACTTCTCAGCCCTCTGTATCGAGACTGATCCAGAAAAGATGTCACATGAGCGTCGCCCTGAGTCAGCTGCCTGTGTCCCCCTTGGAAGTACAAAATATTACTATTCCGGTGCCCTTAATGGTGGCAAGGTACAACCCTACCTTACCCTTCTTGAATCCTGCAACACCATTGTAGATACAGATCTCCGTAACGGCATCATGCCCATTTGGCATGACGAGTCGGTCATTAATAAATTCCTTTCAGACAAGCGCGTCAAGGTCATGACCCGCGAGATGGGTAAACCCGCCAACTGGAAAGAGCCACGCAACGCTAAAATCATTCTCCGTCGGAAAGAAGATGTTTTGGGGCGCAGTTGGTTACGCCACTATAAAGGACGTGAACATACCAACACATGGCTGCGTAAGATATTGCGTACAATTGGGCTGGTGAACTGATCTTCACCTCGCCTGCAGGCGTTCCTCCAACAGCTTGGCTACTACCACAAACTGATAATAGCCCTCCAGCATGGCATGAATAAGTCCTGGGATTCCGTCACGGAAGCCCTGTTTCAACACATATGATTTAAAGCAACGATAGAATGGACGGCACAACAGTGCCAGAACCCCATAGTTTTTTTTCCGTCTGCGAGGCACCTCATTCTCAGAATAGATATTCGCCTTCCTTACGATATCGGCCACAGTATCATTCGCCAAATGCTCAAAAGCCAACTCCATACGGTTCGCAGGAATCTTATCCACCTTTCCATCCACCACAGGCGAACAATGGATCACAGGAGGCCAATGAGTGATGTCCTTACGGAAGAAACGGAGGATATGATCAGGATAAAGACTGCGCATGAAATGCCCCATAAAATAATTCTTTCGAGGGATATAGAGGCCATCGGCACACCCTTGCTTAGCAATGTGACTATAAAGGAAAGCCTTTAGCTCAGGCGTCACAACCTCATCGGCATCCACTACCAGCACCCAGTCGTAACGAGCCTCATGGATGGCAAACTCCCGTGCAGGCTCCACGATATTGTTGGCTTTACGCTCGAAGGTCACGATCCTACAGCCATACTTTTTAGCAATGTCGAGGGTACTGTCTGTGCTTTCCATGTCACAGATCAGCACCTCGTCAAAGTCCTTCACCGCCTCAAGCACCCGCACCAAGTCACGCTCGGCATTGTAGGTGTTGATAACAACCGATATCTTGTTTCCGTCATTCATCGGTGCAAAGATACAAAATAATCTTAAATTTTAATTCTAAATTCTAAATTTCTTTGTATCTTTGCACGCAAATCATTGAAAACAACTAAGATGAAGGAGAAAATCAATGCATTCCTGGCCCATCCGCTATGGCGCGACCACCGTGTGCTGATGGGATTATGGTTTGTGCTGGCCGTTGTCAGTGCCATCACCAAACTGAAGCCCGAACGCTGCAATAACTTCCTGATTTTCAAGGGCACCTTCTGGCATGCCTACAACGGCACATCGCTCTATGAGCCCTACCCCGCCGAGTATTTCGACGTCAACCACTACGGACCTTTCTTCTCGGTTCTTATCGCCCCCTTTGCCGTCGTTCCCGAATGGCTCGGACTGCTGCTCTGGTGCGTAGGCCTGTCGCTGTTCCTCTATGTCGCCGTGCGTCATAACCGTTTCACCGACTATCAGCAGCTGTTCATCCTGTGGTTCTGCGCCCACGAACTGCTCACAGCTCTCTATATGCAGCAGTTCAACATTGCCATTGCCGCCATCATCCTGCTCACGTGGTATTGCATCGAGCGCGAACGCGACTTCATGGCGGCCTTCTGGATCATGCTGGGCACCTTCGTCAAACTCTATGGAATTGTGGGCTTGGCGTTCTTCTTCTTTTCCAGGCATAAGTCGAAGCTCATTGCCGGCCT
>CACXSA010000105.1 GCA_902770195.1 uncultured Prevotellaceae bacterium
TTGCACCACATTCTTGAAACGCTTTAATATATTTAACTCTGTAAAATACTGATTTACAGAGCAAACCATTTCAAAATTATTTCACGGTATTTCGGATTTTGAATCCCAAGCGGATCACCAAGAACAATCCGCAAGAAACTGATGGTCAGTTGCTTGCGGATTTTCTTATTTCTCGTTTTGCTATCTCGCGTTTTGAGGTTGAGGGGGTGAGGGGTTTTAATAACAAATATCTGATGAAAAAACAAGAAAAGTATCACTATTTGACATAAAACAATAATCATCAGAGGGTTAGACATAGTGTATCTTTTTGATAAAGTGTCACTTTCTGTGCTGCTTTTTGAATATTTCTTGTAAAAGTCTTGCATAAGTGCCTATAATTCATTAACACAGAGAAATCAGAGAAAAGGTACACACGTGTAGAACTTGAAGAGTTTGTGGCGCAATTGAAAGACGGCACTTACCGTCAGGAGAATACCACGCGCGATGCCCGTAAGGAGGTATGCTTTGCCGCCGAGTGGCTGAAGCAGAACGGAGAACTAAAGACCAAATACGACAATCATCTGATACTATTGTCGCTGGAGAATCTGCGCGACCTGGCCACTGTCCGTGAATACAAAGACATGGCCAATCGTCAACTTTACACCTTGCTTTGTTTTATTGGTGACGACGGTCACTCGTTGCACATTGTCTGCCGATACACGGGGCTGCTGCTGAACGCCTATCGCAAACTCCATTATATCTACTCCACGCAGTTAGGTACGCAGGTGGCCGACCATGATCCGTCGCTCGCCGTCAGTTGCAAGGTCAGCTATGACCCGCAGCCCTATTACAACCCAGAGGCGCTCCCCATCATCGTGTCGGAGGAGTTGGAGGATGTTCCCGAATACCGCATCATACAAGAGAACATCAGCGACTACAACTATCCCGAGGAGATTCCCGGCATGAGCCTGCACGACAGTCAGATGCGCCGCTTCCACGACTGTCTGGATGCCGCCACCGAGGCACACCTTGATGAAGAGGACGAGCAGATGTTTGCCATAGCCGTGCTCGAACATCTGGCCGACGGCTGCCGCCAGATGGGGCTGCCCCAAGCTTGGTGTGCCCGCGTAGCCGCATTCTACCCCCGCATTTCCGAAAATGTCAGTCGCGACACCATCGAGAGCGTTTTCCGATCGGCTTATCTGAAAGAAACGCTGAAGACCATTCCCCTGAAGTTTACCCGTCCTTCGGCCCTGCTCACATTCAAGACGGAGGCTTATATGAAGGAGCACTACACACTGCGACTGAACGTGATGACGGGTACACCCGAATACCGACAGAACGCCTTGAGCTATGGTTTCCAACCGCTCGACCAGGCCGCCCGTAACACGATGGCCATCAAGGCCCTGAAGGCGGGAGTGGAGTCATGGGACAAAGACCTGAACCGCTACATCGACTCAAACCTTATTCCCCGCTACTACCCGATGGAGGACTTCATCTGCCATCTGCCAGCGTGGAACGGTAAGCATGACTACGTGGGAGAACTGGCCCGCCGCGTGAAGACCGGCAATCCCTTCTGGGAGGACGACTTCCACAAGTGGATGCTCTCGATGGTGGCACAATGGCTGGGCAAGAACCGACAGCACGGCAACTCCATCGTGCCCCTGCTCATCGGTCCGCAAGGCTCGGGAAAGACCACCTTCTGTAGCCGTTTGCTGCCCGGCTATCTGCAGACCTACTTCAACGACCGTCTCTCAATGAAGAACGACAACGACATCTTCCTCGCCATGTCGGGCTATGCGCTCATCAACATCGACGAGTTCGACGCCATGTCGAAGTCGCAGCAGCCTATACTGAAGTATCTGCTCTCAAAGCACGACGTGAAGTTCCGTCCGCCCTACGGCAAGACGATGGAGGAGCGTCAGCGCTTTGCCTCGTTCATCGCCACGACCAACAACCGCCGTCCGCTCGTCGATCCCACTGGCTCGCGCCGCTTCATCTGTGTCTATGCCAACGAGATCGACAACTCCGGCAATATCAACTACGACCAGCTCTACGCCCAACTCTATGCCGAACTGCAGCAGGGCCGACGCTACTGGATGGACGATGAGGACAACCAGCGTATCATACAGCAGAACGACCAGTTCCAGCGCGTGTCGAGTTATGAGGAGATGATCTTAAGAACCTATCTGCCGTCAGACGAAACTCCAGCCAAGACGAAGGCCGTGCTTGTGCAGGATATTATGAATCTGCTTGCAGCGCGCTTCCCCACTTTTACCATTACCAAAGGCACGGATATGGAGCTGGGCCGGCGATTGGCCCGCATGGGTTATAAGAAGGTTCGTCGCGCCAAGGGCTCGGCTTTTGTCATTCAAGAGATACCTTCCGACTGACCAAAACAACTTGTTTTGCATCAATAAGGCAAGGTTATCAAATGAAAAGGCCGTCTTAACGACACCAAAACAAGTTGTTTTGCTGCAGTGTAGGTAGTGTAACTTTGATAAAAAGGTACACTCCACTTAACAAGCTGGCAATAAGACAATTAGAAAGAATAGTGAAACTTTACAGCAAATCAACAAAGAAAAATATGTCAGTATATATCAAACTTATCAGGAACAATATCAAGAGCAACCGCTCTTATGGTAAATACTTCGCAAAAGCTGTGAGTCAGGGCGAGGTGACACTCGAAGACATTGCCGCTGAGGCCTGTCGCAACAGCGGCTTCTCAGAAGGGTCTGTCATTGGAGTAGCTACGGAGATTCAGGACATCATGAAGCAGAGGCTCCGCGACGGGCAGACCGTCGTACTTCCCGGCATCGGTCGGTTCAGCCTCCGCGTGGAAAGCATCGGTGTCGATGACCCGAAGCAATTCAACATCGGTCGCCACATCACCCGTATCATCTGCGGCTTCCTCCCGGCAGGCCGCCGTATCGCTGGAGGCCGGATTCTCTACGACCTCTGCGAAGGTGTGAAGGCCGTCTGGCAGAAAGGCTTCAAGCCCTGAAAAAGCAATATGGTGATGAACTATCTTTCTACAATAAGAACATAGAGGTGGACTTCCTTGTAGCCGAAGAAGGCTATGCCATTCAAGCCTCCTATTCCATCTATGGTGAAGGCATGCAAGAAACGTTCGAACGCGAGACCAAGGCATTGAAGCAGTTGGATGCCTTTCTCTCTACGAAGCGTATGGTTATTGTCACTTACGACGAAGAGGGTACGGTTCCGTTAGATAACGATAAGCAGATTGAGGTAATTCCTGTCTGGAAATGGCTGCTTGAATGAACGGCGCCCTACCGTTTTCAGTGCATAACGGATTAGTCCCCTATGAATCAAGTAGAACCTGATCTATATCGTCACCACACCCACAGTCAGCAGACCATTAAATGTGGCTCGTGAATTGTAATGATGTATTGTCATTCCTCATTACTAAGTTAAACCTACTATAATAACGTTTTGACAAGATATTATGTAAAGTTGAAAATGTCCTTACTTGTAAATCAAGGATTTAGTGACAAGTGATTATGGGATCTTTACATTAGCATGTTGTGTTCATAACCTTTTTTATGGAAAGATTTACATAAGAAAGGTGAGAGTTTAAGGAAAAATTGATTAACTTTGCCGCGAAATTAGTTTAGCAGACTCGTGAGTGACTGATTTTGACCGATGCTGCTGACTGAATTTCGCCCGACGTAGGCAGGAACTGAAATATAAATGACTATGAGCACTATTACAAACCAAGAACAATATTTATTTAAGGCATTACACGATGCTCGTATTACTGCTAATGAGGTTTTCAACCAAAGGGCATTTCGTGGTGTTAAACCCAATGTAGTTGACAAATATGCAGAAACAGCACACTTTGTATACGAACTTCTG
>CACXSA010000106.1 GCA_902770195.1 uncultured Prevotellaceae bacterium
GCTCCTGGCACAGGCTACTGGTGAGTACACTCGTGAGGAGCTGAACAAGGTGGCCAAGCTGGGCTGGACTGACAAGGCTGCTGCCGAGATCGCAGCTGCAAAGGCCGAGGCCATCGGCGGTGGTTCTAACTCAGGTGGTAATTCTCAGGGTGGCAACGACTCGGGCGATGGTCCTACCAACGAGCCTTAATCGAGCCCCTGCACACTGGGGTCAGGCCCCAAAGTAAAGTCGCTCGCGACTGTACTTTGGCGCCAGACCCGGGGGCTGCGCCAGACCCGAGGCCTGCGGGCTCCACTCAGCTGAATAAATAAAGCAGTGAAAATCCGTGAAATCCGTGCCAAAATTAAAGAATCGTAACTTTAACCATTAAAATCTTAACCGCGTATGACAAAGAAAGAAACTATCAAATGGGTTGTGCAGATCATCGCCTCAGTAGCGTCTGCCATACTCACCGCTCTTGGGGCTACGTCCTGCATGGGAATGTAGGAAAATGTAAAAATGAAAGAAATCTCGTTCAATAGTGTGAGCGAGATTTCTTTATCCATTTTCCAAAAGTCTGATTACTCTTTTGCCATTTTTCGGTCTTGGTACTTAAAAAATAAAGTACCTCCTATGGCTATTAGCAAAATAGATCCTGCAACTATTAATGTATTCATCTTTTTTTGTTTTTACTCTTTTCTTCTTTCTTACCCTCATTTACCCAATAGAGACCATACCCTAATATTATAGGAGTAAGGATTAGCACTACATACAGAATAAGTGGTTCTTTCATATCTTCGAATATGGTCGATAGCAATAATGCCGTAACCATATATTTGGCTATATCCATGAGCCATTTACCAAATTCTGTTTTCATCGGCAAAAGTAGTTAAAAGATTCGACACTACCAAGCTTTTTGCCCGATTTTACATAATTTTCTGCTTTTTTCTTTTTCATAAGCATTCTATTTAAGTTAAATAATTGCGTTAACGATGCAAAAGTACATAGTTTTTATGAAATGGCCAAACTTTTGCTGGATTTTTATTTGAATATGTGAGAGATTGAGATCATAAACAAAGTGCCGTGCAAACGTTTTCCGAGCGGGGGATTATTAATCAGTGTTAAAATGGAGATTGGATGGCAGGTTTTCACTATATTTGCACCATAGAATCAAATTACAACACTATGAGAAGGATTTTACTAATAACCGCCATCCTGATGGCAAACGTGATGACAATGAGTGGATGGATGAGATTTTAGAAATATTCCGACGCAACTTCCCCTACGTCAGCAGGGAAGAACGAACCTTGTTGGGAATCATTCATCACGAAGGTAACGTAACCTTTACGAGAAGAAACAGCGAAGGCAGACTGATTGGGTGCGCGATTGTTAATGGGAATACAATTCTGTTGTTGGTGGTCGATAAGGAACACAGAAACCAAGGCATCGGCAGCGACCTGTTGCAGGCTTGTGAGGAGACGATAGGAAAAGACGGTCACGAGAAGGTAATACTTGGAGTCGGTTTCGATTACCTCCTACCAGGAGTGCCTACCAGTCGCAGGTTTGCCCCAAGTGTGCATGAGCATCTTGATCCGTTAGTCAATACGGAAGCATCCGATTTTTTTGAGCATAGAGGTTATAGTCACTCATGGGGAGCATGTAACTGTTTCGACATGAAGATGTCGCTGAATGATTTCTGCCTGAACGATGATGCGGTAGGGGATACCATCAACGGCATCAGCTACAGATGGGCAACCATTGCCGACGTGAAGGAAATCCTGCGCTGTGCCGATGATGCCTGTCAATATCAAGATGACAGTTTCTCCAAGTATTACGACAACGCCTGCCTCTACACACCTGGGCATCAACAGCGCGTGCTGATAGCCATCAAAAATGGCAAGATCGTAGGGACTTTGATCGTCTCTGCGGAAACAGAGGCAGAGGGCGTCGGGAATGTAGGATGCACCTGTGTTGCTTCCAACGAGACTCATCAGGGGATAGCCACAAATATGGTCAAACTTGGCACGAGATATCTGAAGGATATCGGACTGAAAGAAGCCAGCCTTTCATATACCTATTCAGATCTGGATGTCCTATATGGCGCCTCAGGCTACGAAATCAGCACCTATTATTTCATGGGCGAAAAAGTAATTACAGCACTATGCCCAATGCGCGAGCTACGGCGTTTCTGATAAATGCATTGATGGTTATGCCGGCCTTTGTACTTCAAATATCCCATATCTTCGTCCTCCTTATTTTATATAATTGTTCGTTAAAAGAAAATTCAATATGTCACGCATCAGATACCCCTTTATGATATTACTTGGATGGGGCTTGTGCATGATGTACGAGTTCCAGAATCTGTCCCACTGATTTTAGGGGTGGTCTGCCCCCATTGCAATCTATACATCATAAATGAGACTGATAACGATGATTGAAGTTATCAGATAGGCCAGTTTTACAGGAAGTCCGATACGCAGGTAATCCGTTGGACGGTAACCTCCCGGGCCGTAGACCAGCAGATTGAGCGGGGTGCTGATAGGGGTCAGGAAGGCAGCATTTACCGCCAACAAGAGAGAGATGGCAAACGGAAGAGGGTTGCACCCGATATCCATAGCGGCATCATAGAAAACGGGGAACATCAATGCAAGAGCGGCTGAATTGGATACAAACTCAGTAACGAACGCTGCCATCAGACATAGCGCAATCATCACCAGGAGGGGATGACTGCCACAAAGAGCCAAAACACCCGCAGCCATCTGATCGGCCAAACCTGTTTTCTGGAGGGCCGTCCCCAAGACAATGCCTCCTCCCAGAGATATCAGGATTTGCCAATTGATGGAGTTCATGGCCTGCGAGGGTGTACAGCAGCCAAACACCAACATGGCTCCAGCTGCAAGGAAGGCACTCTGCAGCAGAGGCATGACACCCGTGACGGACAGCAATACCATGCCTATCAGAATGGCTGTCGATACCAGTGCATTTAGTCCCACCTCAGTATCCTCAAGGGAATCGATGAAATGCAACTGTGACTTCAGTGCATCCGTATCAATCCTCTTATGAGGCTTATGGACAAAGAGCAGCAAGTCGCCGGTTTGCAGCACAACCTCGCGTGGCGGTTCGTTAATGCGCTCACCCTTACGCGATACTGCCATCAGCGTCATCTCATAATCCTGCTCGAAAGTAGTATCACACAGACGCCTTTCTATTAAGTTGCTACCGAAACAGATATATGCCGTCTTGTGTTGTCTTTTCTCTATTTTATCACTGATGCTGAACACGGGGTAGTCTGGACTGACAAATCCCATCTCCTTCGCCAGTCCCATCAGCTCGTCAACATGTCCCGCAAAGAGCAGCCGGTCGCCGCCTATCAGGGGTTCGTCGTCACTTACTGGCGTCACCAGCCGTTCGTCGTCGAAGTGAATCAATTCCACAAGACTACCGGCGCGCTGACGGTTCAGTTCCAGCTCACCGATGGTTTTGCCAATGTGGCGATTGTTTGAGGTGACAAGCATTTCCAGTGTGTATTCACTGGTATTTTCAAAAGCCGACTCTGGATTTTTGATAGCGGGCAGGAGCCTACGGAAGACGATGAGTGCCAACGTGCCGACAACAAAACAGGCCAATGCTGGAAGCGTGGATGCAAAGATGCTTAAGGGCTGACCTGTCTGTTTCTCGTACATACCACATAGTAACAAGGTCGTCGGTGTGGCGATGGCTGCGATGGCTCCTCCCATGACGCCGGCATAGCTCAAAGGGATGAGCAGCTTGGAAGCCTGAATGTCCAACTTCTTTGACCATAGCTTTACCACTCTCACGAAGATTGCGACAACGGAAGTGTTGTTCACGAAGATACTCAGCAGCGCTACGGGCAACATCAGGTGCAACAAGGTATTAACCTCGCCTTTCGGCTTACCAAGCAGAGGTTTCGTTATCTGCTGAAGTGCCCCCGTGTGTGACAGGCCAGAGACTATGACGAACATGATACCTACAATGATTACCGATGAGTTGACGAAGCCTGAGAAAGCTTCGGAGGTATCCAGCACACCCGTCACAAATAATATGCCAATGGCCCCAAGAAAGATGACATCTGACCTGAGTCGAGTAAATAAGAGCACAGCCATTACCGCAATGACCGTCACAAGAGTAATCCAAGCATCAAATCCTAATCCCAACATCATCATGGATGATCTTCTTTATATTGTCCTTTTATTATATTCGTAAAGCTGGGTACAAAGTTACGAAATAATCAGTAAAAAACAAATACCTTAACCGTTGTTTTTTATAATTATTCAAGTTTCGCATTCGCTCACCAAGAATGCCGTCCCCCGTTAGTACGTGAGCAGTTCCCGTGAGCACTTTGACACTTTGACACTTATGACACCGAAGATTCCGTCTTCCGATACTGCCCCGCTTCTGTCAGAACGGTCAACCCCTTGATTTCTTGATGGTTCTTTCCGTGTTTGAAATAACAGTGAAGGGACCCGCATTGCTGCGAGCCCCTTCGCTGTAATGGATACTTATAGAGTTAAACTTACTGCTTCTTGTTCTCCTGATGAACTTGCGGGACCTGTCCTCTGTGAGTTCACGGAAACATCAATATAGCAGTGGTAGATTTCAATATATCTTGGATAGTAACTAACTCTTCATTTGTCAACTCTTGAGCCTTCTGGCAGTTCTTTTCATTCTGTTCCATAATCTAATAAATTTGAAATTGTTAAACTTGCTGTTTCTTGTCTCTCAGATGTCGTTTGTTCTGATTGACATTGCAAAGATACATTTTAAAAAACGATTCTGCAAGTTTTTAACTATGATTTAACGTTTTTTTGCCCGTTCCCACAAAATAATTCCGTGCAAAAGTGAATTGTACTCAAGTTTCGGAAGTGCTTCCACCGTCTGCTGTAGGGCGTTTAGCTTGTCTAACGCCGCCCAAGCGTAAGGACAATCCGTTTGCTCGCATGCTGGAACATGCCAAACCAGAGGAACCGGCTACAGCTCTTCCAGTGTCAGCTCCTGAGCCTTCTGGCTGTTCTTTTCATTCTGTTTCATAATCTTTAATATTTTAAATGTTTGACTTATTATTAATTGATGTCTCAGGAATGTCGTTGTTTCCTTTTGACATTGCAAAGGTACGACAACTTTCCGAGCAAGACAAACTTTTTGCTGATTTTCGCCAGAACTACATGCGACACGGCAGCGCATTTGCGACAATCTGCAGAAATCGCTCCCCCAAACTGTCGCGTCAGTGGCGAATAGGTTCCCGTTTGAGATAGTCGTAGAGTGTGAGCAGGCGCAGATGG
>CACXSA010000107.1 GCA_902770195.1 uncultured Prevotellaceae bacterium
CATGCTGGTCCTGTGCCT
This sequence comes from uncultured Prevotellaceae bacterium, assembly GCA_902770195.1. GTDB lineage: Bacteria > Bacteroidota > Bacteroidia > Bacteroidales > Bacteroidaceae > Prevotella. The sequence goes on from CACXSA010000107.1 coordinate 19, forward strand.
CCATCACCAACGGGTAAGGCTTTATCTCGCCTTGATGACATACGAGCATGCCATGCAGGCACAAGATCAGCACATCGCCATCCCTTTCGGCAAAAGCCATTGGCGTTCCTATTTCCGACTTAAATCTTCGGGGACTATCTCCAGAGTTCAGTCGATTAACGGTCATGCCGTTCACCGCATCGCATTTCCACAGATTCCCCTGGCTGTCTTCAAACAGCGAAGAATAGAATTCATCATCATCAGCCGACGTAAAATCCTGGACTCTGATCAATTCCTTCTTCTCTTCGTCTGCCTGATAAAGGCCATAACCAGCCGTTCCTACCAGCAGATGGCCATCTCTGAGTCTGATGATCTTAGACACACGAGGGCACAGGCCGTCAGGGAACTTGTAGTGAACAAAGCCACCGGTGGACGGTTCGTGTAAGTCAAGCCCTTTAGCCGTTCCCACCCAAATCTGTCCTGAGTCCTCACATAGCAATGTTGATACGAGATTATAGCCGAGGCTCGTCGGATTCTTCTCTTCATGGAAGTATGAGGTGAAGTGATAGCCGTCATATCTGTTAAGACCATTTTCTGTTCCCACCCATATAAAACCTTCAGCATCTTGTGCTATACAAGCAGATGATATCATACTGCTTGAGAGCTGGTCGGAAGAGAAGAACCGACCTGTCTGGCCATATAGACAGATGGAGAACTGGATGCATAGCAGCAGGATGCTTATCGAACAAAGTCGCTTCATATCTTCACAATTTGGGTGCAAATATACAACAAAAAAGTGAAAGTCATTTTTCTTTTTGAACCATTTCTTTTTCTTATTGCATCAATTCTGACATAATAATCCCTTTTTTAAAGACATAGTAACAGATTAACAGAAATCCCCACGACTATACTCAAAACCGGCACCAGTGAGTTCATGTACAATTGACACTAGGGACACATGTGACACCATATTCTGATATTCTCTCGCGTACCGCGCGTATATATACGTATATATGTGCGTATTATATTATAACCTACGCGGTACGCGTGAAAAATTTATATTTTAATGTGTCATAGTGTCACCGGCCACATGCAAACTCATAGGAGTCCCTGTGAGGGGAAAATGCAACTTGGGGCCTGGCCCCAGAGGCAAGTTTCTAGTATTAATAGTAGAACTTTCTGGAATTAATAGGAAAAAGTTCTGGAATTAAATCCCGTAAACGCTCCTTCCGACAATGCAAAAGTACGACATTCTGGAGACACGTTTTCGCATGAGGGTAGGCTCAGGGTCTGACCCCAGCGAGAGGTTGGCGGTGCGGCGATTAAAAAATATTTTTCGGATATTTCTTTTTTATTATCGGTAAAATATGTATATTTGCAACCATAAAGAATAAAATGGAACGTTCACACAAAAGATGATGACGTGGTAGAGGAACCTAACTTCGAATATCATTACGACCTGGCCTATCGGAAGTCGTTTGCCGCAAGACTCAGTTTCAGAATCATGGGTGTTGCAGCAGCTGTCTTTTTGGTGGCGGTTATACTGTTCTTCCGCTTTACGGGTGACAGCATGACACTGCCGCTGACCCATCAGATCGTGAAATACGGTTCCATCGTGTTTGTCGTCGGACTTGCGTCACTATTTATATTCTGTACGTGGGCCATCTACCAGATGGTCAGACCACTGAGACAGTTTACCGAGTCGGTCATGTCGATAGCCAACGGCAATCTTGACACTCCCTTGCCGACCATCCATTCTGAAGACGAACTGCTGCAACTGAGGAACTCGTTCGAATACATGCAGCGTTCCCTGAAACAGCATATCAACGACCTGCAGGCCACCACTGCCAGCAAGGAACGGTTGCAGAGCGAGCTGAAGATTGCCCATGACATCCAAATGGGCATGATCCCGACGACATTTCCACAACGGCAGGACCTTGAGCTCTATGCCTCGATGACTCCTGCCAAGGAGGTGGGCGGCGACCTCTACGACTTCATCATCGAGGACGATGAGCTCTTCTTCATTATCGGCGACGTGGCAGGAAAAGGAGTGCCTGCATCGCTGTATATGGCTGTCACACGAACGCTGTTCCGCAATCTGGCCGGCAACTACCAAAGTGCCGCCAACATCGTTCGGGAGATGAACCATGCTATCGCCTCAACCAACGACTCGTATATCTTTGTCACCGTCTTCGTGGGCGTGCTTGACTTGAAGACGCACCACCTTACTTATTGTAATGCGGCCCACAATGCACCTGTGATGATTACGGCTGAAGGTGAATGTAGTCTGCTGGAGGTGGAGAACAATCTGCCCGTTGGTGTGGAGGATCGTTATAAATATGGTGAACAGCAGGTGGATTTCCCACCAGGCAGCGCACTACTGCTCTATACGGACGGACTGCCGGAAGCGATATACTTGTCGAAAGACGGTAGCCGGAAACTCTTCGGCGACCATCGCGTGCTTCACGATGTGGAAAAGAACTGCCGGGCTTCGGGCATCGAGATCATCGACTATCTGAAACAGCATGTCAGTGTGTTTGCCGACGGAACGGAACAGGGCGACGACCTGACGATGCTGTTCTTGCGCCACGGCACAACCATGGAGGACGGCTCGACACCTTCGCGCCGACTGATCATGAAGAACGAGATGTCGGAGGTAGGACGCTTGCGCACGTTCTTCTTCTCTGTCTGCCGTGAGCACGGCATTGACGAAGAAACAGCGAAGAACCTGAACCTTGCCTTGGAGGAATGGGTGGCCAACGTGATCAACTACGCCTACCCAAAGGGTATGCGCGGCCATGTGGAAGTGACTGCTGACGTGAGTGAGCATAAGCTTCTGACTCTGGTTGTCAAGGATCACGGCGAAGCCTTTGACCCCACACAGTATTCAGAAGTAGATGTTGATGCAGAGCTCGACGACCGTCAGATAGGCGGCCTGGGCATTTACTTGGTTCGCAGCATCATGGATACGCTCAGCTACGAACGTACTGCCGACGGTTATAATCGGCTCACACTGAAGAAGCAACTATAAAAACTAAAATATTAAACAAAATGAACATCGAGATTAAAGAACAAAACGGAACTTACGTAGGCATCCTTTCAGGATGGCTTGACACCAACGCAGCCTCGCAGTTTATGGAGGACATCAAGGTACTTGAAGAGAACATTGACAAGTCCATCGTGCTCGACTGCAAAAACCTGGAGTATATATGCAGCCTCGCCCTTCGTGGTCTGCTGAAACTGAAAAAAGAAAGTGCAGACAAAGGGGGCCGGCTGGTATTGAGGAACGTCGAAGGTGAAGTTCGGCACATCCTCACCTTAACAGGTTTTATCAAACTATTCGATTTCGAATAACCCCCCAATGAGTTCGGTTCTATCAGCGGCGGGGGCCTCACGCTAGGGTCAGGACCTGACGAGAAAGTCGCGGGGGCGACTTTACGTCAGTGCCAGACCCCAACGGGAGGTTATTTAATCCTGGAAATAGACGCGCTTGACGCGGTTGGACACGTCGATCATCGCTACATCCATGCAGATGTTACCCACGTACTCCGCCTTCTGACCGTTCACCAGACAATAGCAGTGACGATTACCCAAATGGCGATTCAAGCCATCGGCATAGCCAATAGGAATGGCAGCAATGACTGAGTCGCGATCGATCTTACCCTTACGGCTGTAACCGACCGTCTCGCCAGCAGGCACATGGCGCAGCTGAAGTATCGTGGTCTTCAGCGTGGATACGGTATGGAGGATACGATTGTCTCGCGGATCGACACCATAGAGGCCAAGTCCCAGGCGGCACATATCCATCTGGCGCTCTGGGAAATGCTCAATGCCAGCAGAGTTGTCCATGTGGCGAAGGATATGATGGCTGAAGGCGCTCTGAAGTTTCTGACTACCCTCCTCAAAGAGTGCGAACTGACGGGCAGAGAACTCATCGAAGCCATCGCTGTCGGAGCCTACGAAATGACTGAAGACCGAACGC
>CACXSA010000108.1 GCA_902770195.1 uncultured Prevotellaceae bacterium
GCATCCATGATATGTTCGTCCTTCTGCAGCAGGATGGAGTCGCCCACCGTATCATAGAACGAGAGATCGACATCGTGGGCGAAGTCGGTGAAGATACCAGTCAGGTATTGCTTCAGGGCATTGGCCAACTGAATATCCGTCTGCGTCGTCAGCTGGGTCGTCAGCTCTGTGGTCATGTTTGTCACCAGCTTCAACTCATAGTCCACGGTGGCCTGTGGTTCCTCCTCGTAGCAGTCGCTCAGATCATCGTCAATGACGGAGCATCCCGCCATCAACCAACAGGCTGACAGCAGGACTCCCATCATGAAAGTATTTCTTTTCTTCACCTTGTTGTCTTTGTTATTTCTCCGAAAGTATTTTTTGTTAGTCCGTCCTTAGCGGACTCTTGGTCCGTCCCTTGCGAACTCCCAGTCCGTAGGCACGGACTGAGGTTCTCCAAGGAATCGTTTTCATCGCACAAGGGGTCTGTCCCCGTGTGTCAATTAGTTACCACCAAGGTCAACGTCGAATACGATACCGGCTCTCCAATCGAGATCGACAGAAAGACCAAATGACAACTGACTGGAACGCAGGTCAGGAATGGTGACGTAGGCGTTCTGTAAGCTTGATGTATGCGGGGTTGACTCATTGTCAGCAACAAGCTTGAAGGTTGCAGTAGTCATGTAGTCCTGAATGAACACACGAGGTGTCTTGGTTGAAACACCACTTGCATCTAATGGTGGAATCTGATAATGGCTGTCCCACGACGTAACGGTCTTACCTGCAGGATCGAGTTCTGCAACGAGGTAGAATGTCTGACCCTTGCGAACCAGATTGTCACGTCCCCAGAAATCATCACCGTTGTTGACGAACTGAAGGGCTACGCGTACTTTGTTCTGTGCAACACCACTAGTATAGTTGTCAAACAAGATGGTGTAATTAGGAGTTGATGTTTGTCCAGCAGTAGTTGGAACAGCTGTTCCTGCTCCTAATCCTGTTACCTGATTGTCGTAAACCAATTTGTCGAAAGTAGAGGATGTTGGAGGCAAGAACTGCCAGTCAACACTTGCAGGCTGACCGCCAATAATAACGCCCGTCCATGTGAAATTAATATTAGCAGGTGTGAATTCTTTATTGGTTTCACCCGGGTTAAGTGCTGCTCTGTTGTCCTCAAGTGCAGTAACACCTGACTTGATTCCTACTGTAGTCATCAACATAGCTACACCGTAGTTTGCATTCTTCGTCATAGCTGTTGCACGAGTAGAAGATGTAACCGATGTTCCTGTCCAATCAGTGCCCCACTTGGTATTGTCATCCCAGTTTGCTACACCGTTAGGATAATCTGCAGAAGCTTTTTCATTGTTGGAAGTACGAATACCACTGTTGCAGTAATACATCAACTCTGCTGGGAACGTATAAGCTGTTGGTTGAGTTGTTGTTGATTTGTCAAGCAGACTGGATCCCGGGTGCTTATGAGAAAATGTGTTTGTGGAAGCAGTATATTCAAGCTGTGCTGCACCCTCTGGCAAGTTAAACGTAGCTGGGAAGCCGGAAATTTCTGTAGAAACAACATCATTCCAGTCGTTATTCCAACTTGTACCCATAGCTGTTTTTATACCATCGACACCCTTAAAGCCAGTAACTGCCTCTGTTTCTGAAGAAGTAAAGTAACTGGTTATCTGAGAGTTAATTTGCTGTGCAAGATGTTTTGCCAACTCTTCGTACGGAGAGGTCGGTGTGGCATTTGCTACTTTAATGGTTACAGAATACAAATCTTTCACTGTGGTATGAATAGCATGTGCAGAACCACCGCGCAGTTCGTAAGCACCATAAGTTGTAAGGGTTGTGAAAGCTTTATGGAGAATTTCCTCCAATGGTGAAAGCGTACGGCCTTGACCTCCAGGTTTAGCATCTGGGTTCATTTCTTTCCATGTGGAAGTTAATACATCTCCATCACTACCTGACCAAGATGGATAATCCGCTTTAACAACAGTATAGGTACCAGAGACATTGACGATCTTTGTCATGATGGCAGCCAAAATCTGAGCTGCATGTTCGTATTTATCAGAATTATCTCCTACACGGTTGTTGAGAGTAAAACTGAATCCTGTTGCTGTTGAAGCAGGGATGCTATAAGTTACCTTACCGACCTCTTCGTCTTTATCGGTACTAGATTTGATAGCCTTGCCGTAGAACAGCATAGCATCTGTACCTGTAGGCATGGAAAGTTCCAAGATACGGTGAGAGTTTTCGCCATCATTGTTAAGGGAGTTTGCGGCAGCTACTGTTCCTAAATCATAACGATTGGCGGCAGCTGCGGCAGCAAAAGTTCCATCAACAAAGCCCTTGCCATTAGTTTTGAAAGCAAAAAGGAATGTGTTGTCGATACCGCGGAAATTCTCGCCACCAGCTTGTACAGTAGTGCTAGAAGAACGAGTCGTCGGAGCATTACTTGCAATGTTCAATACAAACTGAGACTTTACAAGTCCAGTTGCTTCATCATAATTCGGATTGGTGTTGTCTGCTTCAATGCCGCTATCAGAAGAGCAAGCAGTGAAAACACCTGCGCCTGTGAGAGCTATCGCGCTCAACAAGACGAAGTTAAAATACTTTTTCATCATCTTAAAGATTGAATATTAAACAATTATTATTTTTTCTTTCAAGTTACTATTTCTCATTTAGTGCTTCCAGTTGTCGTAGGTTCTCGCGCGCATTGGCATTGCCATTGGCTGCGGCACGACGGAAGCAATCCAGAGCTTCGTTACGCTGACCGCAGAGCCAGTAGGCTACACCCAGGGCGTTCTGGGCGCGCTCATCGTTACGGACCGACAAAAGCAGGCGCAGCGCCTCGTGGTGACAGTCACTACAGTCGGTAGTGAGCAGCTCGTTGGCCTCATTGATAGTGGCGGCAGCCTTGTCAGGCACATAGTCGTAATAGATACGGATATAGCCTGAGTTTCGCTGATCTTTCAGGATATGCTCCTTGATATAGGCCCAAATGCGGCCTTTGTCCAACTGCTTGATGCGGCGTTCGCGTACGACTGGATCCTGCTCTTGGTCGATGATCTCAATGACTTTTTCCAGACCGACCTGGTTCGCCGTACCTGCTGCAAGGCCAAAGCACGATTGAGGGCTAACCGCTCGTTAGTGGCTGGGGTACCTTCAAACGAAGCCAAGCCAATCAGTTGTATCTTTTTCACACTACTGGTGGAGTCGGTCATAATCTGACGGGTAATCTCCACGATGCGATCCAGTGTGGCACGGTTATCGCGGTAGTCGGTAGAGAGGATTGACTTACCTAAATCGAAATGAACGAAGAGAGCATCTTTCTCTTTGCGGAGAATACGGGTACGGTCGTAAGGCCGGTATTCGGAAATATGGGCAACCACCGCATTGTCTTGCTGAAGCTGACCTGCCCTACCCTTGAATTCCGGTACAGGCGAAAGTGCAGGAACAAACGGCAGAACATCTACCGCTGCCGTCATAGGCTCTTCCACTGTCGGCAACACTTCAGGTCCTTCCACCTTACGGGGGCGACCAGGGATGTTATAGACAATACTTACGCCGGCCTGAGGCAAAAAGATAACTTTCTTTTCGTCGCCCAGCTTCCTACCACAATGACCGCACTCATAACGGTCGTATTTGGTATAACCGATGGCAGCGCCGATGTGGGCTTCCAGATTCCAGTAACGTCCTAATGGCCAAGAATAGCCATAATAGGCACCGATGGCACCAAGATCACCCTGATGACGCTCGTCACGAAGGGACTTCCACAGCCCGAATGGGAATTTGACTTCAGCAATGTTGTAATGGCTGTAAATGAGATTGAAGCCAAAGAAATGATGGACATTCACCGAATCGATCCAGTAGCGTACATCTGGGGCCAATAGTAAATGTTTAAATTTCTTAGACACACTCTCGTCTGTAGGCCAAGGATGGTAGCCTGCCGTCAAACCCAAAGACCACTGCTCAGACAGGCGGGCACCCAGACGCAAGTTGGGAGTCAGCGTAGCATCATAAAGCAGATTGTTGCTGAGGGTAAACTTTTGCGCGTTTACCTCCTGAACACTCACATTAGCCAATAGCAAAATACTGGCAACGGTTAATAAATAGATTTTTCTCACGGTGATCATCGTTTATTTGAATGCAAAGATAAGGATTTTCTTATTAAAAAGGTAAAAATTAGCTGTTAATTCATTAAAATTTGTCGTTTTCTTCCAACAATTTGTCATATTTTAACATTTAAAAGTCTCAAATGCATCTCAAATACACCCCAAAAGCAACCATAAGACTTAACAAACAGGCCAAATTTTTCTCTTTTATATAAAAACAATCCGTCCATAATAAAGAG
>CACXSA010000109.1 GCA_902770195.1 uncultured Prevotellaceae bacterium
ACCTCTATGGCACCGCCATCATAAGTATACTTGAAGGCATTCGACAACAAATTGTCCACCACCTTATCAAGAGCATTACGATCCAACCATACCTTCAGCTTATCCACAGTAGGCATATATTTGAACGACATACCACGCTCGTTGGCAGTATACTCATAGGATTTCAGGATATTTCCCACATACTGCACCATATCGGTCTCCTGGCACTGCAGTTTCATCTGCTGCTTATCAATCTTACGGATGTCGAGTATCTGATTCACCAGATTCTGCACGCGCTGGGCATTGTGCTCAATGGTCTTCAGCTCTGTTTTCACTTCTGGTTCAAGGTCACGCTTCAACAGTTTGTGCAGCGGACTCATAATCAGTGTCAATGGCGAACGGATATCATGAGTGGCATTAATAAGGAATTTCATCTTCTCCTCGTCGAGTTCCTGTTTACGACGCCGGATATAGAACCACAGAGTCAATCCAAGCACCGTCAATACACCTATTATATATATAAGGTACGCCCACGAGGAACGATACCAAGGTGCCCGCACAATGATACGGTAGACTTTAGGCTTAGTATAGACGCCATTGTCAACAGCCCTTACCTCCAGCACATAGGAGCCTGGCTGCAAGTGGGTAAAAGGAATACGGTTACGCCCTGCTGCTGTCTGTGTCCATTCCTTACTGCCATTCAGACGATATTCATAGATCACATTCTCAGTATTCGTAAAGTTCAGCAGCGAGAATTCCATAGTAATCGAATTGTCAAGATACGACAGCAGGATACGTTCACTCTCGCCCAATGGCTGTGAAATGACATGCACATCATCAGACAATGTGTTACAATTCACAGAGTTGCCTCCGATGAACAGTCCTGTCAGATGCACTTCACCCTGATAAGGCTTACTCTGACGGAGGGTAGCAGGCTGGAACGAAGTAATACCGTCGCTCACACCGAAGTAGATGGTACCGTCAGGTTTCTGCATGGCTATACCCCAGACGTATTCACGCGTCGTCAGTCCGTTTCCATAGATGTGGGCGATAAAACGCTGTTTAGCAGTCTGATACTGCCAGATACCCACCGATGTACTACACCAAAGGTCACCAAAACCATCCTGCATGATTCCACACACGACCTTGTCTGTCAGAGCCTCTGCCTTAGGATAGATTCTGACATCACGCTTCTGCTTGTCATAGAGATAGAGTCCTTTGTCAGTACCTATAAGCACATTGTGTAGCTGATCCTCGTATAGAGCAGTCACTGAGGTCCCCTCCATCAGCACTTCCCAACCTAATGGCCTGAACGTGTCTGCCTTCGGGTCATAACAGCAAAGGTTGGAGGAAGTGCCGATCCACAGCAAGCCCTTGCTATCGAGCAACAGCGACATGACCCAGTTGTTATGTACACGTCCTCGTTTCTCATCAGTCTGCTGCATGGTAAAGTTGCGCAACTCTTTGGTTTGCTGGTCATAAGAACAGAATCCCTTCGAATAGGTCGAGAAATAGAGATGCCCCTCTCCGTCATCTGTTATCACATTGATATAGTCACAGTCAAAATCAAGTTCCTTACGATAGGCCCCCGTCATCGGCAGATAACTATAGAGACCTTTACCTGTACCAATCCAATACCCACCCCGACGGTCTCTATAGATTAAATAGGTGTCAGATGGAGAGGCTGGATGTGCAACCACTTTACCATTGGCATCAAAGCCATAGACTCCATTATTCTGGACAGCGCACCAAGTCATGCCGTTATCACCCTGACAGATTGAGGTCACCGAACCGCCGATGCTGACGTTTTGAGCAGGGAAGGTCCAGGTACTGAATTGCGGCTCATACTGTGGAAGCATCAGCAAACCTCGTTTCAGACAGCCTACCCACAAATTGTCCTGCTTGTCTTCAAAGAGTGCCCATACATTCGATGTGCTCAGGTCGAAGCTACCACTTGTATAATCATAACGCTGTAATTGTCGCGACCCTCTGGGTACCCAGCACAAGCCTTTTCCCAAAGTGCCAATAAACAGGTTCCCCTTGTTGTCACAGAGTGCGCTGCGCAGCTGGACATTCTCATCACCAAACACACTCGTATCGATGAAATCGGGGATTATCTGTCCATTTTGGATAAAAGCAAGTCCCCTACGGCAGACCAGCAATATGCCGTTACCATAGTTCAGGAACTTCGTGACCGTTCCATACGGTGATTCGTAAGTACGGATAGTATGCTGCTTATTATTCTGACGGCAGGTAATGGTCGGGCCAGAGCCAGCTTTCCAGAAATTACCATCTATGTCGATGATGATATGACTGAAATAAGAGTTCTCTGCTTCTTGGGCATAGTCGTCGAGTTTCTTCGCCTCCAAGGTATGTACGTTAATCTGATAGAGACCATAGCCAGCTGTTCCCACCAACAAGTGGTCACCGCTTGGTTGGATGATGTCATTCACACGGGCCGACTGGATTCCAGGTAGTTTTACGCGGTCAAAATTATCGTTTGCAGCATTATAGCGCGACAGTCCCATACCTGATCCCGCCCACAAGTTTCCCTCACGGTCAGTAAACAAAGTGGCGATGTTATTACTCTGAATAGTATGGTCGTTGCCCTCCTTATGTAGATAGTGAGTAAAGCTGTAGCCATCGTACTTATTCAGTCCATACTCTGTACCAATCCAGATATAGCCAGCACCATCCTGGGTAATCTCAGTAATCTGATTGCTCGACAGTTTATCAGCAGTATAGAAATGTTGCGTCTGACTCCATCCCATGAGACACGACACCAAACAAGCCATTAATAAAAATGATTTTCTCATTGTCAGTTAGTGATAAGTTAGCTTTAGACGCTGCAAAGATAGGTATTATTCATGAAACATCCAACAAAATACGCAGGAATTTGTTTCAAATATGTCTCATTT
>CACXSA010000110.1 GCA_902770195.1 uncultured Prevotellaceae bacterium
TTCACAAATACTATTAAATCCAAGGGCAAAGGTACTCATAATTCCCCGTTTTTTCGTAAATTTGCAGCCAAAATTAGAATAGTTTAGTAATATGACACAAGAACAATTCAAAGAACTATTGCGTAGTCAGCAGGGCGAACTTGATGCCGTGCTGATGTACCAAAGACTGGCTAAAGTGGTAAAGACAGACAAGGAGCGTGAGGCTTTCCTTCAGTTGGCGAAGGAAGAAGGCCGTCATGCCAGCGTGTTCCATGCCTATACACAAAAGGCTTTGAAACCCAAGAAAACGATGGCTCGAATCATGCCTATACTTTACTGCCTGTTAGGCAGGAAGCGCCTCTATAAGCTGATTGCAAAGGGAGAATACGATGCTGCCGTAGGTTATGAACACCTGATTGCAGACTTCCCCGAGGTGAAGAGCGTGAAGAACGACGAGAAACGTCATGGCGATATTGTATCAGGATTGTTATGAGTGGATTTAGAGAAATGAGGCGTAAGCGCCAACAGCTTTCTGAGGAAGAGAGCATTGGCATACTTCAGAAGGCAACTTCTGGCACATTGGCATTACTTGGCGATGGAGGTTATCCGTATGCCGTTCCTATCAGCTATGTCTATCACGAAAGGAAACTATACTTCCATAGTGCGTTGGCTGGCCATAAGGTTGATGCCATCCGCAAATGCGATAAGGCATCTTTCTGTGTCATCGAAAAAGATGATGTTCAGCCGGAAAAGTACACCACCTTCTTCCGTAGCGTGATTGCTTTCGGCAGAATCCATATAATCGAGGACGAGCATGAGAAGTTAGAAGTGGCCCGTATGCTTGGCAACCGATACAATCCGAATCAGGAAGAAGCTCTCCAGAAAGAGATTGAAAACGGCCTGTCCCGCATGCTGATGATACGTTTAGACATCGAGCACCTGACAGGTAAAGAGGCGATAGAATTAGTCAAACGTAATGAATAAGAAAGACGGCGACACAGCCTCACATAGAACGGCGTCAGCAACCAGGTACTTCGACAATTGAAACAAAAGATTGGTAAATGGCGGAAACCCCGACCTACACTATCTGCAAGTCGGGACATCTACGTATTGAATAAGCTTCAATAGTTCTCCGCGTTTATCTCGAAATACGACTGCGGATGGAAGCAGACCGGACAAACATCGGGGGCATTGGTGCCAATGACGATATGGCCGCAGTTGCGGCACTCCCAGATGCTGATGCCACTCTTGTGGAAGACCTCGGCTGCCTCGACGTTGCGCAGCAGGGCACGATATCGCTCCTCATGATGCTTCTCGATGGCTGCCACGCCCCGGAACTGCTCGGCCAGCTCATGGAAACCCTCCTCGTCAGCCTCGCGGGCAAAGGTGGCGTACATGTCGGTCCACTCATAGTTCTCGCCGTCTGCAGCATGTAGCAGGTTCTCGGCCGTCTGGCCCAGGCCACCCAGATGCTTGAACCACAGCTTGGCGTGCTCCTTCTCGTTTTCGGCTGTCTTCAGGAAGAGGGCGGCAATCTGCTCATAGCCGTTCTTCTTGGCCACGGAGGCGTAGTAGGTGTACTTATTGCGGGCCATCGACTCGCCGGCGAAGGCGGTTTCGAGATTCTTCTCAGTGCGTGTGCCAGCATACTTATTGCCAGTGGCAGGCGCATCGGCCTCGGCAGTGACCTTCACGAAGTCTGATGCGGGATGCTTACAGATTGGGCAGGTGAAATCTTCGGGAAGTTCCTCGCCAACATATTCATATCCGCAGATGCTGCAGCGCCAGATAGTCTTGCCCTCTGCTGTCTGGCCGACGGGCTGGGGCTTCGGCTTGATATACTGCTGGTAGTAGTTATACGTGGCCGAGGGAACATCGGCGAGCACCTCCATCTCGGTGACGAGACCAACGAAGAGCATGTGAGTTCCCAGATCGATAGCCTGTTCCACGTCGGCAGAGATAAAGGCGTTGGTGCCACGCATGATGGCCATCGTGCCGTTGGCGACGCGGCGACAATCGGTGAAGTCAGCGAACTTATCGACCGTGCGTCCGCTCTGGAAGCCGAAGTGCTTGAACAGTTCGAAGTCGGCAGCCTCGCTGAGGATGGAGGCTGTGAACCGGCGCGAGCGCTGGATGAGCTCGGTGGTCAGGTTGCCCTTGTTCAGGGCCACGGAAATGCGGTTTGGCTGTGCCGTTACTTGAGCTACGGTGTTGCTAATACAGCCATTGTCACGCCCATCGTCACACGTTGTGATAACGAACAGGCCATACTGGATGTTAAAAAGTGGATTGCTCATGATGATTTTGTGTTGGGTCAAATATCTATATATACTTATTTGAACGCAAAAATAAGAAAAAATGCTGGAAAATTGCTAAATTTGCATCAAATTTTAGGATTATTTATGAAGAAAACGACTTTTATCACAGTAATCATAAGTTCATCCGTTTCCAGATACTCCAAGGGTTAGTTGCCTATAACGGCTTCTTCACCACAACCGTCCTTACAGATTACTGTTTCGGTCTTGGCGGCGTCATTATCGGCACAGCTTTGGGAGCCTACGTTTTCAAGCACATTCCTAACCGCATCTTCCGATACATCGTCTATGCATATATAGGACTCAGTAGCGTGATTATTTTTCTGACGAACTGATTTTCTCAGCCATCCTCACCAATTCTTGATAAGGTAGTCCGCCAACGATGCGTTCTATGTCACCATCCTTGGTGATAAAGAACAACGTAGGAATGGACTGAATGCGAGCTGCAGCAGCAAGTGCCTGGTTCTTGTCGACATCTACCTTTAGGACTTTGACACGCCCTTCATATTGTTCTGCTAGACGCTTCAACATGGGTGCAAGTGCCTGACAAGGGCCACACCATGTGGCATAAAAATCGATGATATAGTCTTTGATATTCTCCATAATAGCCTCCTATTTCTTTAATGACATAATCTTTGTAGGACACGCCAAAGTGCATTTACCGCACTTCAGACAGTCGGGATGCAGATAGCCAGACTCCTGACCTCGACTGTCGTAAGGCGTAAGCTGCATGGGGCAGACGCGGGCACAGCTCTTACACTTCATCTGGCAGGTAGCAGCAACATGCACAGCAGTGTAGGGCTTGGGTAGTGGCTGACGTTTTGGAGCTACCCACGACGAGATGGTTCCCATGGGGCAGAACGAACACCATGTACGAGGAGCATATATAAACGATAGGGTGATGCCTACGATAGTTGTCATCACGATAATCGTCCAGAATACGCGACCGATTCCGCTCCACATAGCCAATCCTCCCTCGCTCCAGGGAACGGTCAATGTCAGTTGGGTGCCAAACATGCCGAAAATGAAGAACACCATGAAAAGTCGGAAGCCGAAGGTACGCACAAACGCAGGTATCGGCTTATGGGGCGAATACTTTGACAGCAGTCGGTCATACAGGTTGCCTCGCGGACAGACATTGCCGCACCAGAATCGGCCTCGCCAGATGGAGGTGAGCACAGGACCAATCATACAGATGAGTGCGATGAGTCCGATGACAGGATAAAACCACCCGATGATGATATAGGCGATGATAATCCAATAGAGATTCAATCCTGGAGTCGCAAAGTGGCGATGGAA
>CACXSA010000111.1 GCA_902770195.1 uncultured Prevotellaceae bacterium
GAGTTATAATAGCTCTTACCCATTTTAACGGGATACCATGCATCACCACGCTTCACCTTTCGCTGCAGCCCCATCTCTTCAGTCTGCTTGCGAAAGGTCTCCTTCTCAGCTGCATACTCCATCTGGAGCAAGAGCCGTTGTTGCTGTAATGCCAGAATAGGCAAACTCTGCTGCTTTTCCATAAATCGGATGCAAAGATACGCATTTTTTCTTGATTCTTAATTCTATATTTGTTTTTTCTTTGTATCTTTGCAGCCGAAATGAAACAGATTTTACTCATAAACGACGTTGTGGGATATGGCAAGGTAGGCATGGGGGCCATGCTGCCTATCCTCTCTTATCTGGGCATTCCGACGTATAGTCTGCCTACAGCACTTGTGTCGAATACGCTCAACTATGGAAAGTTCAATATCCAGGACACCACGGAATATATAAGAGGTACACTACCCGTGTGGAAGGAACTGGGATTCAGTTTCGATGCCATCTGTACAGGACTGATGTTCAGTGACGAACAGGCCAAGCTTGTGGCCGGCTACTGCATGGAGCAGGGCAAGCAAGGCACGACGGTCTTCGTCGACCCCATCCTAGGCGATGGTGGTCAGCTCTATAACGGTGTCACCCAGAAACAGGTGGCGCTGATGCGCGAGATGGTCAGTGTGGCACATCTCACCTTCCCGAATTATACAGAGGCCTGCTATCTGACTGATACGCCTATCAAAATGGAAGGTATCACCTGGGAGGAGGCGGGCGACCTGCTCGACAAATTGCGCAAGATCGGTAGCAAATCGGCTCTTATCACGAGTTGTAAGATCGACGGACAGTGCTCCGTAGCAGGCTTCAACCATTTCGACGACAGCTATTTCCATCTCGAATATCACGAGATTCCAGGTCTGTTTCATGGCACCGGCGATATCTTCTCAGCCGTTCTTATTGGTCATCTGCTCAATGGCGAGAGCCTGAAAGTAAGCACGCGCACGGCCATGGACACCGTGTTCCGTATGATCGACCGCTACAGAGATACGAAGGACAAGAACCGCGGCATTCCCATTGAGAAATGCCTTGATCTGCTTTAATTCACCTATAGACATGAAAAAAGCCGGGACACCTGGTAAAGAAGTGGTCCGGCTTTCATGATCTATAAAAAATTAAATGCACAGATAGCGTTTCGCAACGCGATTCTACTACTATAACTGAGAAATCGAAAAACCTTGCAAGAAAATCCGTTAAAAAATGTTATTTCGCTGCATTTTCCTAAATTCTTTGTAATTTTGCACCTAATGAGACGGTTTCACCCCCTCCATACAACCCTTTCAAAACCCGAGCGGTTCACTTGGCCGTTCTGTTATGAACCCCACCCGCTCTGCCTGCTGGCTGCCGAAGAGGTAAAGAGGGAGATAGCCCGAATTGAACCCAGCGAGGGAAAGATGTTCGGCGTGTTGGTGGTGGATACCGACGAGGGACTGGGGTTCCTCGCAGCCTATTCCGGACTGCTCGAAGGGCGTAACGACTGGGAATACTTCGTACCGCCTGTTTACGACGCCCAGCAACCCGACGGGTACTTTAAGACGCGTGAGCGCGAAATTAAGCAGGCCGAGAATCATAAGCAGATGTCGCAGGAACTGCAGATATGGCTTTTCCGACAATATCGCCTCCTTAACGCCAAAGGCGAAGTACACGACCTTGTGGAGATATGGAACGACTATCACAGTGCCCCTCGCATCCGCGAGAAGTTTCCCCTGCCACCAGGCGGCACAGGCGACTGCTGCGCTCCCAAGCTGTTACAGTATGCCTATCAGTGGGGATTCCAGCCCGTCTGCATGGCCGAATTCTGGTGGGGCGACAGTCCGAAGGGCATTATCCGCCATCACGGCCAGTATTATCCTGCCTGTCGAGGCAAATGTCTGCCAGTGCTGACGTGGATGCTGCAGGGACTGCAGGTCGATCCTGATCCTGACAAAGAGCCCCACACCCGTCACGACGTTGAGATTGTCTACGAAGACGAGGCGTTGGCTGTTGTCAATAAGCCCTCTGGCATGCTCAGTGCCCCTGGGCGTACCGAACACTACAGCGTAGCTACATGGGCACAGGAGCGCTGGCCAGGCAGTATGATAGTCCATCGCCTCGACATGATGACTTCTGGACTACTCATCGTGACAAAGACTGCAGAGGCCTACCATCACTTGCAGGATCAGTTCACGGCCCGTACGGTCAAGAAGAAATACCTCGCCCTCGTCGAGGGAACGCCTCGGAGTGAGCACGGCGTCATCGACCTGCCCTTGAGCAGTGACCCCATGAACCGTCCGTTGCAGATAGTAGACACCGAGCACGGCAAGAGAGCCATCACCGAGTACCGTGTACTTCACAGCGGGCCGCATTCCCTCCTCGCCTTGTGGCCACACACGGGACGGACTCATCAGCTGAGGGTACACTGCGCTCATCCCGACGGCTTAGGCTGTCCGATTGTGGGAGATGAGCTCTATGGCAAGAAGGCCGATCGCCTCTATCTTCAGGCGCAGGCCATCAGTTTCATCAACCCCTCGACAGGTAAATGGCAGCATATTGAACTCACGGATATATTAAATATTAAACATTAAACATTAGAGATTATGGTTAAGCACATTATTCTTTGGACACTGAATCCAGAACTTACAGAAGAGCAGAAAGCAACAGTAAAGGCCGGTATCAAGGCTGGTTTGGAAGGTTTGTTAGGCAAAGTGCCTGGACTCCTTGACGTCAAGGTACACATCGACGGCCGACTGGCTTCATCCAATGCCGACGTGATGCTCGACAGCACCCTGGAGAGTGAAGAGGCT
>CACXSA010000112.1 GCA_902770195.1 uncultured Prevotellaceae bacterium
CCTCTGCACGGATGGCAGCCTCTACCTCTGAGTCAGAGCTCTGGGTGCTCACCTTGCCCTTCATCTGCTGAGTAGCGAAGATGGCTGCAAGGGGACGACCGTTTGAATTCTGTTTCCAATACTTCACGAACAGAGAGATGAAGTCGTTCTGACTGGTCTCTTCTTCCTTCTTGGCTTCTTCCATTGACTTCTTGTAGGCTGCGTCAGTCTTGTGGTCGGCGAGCACATCGACGACATCAGGTACTGACACTTCAAGAATCACGTTCATACCGCCTTTCAGGTCAAGACCCAGGCCAATTTCCATCTCACGGCACTGCTTCAGCGAGTAGATTCCCATATACACCTTCTCGTTGTTGATTGAGTCGAGGTACTCCGCACCAGCCTCCTCACCCATAGCAGCAGCTTTACTCTCGTAATGGCGTGTTACGAATGAGAAGGAAAGGTAGAAGCAGCACACGAGAATCAGAAGCACTGCGATAAACTTTACAATTCCTTTGTTTTGCATTTTGATTTTTGATGTTATTTATTATTTATATATTCTGTTCGCGTACAATTTTAGCGTGCAAATATAGACATTTTTTCATCCATTTTGTTGTCAATTTCGCAATTGTACGGTTCAAATGCATCAGAGCACATGATGTGGTCGATGCGGACGAAAAATCCTTTCTGATTATATGACAAACCGAGCCCGCGACCTGTCTCCACGAAACAGTCTGTTAGTCCCTTGGCGATCGTTCGGCGGGCATAGGAAATGGGGTTGTCGTTGAAGTCGCCGCACACGATGATGGGGTATTGGCGATGGGCTTCGATATAGGCATGGACGGCATCAGCCTCTTTCGAGCGTTTGGCCGTATATTTGCCTAATTTCTCCATCAGGAAGGCGGTCTCAGCCCTTGCTGTATCTTTTTTCATCTTCCCTTTCAACAGTCGTTTATAGTTGTCGCGATCCTCTATAGAAAGATGAGTACCCTCCAAGTGGTTGTTGATCACAAGTAGGGTGTCGCCATCCATGTCTAAATAATAGGCCACCGATCCGTTGGCAGACGACTCATAAGGGATGCGCTCTTTCTTGAGAATGGGGAATCGGGTGTGGATGCCCACACCGTTTGTACCAAGGTTACTTTTACGGAAGATCGTAGTGTCGTTATAAGGAAAGACCTTCTGGTATCTCTGAAACACAAACCTACGCCAAGTGTCAACATCCTCTTGCAGGCATACGATATCGGGCTGTTGTTGCTTCAGATAGTTAAAGACGGTGTCGAAGCCTTGTTCGTATTTGTAGTTGCCGCCATATTGGCACACGTTGTAGGAGATGAGCTTAATGGTACCCTCAGGCACTTCCTGTGTCGTGTTGAGGGGCATATAGGTACGGATAGGTGAAAAGACCAGTATATAGCCCAGGATGGGGATCCATAGCTTTCTCCACTTGAAGGTGAGCCAGAAAAACACGAAGAGCAGGTTGGCAAACAGGAAAAATGGGAAGAGCATGCCGAGATTCGAGAGCATCGGATGTTCTGTCGGCTGGATATGGTCGGCATAGCCTGATGCCAGCATCAGCAGTACAGTGGCCACATTAGCCCCTGCAATGATGTTGATCGTGAAAGCCTTGAGTTGTTTGATCATCGTTGGTTGCTGGCGTCGAAGAGCTTTTTCTTTTCCTCCTTCGTTAAGCTGTCATAGCCACTCTTGCGGATCTTGTCGAGAATAGCGTCAATCTCTTCCTGGTTCTGCTTTTTGCGGGCATTATAATTCATGTCGTCTTCCTTTGAACCGCCTCGTTCTGCATGCATATTCGGGTTGTTGGAACGTCCACTCTGCTGCTGGCGCTGTTCAAAGTTACGCTTCAGATTCTCAAAGAACTGCTGACCCCTGCCTCGGTCGAAGCTGGCATCAGGATGACGGTTCCAATAGCGTATCATCAGATAACCGAAGAGCATACCGCCTAAGTGAGCTGTGTGAGCCACACCGTCACCACTTGAACCCAATGCCGAGAAGAACTCGATGGCTACATAACCCAGCACAAACCACTTCGCCTTAATAGGGAAGGGAAAGGGAATGATAAACAACCGTTCGTTGGGGAAAGTCATACCAAAGGCGAGGATTACAGCATAGACGGCACCTGAGGCACCGATGGTAGTCCACGCATTCAGGGCAGAAGCGTACTGGGCACCATAGGTCAGGACGGATCCGAACGTGGCACCAGGCACCTGCTCCACAATCGTCATGTAGAAAGAGCCAAATTGGGCAATTTCCTGAAGTAATCCTGCTCCGATGCCACAAGTGATGTAATAAAAAAGGAATTTCTTCGGGCCCCATACATTTTCTATGACACAGCCAAACATCCAAAGGCCAAACATGTTACTGAGAATATGCATAAAACTTGCATGTAGGAACAGGTAGGTTACCAGTTGGTACAGATGGAAGTTGCTGGCCATAAAGAAATGAAGACCTCCTATGTCTGCGAGGTCTATACCACGCAACTGGAATACGTAGGTGGCAATGAATGCGATCAAGTTTATGATCAGCAGGTTTTTGGTGACTGTGGGTATGCGGAACATCATCGTTATTTCTCCTCGTTCTGATTACTGAATGAAAAAATCTATCTTTTTCTGTTTTGGGTGCAAAATTACTAAAAATATCTTGTTTTTGAGCCCAAATACACCCAAATCCTATTTTTTTTTATTAAAAAAGTAATTTTTACTCTTTTTTTTTTGTTTGAATCAAGACTTTCTATTATATTTGCGCAAGAATTCAAACTGAACCGTAGTTATTACTATTAAATATTCATTAAAATTAAAAGCATTATGAACAAAACAGAATTGGTAGAGAAGATCGCAGCAGGTGCTGGTCTCTCAAAGGCAGATGCCAAAAAGGCTCTTGACGCAACAGTTGCAGCTATTAAGGACGCTCTCGTAAAGGGTGACAAGGTGTCTCTCATCGGTTTCGGTACATTCAGCGTAAACGAGCGCCCCGCTCGTGAGGGTATCAATCCCGCTACAAAGCAGAAGATTAAGATCGCTGCTAAGAAGGTTGCTAAGTTCAAGGCTGGCGCTGAGCTCGCTGATGCTCTCTAAACCTGATATTGTAAATAAAAATTTAGGGGTTCCAATTGGAACCCCTTTTTTTGTCTGCCCTCTAATTATTTGGGCTGTTTGCCGATGTAAGCCAGGATACCTCCATCGACATAGAGTATATGACCATTCACTGCGTCGGAGGCATGAGAAGCCAGGAACACAGCGGGACCCGGATGACGGCTACCGTCTGGCTGACGCTCACGGAGCGGAGCAGTCTGCGGGGTAGCGATGTAACCTGGGCCGATAGCATTACACTGGATGTTGTACTCCCCATACTCAGAGCAGATGTTACGGGTCAGCATCTTCAGACCACCTTTGGCTGCTGCGTAAGCAGATACAGTCTCACGACCCAGTTCGGACATCATAGAGCAGATGTTGATGATCTTTCCTTCACGACGCTCTATCATCTCAGGGATAACTGCCTTTGTCATGATGAACGGACCTACCAGGTCGATGTCAATCACCTGCTGGAACTCTTCACGTGTCATCTCATGCATAGGGATGCGCTTGATGATGCCGGCATTGTTGACCAAGATGTCAATATGGCCTAACTCCTGACGGATGTCAGCTACCATTTTCTGCACATCGGCCTCGTTAGTGACATCACAGATGTAACCATGTGCCTTGATGCCCTTGGCCTCGTATTCAGCCAGAGCCTTGTCCATGTGTTCCTGTCCACGACAGTTAAAAGCGATCTCCGCACCAGCGTTTGCCAAGGCTTCTGCCATTGCAAAGCCAATACCATAAGCAGCACCTGTTACAAGCGCCACCTTTCCTTCTAATGAAAATAAATCCTTCATAACCTAATTTGTTTTATTACTAGTCTTTATATTATAGTTTGTTCAGTCTTTTTTCGTGTTGGACGACTCGGATTCGAACCGGGAATGACAGAACCAAAACCTGTAGTGTTACCATTACACCATCGTCCAATAATCAATAAATGCGGTTGCAAAGGTAGTGAAAATTTGGCAATTCGCCAAATTTTCACCCATTTATCTTACTTTACAATCAGCAAGTAATAGTTCTTCTTGCCTTTTTGGGCCAACAAATACTTGCCGTCGATCAGATCCTCAGCAGTGATGGGACGGTTTTGGTCGGCAATCTTCTCCTTGTTCAGAGAGACACCGCCACCCTGTACCATCTTACGCATTTCACCCTTTGAAGGGAACACGGGAGCTACAGTGGTAAACAGTTCAATAGCGGGCTGACCTAACTGGTCCTTTGAGATTTCGAACTGGGGCACACCGTCGAATACGTCGAGGAATGTCTGCTCATCCAATTTCTCCAGACCCTCCTTGGTAGCCTTACCAAAGAGCAGGTTAGAGGCTTCGATAGCAGCATCGAGGGCTTCACGAGAGTGAACCAATACGGTTACCTCTTCTGCCAAACGCTTCTGCAGCACACGACGACCTGGATCCTGCTTGTGCTCTTCAATGAGCGCATCGATCACATCCTTCTCCAATGAGGTGAAAATCTTGATATAGCGTTCTGCATCATCGTCGCTTACGTTCAGCCAGAACTGATAGAACTTATACGGTGTGGTACGGGCAGGATCGAGCCAGATGTTACCGCTCTCGGTCTTACCAAACTTTTTACCGTCGCTCTTCGTGATCAGCGGACAGGTCAGGGCGAAGGTCTCGACCTCATTGCCAAGGGTGCGACGGATCAGTTCCGTACCAGTAGTCATGTTTCCCCACTGGTCGTTACCGCCCAACTGCAGTTTTACACCATAGTGCTGATAGAGATACAGGAAGTCGTAACCCTGCAACAGCTGATATGTGAACTCTGTGAATGAGAGACCGTCGCGAGCCGTACCGTTCAGACGCTGCTGCACGCTCTCCTTAGCCATCATATAATTGACGGTGATATGCTTACCAACCTCTCGTGCGAAGTCAAGGAAGGTGAA
>CACXSA010000113.1:0-2637 GCA_902770195.1 uncultured Prevotellaceae bacterium
TAATGGTGTTGCAGGTCATTTTATTTCCCCTCCTGAGTAGGAGGGGCTAGGGGTGGTCTGAGCAAGTGGCTGATCAGACCCCCTCTGGCTCCCCCTACTTTGGGGGAGAATTAGTTACCTGTGTCTATCGGGTTGTAGTCATCACCGCCTCCGGAAGTGCCGGTGTTGATCACAAGCGTCGAAGCCTGTCCAGGCATAGCGAAGCTACCAGAGTATACACCGCCGTCCTCAGTCAGCTCGATGCTCGAACCATTGATACTTGCGGTGGGCACCTGACCCTCTGCAGGCGTGATGCTGATTTCCACCTCGTCATCCTCATTGAGAGAGGCTCCCGAATTCACGGCATTACCGCCCTTAGTAACTGAGGCCGAACCACTACCGCTCTTGCTGATCGTCAGCGCATAGCTCTGCGCGGTCTCTGAGCCCGTCGAAGAGCCACCGTTGCCGCCCTGGCTCTGGCCACCATTTCCGCCCTCGCTACCAGACCCGCTGCCCTGCGAAGAACCACCCGAGCTACCGCCATTAGCAGCATTCTTGGCAGCCAGGATTTCAGCAGCGGCCTTATCGGTCCATCCCAGCTTACCGTCCTTGTTCAGCTCCTCTCGGGTGTACTCGCCCGTTGCCTGCGCCAGCAGCTTCAGACTCTGCACAGCCGGACCCGTCTTGTCGTTCTTACCGATGGTACCGATGCTGGCGGTGATGGTCTTGTCCAGATCTGCATCATACAGCTCCTTGCAACCGTTACCAATCACACTCACCTTGAAGATCGCCAGGCTGTCCACCTTCACGGTGTTACCGTTCAGTGTCTGCTCACGCACGCACTTCACGAAATCCCTCAGGATACCCTCGATGGTTCCCTCCGAGAACGGGGTGTTGTGCTCTGCCATGTGAACCGCCATGTCATGAATGTTCATGGTCTGTTTGTAACTTACTCGTGGGTAATACTTACCGTAAGCGGCAGATCCCACAACTTTGTTTTGTGAAATGTAAAGTTCAATCATACTTTTAAAAATTAATAGTTAGTACTTTTGTTAATTAAAATCTGTTAGTCTGTTCTTGCGTCCCTTTGGTAGCAAGCGAGCAAAGCTCGAGTCCTCTGTCTTTTACTGTTAATATGTCTCAGGATCCTTTGATATTGCAAAGATACTACTTTTTTAAAGGATAAAATGCCTTATAAGGACTTATTCTTCCTTTTGTAGACTTATTTCTCAATTATTTTTTGTATCTTTGCATCAAGAAACAAAAAATGATCAATATGGAACAGAAAATCAAAACTTACGGTCGTTCAGAGCTTGCCCAGCTCTATTTCCCCACACTTTTGCAGAAGTCGGCTTGGCAGAAACTGAAGTCGTGGCTGATACTCAATCCGGCCCTTCGCAGTCTGGCCATGCTCCCTCGGCGCACGTTCACACCCGCTGAGGTTCAGTTAATCTATACCCAATTGGGCGAGCCCTGAAAAAGTGCCACTTATTTTAAAATAAGCGTATGTGCCTATTCTGTTGAGAGCCGCTTGTCATTAAACGAGTGGCTCTTTTTATTGAGCTAAATTTTATTGCTGCAATCTTGGCATTTTGGGATTTTGGATATTTTGCGAAAATCATGATGCATAATATTGGCAAAGAATTTACTACAAAATCCTTATGATTAATAATAATATATATATTATTATTAATCATATTATAATCATTAACACATTTAGTCAATATATAAAAATCCAAAATACCCAAAATCCCAAAATGCCAAGATTGATGGCGATATTATTATACCGCTATCAATTCTTGACCTATTTCACGAACAGTATCAAGTATCAGAGTGACCCTTGCGTCACTGGCCTTCTTCTTTCCACTGATGTATTGTGCCATCAGACTTTGAGAGATGCCCACACGTCGGGCGATTGCTGAGACGTTCAACTCAGGATGAGCTATAAATAACTTGTAGAGTTGTGTTGTTTCTCGCTTGTCAAAGAAACCCTCAAAACTCAGGTCCTCATCAATGTCTTCCCAGTGAAGACCATACTCATCAGCCTCATAGTTAGCCCGCTGCTCCTTCGTGGCATATCTCAAACGGGGATAGTCATTAAACTTCTCGCAGGCTTCCTTTCCGCTTGCAGTCCTAATCCATACTGCATCATCTGTCAGCCAAATCTTCTCAATCTTCTCCATTCTTACCTCCTTTTCTTATTTTGCATTATTAAAAAATGTATTCCAGTGTTGGGCAATCAACTCTTCGTTATCCTCCAAAATCGCCTCAATCATTTTCAGTTCTGAAGGCTTGAAACCATGATTATAGACTAAGGAGATAGGAAGAATGTTATATTTTGCCACAGCACTACCTTTCTTCACATGAATGTGAATGGGCGTATGGTCATTTCCATAAAACCAGAACCTATATCCGAACAAAGTGAATACTGTTGGCATACTTTTTCTATTTTTTCGCTGCAAAGATAGGTAATAATTTTATTACTTCCAAATTTTTGGGCATCTTTTTTCTCTCATTGCACTTTTTTTGTACAAAAACGTTTGCATTCCTCGAAAGAATCGTAAGCGTCTCCGTTTTTCCGCATTGTAGCATTGCTCGAAAGTTGCTACCTTTGCACCCATGTATCAAAAAGTGTACAATTATGGATGCAAAGAAAGA
>CACXSA010000113.1:2688-3069 GCA_902770195.1 uncultured Prevotellaceae bacterium
GATCAGCGGCTACAGGAATGAGCTGCGATTAAACGGCAAGGCTACTCTGTCGGCCTATTGTCGCAGTGTCGGTGTAAGTATCAGTGCCGTCCACCACTGGATGGAGAATTATGGCATAACTACCAAGAAGATAAAGGCGGAGATGGCAGAGCTTGCAGTCTCTGATTCGCCATTCGTTCCATTATCCTCTGAGATGCCAGTGCCTGTCCGCAGTTCCAGTCGTATTGAACTGACTTTTCCAAATGGTGTCCTTCTGTCGGCAGACCAGTACCCGCCACAGGACCTGCTGGTGTTGTTGAACGGCTATCGCGGAGGACGTGTGTGATGTTTGCCCTGACAGAGAGTACCCCGTTATACCTGTGCCGTCAGGCTGTGGACATG
>CACXSA010000114.1 GCA_902770195.1 uncultured Prevotellaceae bacterium
TTAATGTAATTGTACACCTCCAAGATGTCTTCAGCCGTAATGCCTGAATCATTGATCATCTCTATCACGTCGTAGATGGTGAGGTCAACTTTGGCTAGCGTGTCCTGTATCTGCTGCAGCAGGTCGAAGAAACTGGCCCTGCGGGGAGCAGCTACGAAGGCTTGAGCCTGGGAAGTGTTGAACATCTTGCGCAGGTCGATGCCCAAACTCTCGAGGAACTTGACAACCTTCATCAGGTTGAGGTCCTTGACCACATCGTGATAATAACGGTTCTGTTCACCCTCATAATAGATGACAGGCCATGCCTGCACAGCGGCCATAGTCTGGACAAACCAGATGGCTGCCGACGGCTGATGCTTCAGCTTGAAGACAACGGTATTGGTCTGCAGGTTCGTCTTACCGGGTACCAGGCTGGGGGTGAAGCCTTTGCTCTTCATCCACGGGATGATGGCACGTCCGCACTTGACGGGCACATAGTTGTCGTGGCGGCTGTGCTCGATGAAGTAGCGCTGCGTAGTGTCCGGCTCCCATCCGTTGGTGATTTTTATTTCTGCCAGCTTGGCCTTCAGTGCTTTGTATTCATCGCTGCTCCAGTCCATATAGGCGGGCTGCAGGAGCTGGTGGAGCGAGTCGAGGGCCGACACGCCAATTCTGGAAAGCACACCCTTGTCTTTTGTCTCGATGACTTCCTGCACGTGGGATGCCAGCGGCTCCTTGAACAGGTCGTGATAGTCGATGCCCAGATGGCAGTTCTCGTTAACGGAGATGAGGAACATAGCCACATCGTTGATGGCGTCGCACTGGTCTTTATCGACGTATGCCGAGTAGGCTTCCTCACAGTCGAGCATGCCGCCACCGGAGAAGGTCTTGTCGAAGGTGATGCCGCGGTCCTTGTATTCCATGTCGCGCAACTTGGCGATGTACATGCTCTCGGTGCCGCCCTGCGAGTAGCCCATATTAAAAAGGAAACGCCCTTGCGAAATCTGCTTGTCGTCGAGCAGCTGGCGGGCAGCCAAGAGTCCGTCAAGACAGTTACGGGCGTTAGTATCGCCACAGAGATAGGCTATCTTGTGGTCGATGGACGAGCCATAGCCTATGTAGTCGCTCATCACAATGATATAGTTAGGCTTCAGGGGATTAGCCAATATGCCGCTGGGAACGTCGAGTTCACCTTGTGAGGGAGCCTGTTCAGGACCGCCTATGGTGTGGTGGTTGAAGAGAATGATGCCGTCGCAGGGCGTTGTGCCGTTGGCGATGTCGGCAGGTACCATGACGATGCCGCTGATGGTGACAGACTGTCCGTCGCCGTCCTTCGACGGGTATTCATAAACGAAGTGGCGCACGTCGCGTGAGCCCAGGGTCACCTTTTCTATCTTGGCCTTCACGGTGGTGTCGCATTCCGACAGTATCTTATAAGCATTCTGCGCCGTAGCACTCAGGCCGACACCTGCCGTCAGCAGGGCTGTAAGTATCAGTTTTCTCATGTCTGTTGTCATTTGATAATCCGTTTATGTGTTTTCTCTCCGTTGCGCTCAATCACGATGCCACGTGCATGACCGTCGACACGACGACCCTGAAGGTCGTAATAATTCTTCACTCTTAATTCTTCATTCTTCACTGTCTCAATGCCAGTCGGCTTCCTGCCGCCAATCTGGAAGGTAACGCTCACGGGATAGTGGTCACCCAGCATTTTGCCGTCATGCTGATAGTCTGTGGTATCAAGCTTATAGCTGACGGCATAAATCCCGGTTCCGCTGGTGGGATTAATATACAGCACCTTGTCGAGCACTTCACCGCTTTCGAGGATGTTACCGTCCGTCTCACAACAAACAATGCCTTCTACTGGGTCCGGGTATTTCCCGCCATTCTGCAGTTCTACCCATGCATCGTACACCTTGGCACGTCCCGTGGCATCTATCTCGTCGATGAAATTCTTCTTGATCTGGTCGCGGCAGTAATAGCTGTTCAGGTCGCCAACAATGATGACGGGACGCGTGTCCAGACGAGTGAGAATCTCGTCACGCAACTGGTTCCATTGTTTCAGGCGGGCATCGCGGTCAAGGCTGTCCTTGCCCTCGCGTTCGTCGGCAGTGTCGCCAGCATCCATATGCATGTTATAGACCACCATCTGCTGGCCGCCAGCCAGCGTCAGCTCATAACGGCGGAAGCCCTTGGTCACCATCTCGTCAAGCGCATGGCTGAACTTGCCGAAGTTAGCCGTCCAGGGGGTGCGGGTGGCAGAAGTCAGCGTGATGCCGTTCTTCCAGGCTCCCATCAGACCGTCGCACTCGAAACGGTGGTTCTGCAAATGCAGGAAGTCTATCTGATGACCATCTACACCCACGTCCCCACTCCAGGAATCCAACTGATAGTCGTCCTCCATGGGGACTGTCAACTCCTCGTGATAGTTGAAATCCTCTTGCATAAACACCAGGTCGTAGCCTCTCTTCTGGAGGTAGCGGCCAATCCTGACGCTGCCACCGCCTCCGGGGCCGTCGGAATTTACCTTAACAACAAATATCTTTTGTGGCAGACCATCCACGTTCAGCGTCGCTATACTGAACGTCTCTGCCTCTTGTGCATGGCCTGCCATCAAGC
>CACXSA010000115.1 GCA_902770195.1 uncultured Prevotellaceae bacterium
CGACAGTATCATTTTCGCTTCCGATTATCCCTACGTGTGCCTGGCTGACATGATGAAATTCGTGAAAACGCTCGATCTGACGGAAGAGGAAAAAGAAAAGCTCTTCCACCTGAATGCCGAGAAGTACATTTTAGGTTAGTCCCACTGAACAGATAAAAAAAGAGGGAGCCCATGCAAGCCAATTAACATAATTAGAAGAATATGAAGACTAAAAACCGTAATTTCCTGATTTCTGTAATCCTGATAGGGATTGCGATGATGCTGACAGCCTGTGTGGCTGAGCGAGACAATGCAGCGTGGAACAATCCGCTGGGTGATAAAATCTATGGGCTGTGGTATGCCGACTATCAAGAATCGGGTATCGTGGGCGTGGCCAAGACTCCCTACAGCCGCGTGGTGCAGGCTGTGAAGTTCAATGCCGACGGCACGGGAACGTGGTGGAAGATGATGTTTGCTGCCGACGATGCCAGCAAGCCCCTCGCTCTCTTTGGCGGACGCTATTTGGAGAATGGCACCTTCGACTATAGCGCAGCTGCCGACGGCACCATCATAGCTAAGCGCAGGGGCGAGAAAGGGCAGGACGGAAGTCCGATGGCGCTCGTCTTCCACTATCAGGACGGAGCCATCACCTTCGGTGACGGTGGTACTGCACAGACGATGCAGCCTGCCCCCAAGGACTACGACAACCTGCTGCTGGCACTGGAGAACTCCATGCACGGCGCTGATGCCGACACCTACAACATCAACGACAAGGACTTTAAGGTAGACCAGTGGCGCCAGCAAGAGGCCATCTACATCTACGACGGTGTGAGCAAGGGCATCAAGGACGAAAATGGCAACGAGGGTTATGCAAGTGTCAACCTGCCTTGGTACAACGGAACGGTGATCAGCAACCTGCCGATGGATTTCTGCGCCGACATAACGCCAGAAAACGGATGGGAGTGGGTGCTCAACTACTGTGGTAGGCGTAGCACGCCTAACGGCAACTTCTTCGCCCTGTACAACAAATACCTCGGAATACTGCGCTTCTTCTACTATTTGCCTCAGGGCTACGGAGCTGGCAATGACCACTTGTGGCAAGTAACGATGACGCAGGGACTCTCCGACCGTTACGACCTGCGCTATGGCATACCGATGGACAAGACCGTCAATGCCAAGAATGCTTACGGTTTGACAGCGGACGGCACTTCTTGGGCAGACGACACGACACCTTATGTCGGCACCATGAGCAACGACGGATGTATTATGCCTAATCCAGGGTGGTGGGCTTTCGATGTAGATCTCTCGACTTATCGCACAGAGACGATTGACCCCAATGCAGAGAAGATTCGTCTGCAGATGCGTTCGTGGTCCGATAGCCATGTCTCGCTCTTCAGCACCTTTACAGCTGAGAGCAAGGGCGATTTTATTGATTTAACAAAGGCTTCTGCTAAAAAGTCAAAAGGCTTGTTTGGTAAGATAAAAGATGTTGTCAAGGTCGGTACAGGTCTTGCTAAAACCATCACCAGCTTAAGAAGCGGAGACGTTAAGGGCGGTATCAGCAATGGAATAGCGTTCGGAAAGGAAGCTATTAGTCTGAAATCTACCTTCTCTGGCGGAGGCGGAGGCGATTCCGGTCCAGCCCCAACAGGTACTATCTCGTTTACTACCCAGGGTACTGCCAACATCGATGGTGTCATCAGCACTTCGCAGCCCACCGTAGGCATTGTTACGCCCACATTCCCCCTCGCAACGGATTTCTCTAGCACTTCGACGGTCGGGCAAGGTGTATGGAACCTGAAGACAGCTCCTAAGATATACACCACCAATAGTGCGAATACCTACTTCATGTTCATACCAAAACACGATCAATATAGCAAAACGTACTATTGGCTTGTAGATGCTGCCCACTGGTCGTTCTTCGACCCCAGCAGCGTAGAGGTGGTACTCAATCCTAACGTATTCCCCGAGGATCAGATAGAGTGGATGCAGGTGGACGCAGTAGCCGGCTTGCGCAAGTCTTTGACAACGCAGGAAGTGGACTCGTTCAGAACTACGATGGGCATGGAGCCTCTTGCTACAAAGAACTTCGTAGATGACCAGGTGCGCTGGACAAAATCTTACGGAAGTGAAGTAGACGACTATGTATTCAACTTCATAGGAGCAGAGAATTCCCCAGAACAAACATTAGGAAATCTAACTTACCCGAAACCCATCTTAAATGGCCAAACCGGCTATAGTATTGGAACGTTAATGTCATATTATGATAATTTCGGGGCCTGGAACGATCGAAGGGAGACTATACATCAAGAACTGATAACTTTTGGTCCCGCAACGGAAGACGAATATATTATCGAGCCGCAGATGGTGTTCTGGAGAGATGGTCTTGGGTATAACTTCTTTGAACCTGGGGATGGGATAAGTTATGTATTTCGCAGAATTGCAAGGCTTAACAGAGCAGATACCAGAAATGGTAAATCCGGTTATGATTATGACTATATCATGGAGCAAAATAAATTTAATCCAAATTCAGATGATAATGGAACTTATGATGATGATGGTAAGAATGGGTATCCCGCGACTTCTACTCCTATAATAGACATTAAGCACATCCCTGTTCGTTTCCCTGCAGCTGAAGTCAACGTGACGCTGACCATCAAGATGAAGAATATGGCTGACCCCATCGTCTATAACCGTATCTATCTTCCTGAATATGAATATGTGAAGGTAGTTGGCGACGAGCAGGCATCACTGGCAATACTCGACCGCATACTGGCGAAGAAGAACCTCAGCCCGAAGACCGCTGGCCACACCCAGAGCTACGACTTCCAGGCTGCCCGCATCAACAAGTGCTTCAAGTATCTTTTTGGCTACTCCAGATAATTGCTAAGAATCTAAAATTGAAATGATTATGAAGACTAAAAACCGTAATTACATTTTTCTTGCAGTCTTAATGATGGGGATTGCGACGATGATGACAGGCTGTGTCAAAGAAGACATAGCCAGCAAGACTGCCGACATGCCGACAGCCGTGCTGAGCTCGTTTGACGAGAACTCTATGGGTGCTGCCTTAGTGCGCCGTTTGAACATCAAGACCAACGAGGTGACCTCAGACACTAAGATGATACTCATCAAGGGTGAGGACATCAAAAGCCGCCCAGCTGCAGAGTTGATGCAGGCAGCAAAGATATACCTCCAGGGAGGATATATCGCAATAGAGAAGCCTCGTAATGCCCACATGGTAGAGGTGATGGAGCAGTTGTCGGCAAGATTTGAGCAGGCCACCGTCGAGTTGATGACACAGAGTGGACATGTAACAATCACTCCTCCCAAGCAGCAGTCTGGCAATGCCATCAATTCTGATGCAGCGAGGATTAACGCCCGCGTTGCCAATATCGCTGCAATAGCAGGCACACGAGGTGATGCCAGCGGAACAGATGCTGTTGCCGAGATGGTCATCTTCTCGCCCATGGGTTACTACCAGTGCGAGCCTCACCAGGGTGTCTTGGTCAGCTCCTCATACACAGATAAGGATGGCAAAGAGGTAGTACAAGAAGAGATACACAATCCCGACTACACCAAGCGCAGCAGCGGTTGCCTTGCCGATGGTGCTGCCATGTGGCTTAACACCAAGAATGCTCAGACAACTACTAACAAAGCCACCAACCGCGCTGACGGTCAGGGGGCTATCAACGAACTGATGGGTGCCAGCGAAGAGCATTACTATCAGAGGAGCCTGATGGCTATGGATTGGAAAGGACAGTCACGCCATAAGCCTAATGGCTTTACTGAAACCATCCGCGTGTGGGGCAGCCACAATATGGAGACCAATAAGGACTATTACTTCGTAGAGCAAGCCGTACTGTCTGCCGTGGGAGGTCAGCAAGAGGGTGATGCCCGCTTTGATGTCAACAAGACCCTTTATGCAGGTCCTTACAAGGAAGATGAATGGATAGACGCTGATTTCAACAGTAAGGACAATCACTACTCAAAATACTATGGTGCATATTGGCAGGAGGGCAACTACTCGTTGAACCTTGTTGGTTCGAGCACCATAAGGCTGGAGGATGCCCTTCCTACTACCGACAACAACACCACCAGCACATCTATAGCTGTGGGTGAGACTCACTCAGAGACTAACACCATTGGTTTCTCCTTTGGCGCGGTAGGTGAGAATATTTCTGTCGGTGGCAATCTCTCACACGGATGGACTGATGGCACCACTTATACCATGACCTCTACCACCAATACCAATGATATAAAGGTGCAGAAGAACACCGAAGCTAATAAGGTAATGTGGAAATACGAGAACAGCCAGCAAACCTTCGGCGATTCTGATGAAGACGAGCACATGCTGGCTCCTGTCGCAGTCACCACCGACGTAAACATGGATAACCAGGCATGCTGGTCAGTAGAGAATCCAGAAGGGGCATACACCCTTGAGGTCACGAGTGATTCAAGGATGAAGTGTATAATGGCAAATGATGATGGATGTCATGCTTATACTAAATGGCCATCCACAGAGAATAGCAAATATGAGCTCATCGTGCCTAACCGTGCTGAGCAGACATGGCACATGGATATCACCTTCCCTGAGATTGGTCAGGAGGGTCATGAGGGTCACAAGGGTCTACTCACCCAATACTTGGAAAAGCAGTTCCCAAGCCTCTATCAGACAGAGGTGAAGATTGCCGACCAGACGCCTGAGAGCGAGAACACCATCAAGTTATTGGTCAAACAGACCGAAGATGTGCTGAACAACAGCGATGGTGCCCAGACGCTGCGTGAGTATGCCCTCGACCTCGGCATCTCTCAATATACCATCAAGTGGTTTACTACCGATGACAAGCACAGCGTATATACAGTTGATGTTAAGGCAAAAGAATGAGTAACAAGATATTGGGCATCCGCAAGGGTGCCCTTTTTTGTTTGAGAAGCTCAGAATGAGCCGATAATTCAAAAATTCTCCCCATCTCTGTTTATTGAAAAAAAAGAGAGGCCTCGTCTGAAGCCCCTCCCTCTCTCTCTTAATTTTCAAAACGGTCCGTATCCCATGCAGCTGGTCGTGCCCAGTGCCGTCAGGAATGCTGTGAGAGCGGCTACTATCACCTTCACCACTACCTCAATAAATCGATTCTTTTTCATTTCTCATTTCTTTCATTTCTTTCATTTCTTTCATTTCTCATTTAAAAAGAGGCCCCTTGTGGGGCACTCTTTTCGCCTTAGGCTTCATCACCTCCGCTGCCGCCACCGTTGTCGTCACCGTTACCCGTAGTTCCGTCACCCGTGCTTCCGCCCTGGCTTTGGTTGTCGTTAGAACCACCGGGGTTCTCG
>CACXSA010000116.1 GCA_902770195.1 uncultured Prevotellaceae bacterium
CTCCATGTGCCAGTAGTGCTACCCGTTATGGTACCATCGGCATTCAACTCGATATCTACGGGCTTGGCCAGTTCTTTTACCCTATGATCCAATTTGAAAGGATGAGTGAGTAATTTATAACTGCCTGCAACCTGGGTGGTCGGGACTTGCTGTGAGGTTGCGATGTCGGCACTTTTCACCGTCTCACCAGTATATTCGAATGGTGCAGCCACCAGCCAGCCGTCTTCATTCTGGAACACCTGATGAACACGTACCTCATGCTCTTCACCACGGTTCTGGAATCGAGTATGATAAACCAGATATGTACGCCCATCCTCTGCAGCGATAATGGAGTTATGCCCCTGAGAACGCTCGCTGTTTTTGCCCTTGGTCTGATTGCCCCAGTCACCATAGGCTCCAAAGATGTTCACACCACGGTTGTCGTTGGCATCGGGTCCAAAGTCCAACTTATAACTGGCAAAGACAGCATCAGTGCCTCGTGCATCCAGATAAGGACCGTCAGGTTTCTCTGAACGGAATACACGCATCTGATAACCACCATTGTTGTAGTCACCAGCAACACCTCCTACTGCCAATCCGCCATAAGTGACAAAAAGGAAATAATAACCTCCTATATACTCAATATAAGAAGCTTCGCCTGAGACATAATAACCTCCTGCTATCTTTTTGCCGAAATAGGGATCGACGGTAATACCATTGCCAGAGCCTGTAAGTTCGTAAGTGACATCATAATCGCGTAGGCCAGTATTTTCGTCAAGTTCGAGCATCCAGATACCTCCACTCCAAGAACCATAGGTCATCCATAACTTGCCTTCCTCGTCATAAAATACGCAAGGGTCGATATTATTGGGATAACGATCTCCCCATTTGTCACCAGTAGCATAACGCTCAGGTAACGAACTTTGAGGGCCTAATACCAATTCAAAGTCGGTTTCCTTATATTCCGTACCATTCTTAAAACCACTGATAACGACTGGCCCCTGATAGAGGTAAGGACCTTCTATATTGTCAGCTGTGAGAAGAATAATACTGGAGTACCAAGCATTGCCATTGATGCTGAGGTACATGCACCATTTCTTCAACACCTTATTATATATAACATCAGGTGCCCACATATTCCCATCGACATTGTAGCCGCTGCCACCTTTGGCCGACCACTTCGTTGCACTGAAAGCTGGGAAATCTACATCAACGCCACCTTTCTTTACTTTCTTTACTGCTGGGGTCTCGAAAGCCACATTGTTTGCAGCATTGTCGCTTGTAGCCGTCTTCCAAGGGGCCGTAAAGGCCGTCCAACTCATCAGATCGGTAGTCTTGGCAGCCGCACGATGTGATCCAAAGATGTAATACGTCTTAGAACTTGGATCCCACACGATACTGGGGTCATGCACACTAACACGCTTCAGTTCATAGGCGGTTGCTGAGACCGCAAATAGGGCCGAAAATAGGCAAAACAGGTATTTTTTCATCATTCAGTAGTTTATTTTTTTAATTTTCTCCGCAAAGATACAAAATCTTTTTTTTATTTGCAAGTTCTTTGGCATTATTCTTCCCAACGAAATACAGCTCCATTGCGTCGGGCTGGGTCTGCACCAGGGAAATCCATCGAATAAGGACTGCCTGTAGTCGGGCTTTTACCGATATATCGATGGGTGCGCATCGACATCAGCATAAATTCATGATTCAAGTAGTCCTGCCACAGGAAAACTTCGGCTTTCGATTCATCCGCAGTCAAACGCACATCGCCAGCAATACCATATCCAGAGCAGAACACATAGCGCCCATCCTCACACTGGAGAATGACTTGCCCTTGTCCCTTGTCGATAAGTCGGAAACGCGTCTGCACGCTATGATCAGAGGCGTCTGTGTCGTACATCAGACCATGAGGCAGCGCTATCATTGGCTTTTCTGTAGCAAGATTGACGATGCGGAAAGTCTTTCCGTAAGGGATATTGCCACTTCGGTCTGCTTGTGGTTCCTCTACGGTGAAATTGTCGAACTCTGCATAACCACCATTCTTACCCTTATGGTTGAAGGCGAAAAGTGCATGGCGTGATCCCTGAAAAGAGATGAGTTGATAGCTAAGCGGCATTTCGCGACCTACCTGCTGATACTGCAAGCCATCAAGTGAGTACTCATAATGAGCACAATCGTTGTCATAGTCGCCTACCATACGCAGCCATAACTTCTCACTTTTCACTTCTCGACTTCTCACTTCTACTGTGTCATTAGTAGCTTGTTCGAAACAACGTAGTGAGAGTGTCTTGCCGTCCTTAACGACTCCTATCCACGAGCAAGGAACATTAATATTACCAAGGCCTGCTACATCGCCATCTTTCATCCCTTCCGTAAATAACTCGACAGTCACAATGCTCTTGGGACCTATAACACGTTGGGTAAGCGTGTTACGAGCCCACATCAATTGCTCTGCAGGCATCGACTGCAGACGCAGGCGGCCGTTCTTCAGACTCCACTTACTATCGTCAGGATTATGATTCCATTGCCAAA
>CACXSA010000117.1 GCA_902770195.1 uncultured Prevotellaceae bacterium
TTCGTAACTTTGCACCCAGAAACAATAAAACACTTAGGATATGGTACACAAACATCATCACGAACATCAAGGTGAATGCTGTTGTCATGAGCATCACCATGAACATCATCATGAGCATCACCACGAGCACCACCACGAGCACGGGTTGCGTCGCCAGTTGTGGCTGATTGCCGAGACCGTAGGGTTACTCATCTTTGCTGTTTCTATCGAGAAGACACAGTCGCTCGCCACGTGGCAATTGCTGCTGGTCTATCTCGTCCCTTATCTCATCATCGGAGCAGGCACGTTGAAGGAGGCTGCTGAAGGTTTGATGGAGGGCGACCCCTTCAATGAGCATTTCCTGATGGCCATAGCCACCATAGGCGCTCTCTGCATTGGCTTCCTGCCAGGAGCAGAGACGGAGTTTCCTGAGGCCGTCTTTGTGATGCTTTTCTTCCAAGTGGGCGAACTCTTTGAGGGTTATGCTGAAGGGAAGAGCCGTGAGAGTATTTCTCATCTGATGGACATCCGTCCGGACGTAGCCCATATAGAGGAGGGCGATGAAAAGACAGGGATGAAGGAAATGACGGTCAGTCCTGACGAGGTGGCTATTGGTTCTACTATCGTGGTGCGTCCAGGTGAAAAAGTGCCCTTGGACGGAGTTGTCATCAGTGGCGCATCGTCGCTGAACACCATGGCGTTGACGGGTGAGAGTGTTCCCCGTGAGGTTGGCGAGGAAGACGAGGTTATCTCTGGCTGCATCAATATCAATGGGGTGCTGCGCATCCGTACTACAAAGTCATTTGGCGAGAGTACCGTTTCGAAGATTATCCGACTGGTGGAGGATGCCGGTGAGCACAAGTCGCAGAGCGAGACATTCATCACCCGATTTGCCCGCATCTATACCCCTGTGGTCGTGTTCTTGGCTATTGCCATTGCGGTGTTGCCACCATTGTATCTTTCCTTCACCTCAGGTCTCTCGTATCTCACCGCTTTCCCCACCTGGCTGTATCGTGCCTTGATGTTCCTGGTGGTAAGCTGTCCTTGTGCATTAGTCATCAGTGTACCCCTGACCTTCTTTGGCGGAATTGGCGGTGCCTCGCGGAAGGGTATTCTGGTGAAGGGAGCCAACTATCTGGACCTTTTGGCAAAGGTGGATACTGTGGTGTTCGACAAGACGGGAACGCTGACGCATGGACGTTTTGCCGTAGAGGCTGTACATCCGGATACCACCCATATCTTGCACATGGCTGCCCATGTGGAGCACTTCACGACTCATCCCATTGGTGCTGCCCTGCGCGACGCCTTCCCCGATGAGGCTACCGATGGTTGCGAGGTGAGCGATGTGGAAGAGCTGGCTGGCAAGGGCATTCGCGCCAAGGTGGGTCAACAGGTGGTCTGTGTGGGCAATACGAAGATGATGGATGCTGTGGGTGCCAAGTGGCACGCCTGTGATGGTGATACGGGCACCATTATCCATGTGGCTATTGATGGAGAATATGCAGGACATATCCTCATCAACGACGTGGTGAAAGAGGATAGTGAAGCGGCTATTGCTGCGTTGAAGGCACTGGGTGTGCAGAAAACCGTGATGCTGACAGGCGACCGTGAGGATGTGGCACAGCGGGTGGCTCGTCAGTTGCGGCTGGACGAATACCATGCTGAATTGTTGCCTGCCGACAAGGTGCAGCTGATGGAGAAACTGATTTCAGACACGCATACTACTGCTTTCGTGGGCGATGGTATCAATGATGCTCCTGTGTTGGCTCGTGCCGATGTGGGCATTGCTATGGGCGGACTGGGTAGTGATGCTGCCATAGAGGCTGCTGAGGTGTGAAGGTTGCCGTTCTGCTACTGGCTGTTGTCGGACTGGCTACCATGTGGCTCGCAGTCTTTGCCGATGTGGGTGTTACCGTCCTGGCTGTCCTGAACGCCATGAGGGCGCTGAAGGCATAAATTATGTCACACCGTGCTTGGCATGGTGTGACATAATAAGGGTGCCTTATCTGAAAACTTACCTCTTTATTCCGCGTTGTTTTTGTAAGTTTCGATACGCTTTGCCACGTTTTCCTTGATGTTGTTGTAGAAGAACGGGTAGTCGTCTTCGTGGAAACTGGCAGGTCCGAAGAATTCGGCAACGCCGATATCTTGAATCTCATACTCGTTGGTCTCCGTGTTCAACACGAGCGAACCCTTGTTCTCGCTGGCAGGCGCATACGTCTCGTCGAGTTTCCAGTTCAATGGGTTGATGCTCATAGCACCTGGCAGCACCACGACGTTCTTGGCGTTCTCTTCTACGTTCTTGGGACCCTCAGTGTTCCAACTGACGATGACACCCGTGTCGCTCTCACCGGTTGCGAACTTCATGTGCGGGTATTCCTTGAGGTCGTCTTTCGTTACAGAGAAGCCAATGACATAGGCAGCCACCATGCGCTTGTAGTAATCGGGATGCTCCGTAAAGTAGTGTTTCAAAACGTACTTTACCATGCTCGCACCCTGGCTGTGGCCTGCGATGATGAACGGACGACCGTTGTTGCACTTCTCAAAGAAATAGTCGAGTGCAGCTTTGATGTCGGTGTAGGACACACCGCCAAGTGCCGCGTCGATATTTCCGGTCTTCTTCGATACTTCTCCGGCATAGCGCATTCCAGCCTGACGATACCAGGGCACGAACACGTTGCAAGACTCTTCGAACACGCTTGCATTCGTTACGTATTCGCCCAGCGCACCCGTAATCATCTCTGGCGTATCGAGAGTTGCATAATCGGGAGCACCCTCTTCGAAACTCGACTCAACATACACCGTCGAGTAGATATAGAATGCATCAACGTCTTTGGTGATTTCGGGTAAAGCAAGCCAGTGCTCTTTGTTTGAATAGTCGGTGGCCACGCTCGCAGGATCTACAGGAGCCGGGTTGTCCGATTCGCTAACACATGAGGAGAGCATCGTTGTCGTGCCGCAGATAAGGATGGCGGCATTCATCCACATTTTTAATTTTCTCATGTTTCAAATAGTTTTGGATTAATAATCAATAATTATTGGGGCAAAGATAGTCAATTCCTTTGAAATCACCATAATCAAAGGGTAACAGCAGGCAAGTTTTTACAATTCTGAATTGAATTTTTACGATTCTGAAGACATCCACTCTGACGCTGTCATTCCCATGCTCTGTTTGAATGCAGAATTAAATGTACTGTAACTGTGGAAACCACTCTTGTGGGCCAGTTGTCGGACAGTTATAGGCTGATGGGTCGCGACTGTCTCATGGTAAAGTTTGACAAAGTGTTGGATACGCAAGCTGTTGATATAGGTACTATAAGTGATACCCTGTGAGGCAAAGTGTTTGCTGAGGTATAAACGATTGGTGCCAATTAACTTGGCGAGTTGCATAGCGGAAATATCATGTTGTAAATAGAGTTGCGGTTCCTCGCAATACTGCTTCAACAACGAACCGATGTTCTTTGCAGACGAAGCGACCACAGCCGAGCGGTTATCCTCCACCTCTTCCGCATCATTAACGGGGTGACTCAGGTCGCTCAGCGTTTCTATCCGCCACAGGAGATAGCAAACCAGTACAGTGATAATAACCTCTATAGCATATTCGTATAACAGCTCACCAGCGTCAAGCGAATAGAAAGCGTATGCCAGTAAGATGATGGTTAGCATCACGGAGGCTTGCCACACTTCTTTGTGCTCCAGGTCGGCATAGTTGTCGCGCAGCCAATGCCTATATTGCCTGATTGCCCGTATCATATATATAATCAGGCCCACCCACATCAGCAGGAAATAGGCATATAACACTGGCAGGAGGTCATCGCTATGGCTGACAATGCACCAAGCTAATCCTAGAACGAGTGGAGCCATCATCGCCCAGACAGGCCACAAGGGGCGCTTGCGGTCTTGCAGCATTGTAATCAAAACTACTATTGTCAAGGGAATAATTGTCAGGCTGTCGAGCAATCCGGCTATCAGATAACCCAGCATCACATCGTCGCTGGAGGAGAGGAAATACATTGGCATGTACCACAGGTGGCACAACGCCAAGGCAGCAAGGAAGGCAGCAGCCCATCGGCGCAGACGTGCTGGTGGTGTAATGGCAGGATCAAAGGCATTGGCACGACTGAACAGCATATAGCAGCAGGCTATCAGGCTCAATACCGTCACACCCCCGTAAACCATATAATAGATATATTCCAATATTTGTTCGTCCATGCTTCATGTAGTTGATTAGTAGTGCAAAGATACAACATTCAACCGACATGGGCAAAAGATTTGCAGAAAATCCGCATCGTTTTTAACGCGCTAATGGAATAGTCCGTCCCGACGGACTGCCAGTCCGAACGGCTCGGACTGAGAGTCCGAAGCTTACGGACTAATTGCAACTATTAAGACTAAAAGTTGTAGCACCATAACCCAGGGTTATTTAGTAATAAGGGTACCTTATTCAACAATAAGGATGCCTTATTAGTAATTTTCGTTACTTTCGGAGTATTTAAAATTCTATTCGGAGTAATTAAAATTCTATTCGGAGTAATTCAAGAAGAAAGATAGCCCTAAAACATCTAGTATATTATTTTTTTCGGTAATTTTTATTTGTCCTCTAAAGGCAGTTCACCTAAATATTTGTCAAAGTCACTTTGGAACAGGCGGTCTTGTACTATTCGGT
The DNA here is from genome assembly GCA_902770195.1 of uncultured Prevotellaceae bacterium. Classification (GTDB taxonomy): domain Bacteria; phylum Bacteroidota; class Bacteroidia; order Bacteroidales; family Bacteroidaceae; genus Prevotella. The sequence continues at coordinate 4,646 of CACXSA010000117.1, forward strand.
ATTTTTCAAATTCCGTCTCAGCGTGTAGTACAGCCTCTTCATGACTGACGCTTCCTGCATTGTCAAGCAAAGGGCGCTCATCACTATTCAAATAGGCATCTATACGTTTAGCCCAGTCTTCCAT
>CACXSA010000118.1 GCA_902770195.1 uncultured Prevotellaceae bacterium
GGCATTCATAACCAAGTGTTCTTTGTTCATGATTTCTTTATTGTTTTGAAGTTTGCGTAATAATTGTGCACAAAGATAATCATTTTAATTGAGAACAGCATATTATTTGGCCAGTTTTTTCGTTTCAGCACCAAAAAACGTCATTATCAGGGTGCTCAAAGACTGACTTCGGGCACCACCTGACCATCGAGCAGATTGATGATGCGCTGAGCATAGCCGGCATCGCGCTCAGAGTGCGTCACCATCAGTACGGTGGTGCCTTCCTGGTTCAGTTGGGTGAGCAGCTGCATCACCTCCAGACCATTCTTCGAGTCGAGATTACCCGTAGGCTCATCGGCAAGGATCAGTTTTGGGTTCATCACCACAGCACGGGCAATGGCCACACGCTGCTGCTGACCTCCAGAGAGCTGTTGGGGGAAGTGGTGTGCGCGGTGACTGATGGCCATACGGCGCAGCACCTCTTCCACCCTCGCCTTGCGTTCCTTCTTAGGCACGCCCAGATAGGTTAATGGCAACTCAACATTCTCTTCTACATTCAATTCATCGATCAGGTTGAAGCTTTGGAACACAAAACCGATCTGCCCCTTGCGGACCTTCGTGCGCTGACTCTCCTTCAGTTGCCCTACATCCTCACCATCGAGCCAATACTTGCCACTGGTAGGATTGTCGAGCAAGCCTAATATATTTAACAAGGTAGACTTGCCACAGCCCGAAGGCCCCATGATGGCCACGAACTCACCTTTCTTCACTTCGAGCGATACACCGCCCAATGCTACGGTCTCCACCTCTTCCGTGCGGAACACCTTCTGAATGTTTTCTAACTTAATCATTATTTATTCTGTCTTAATATTATTAATCGGATTCTCAGAAGCAGCCATTATGTTCTTTTGTTCTTATGTCTAAAAAGACACTGCAAAGTTACGCCATAAAAACGAATCCGCCAAGGCTTTTGGCCCTGGCGGAAGCAGATTGTCTAAAAATTTGACAGTAGAGCGTATGTTTTTTAGACACTTAAAGGTGTTTTTAGGATTACATCGTTCCTCCCCTGTGCTTAAAACATGTAATACTTGGTCAGGAAATAAGTTTTGTCCCAATCAACAATCTTCACCTCAGATTCCTTTGCCGGACGGATGTTGTTCACATCGAGCACCATCACCTGCTTATTCCCTGTATCGTAGAGCGGCCACTCCTTGGCTGTGCCATCGGGAGACTGAGCTGCCGTGAGCGATGGGTTGCCGGTCTTGGCGAACTGTACCCACATCTTGCGCATGGTCTTGCAGAAGGTGGGGTCAATGTCAGTCTGATCCGGATGGCAGAATACGATGGGGAGCTCTTCACCATGTGCGGCTTTCAGCTTTGGTTCAGAAGCTTCAACCCTGTAGAAGTAGGTATATGACTTGCCGCCGGCATTGGTCTGGTTCTCCGACATTCTCATGCACGGTGCAAGGAACCAGCTCTGGCTAAACAAACGGCTGTCTGGCTCCCAGTTTTCGCCTTGCTGTTCGCTGAGGTAGCTGTTGACAAGCGCCACCTCATCCTCCGTCATCTGGGCGAACTTCTTCGCCTTGCGGTCAGCGGCCCAAGCAATGAAGTTGTCCGTACCCATAGTCAAGGCGAAGAAATTGAATTCATCCTTGTTGCAGCCCTGCAGGAATGTGATGTTCTTCGCCGCACCGTTTGCGTAAGCCTTATGCGGCTCCGAAGGCAGGATTTTCCCGTCTCTCTCCGGGAATGTGTTCAATGCATACGGGGTAGCAGCTTCAACCAGCTTCTTAGCATCGACCTTCAGCAGGTCGGCTACGGTCTTACAGCCCAGCGATTTCATAATGCCGTCTGTACATGCGATAGCCTCTTCTGTAGAACGCGTGACAGCGGGGGAACCGCTCTGGGCGATGATCTTCTGGAAATAATTTTGTGAACCTTCAATCAGCGCTTGCAGCGTACAACTGGCCGAACCGGCTGACTCGCCCCAGATGGTCACGTTGTCGGGGTCGCCACCAAAGCCTGCGATGTTTTCATGCACCCACTTCAGTGCCATCTTCTGGTCAAGAAGTCCCAGGTTCTGCGCATCAGGATAGTCCTTGCCGTCAGACAGGTGAGACAGATGGAGGAAGCCCATGACGCCGAGTCTGTAGGCTACGGTCACCACGATGACATCGGGATTCTCCTTAATGAGATTGGTACAGTCAAACAGGTCCATGCCCGTTCCGCCGCCTACAAAGGCTCCGCCGTGAATCCATACCATGACTGGTTTCTTTTCAGCCGATGTATCCTCTGCCTTCCATACATTCAGATACAGGCAGTCCTCACCCATAGAGGGTACGATTCCCTCAGCCTGGCACGCACCTTTTGCATTTTCGTAGGCCTCATACACACCGTTGTCCGCAGTATATTCCACTGGTGCTTTCCAGCGCAGGTTGCCTACGGGCTGCTGACCCACAAACGGGATACCCTTATAGGCAATGACATTACTTTACTGCCAACTCATTGTCGGTTGTTTCGCTCCCAGGCTGTACAGGAGCTGGGGTGTCATCATTGTCAGACGTACAAGCCGTGAATACACTCGTGCCGCAGACAAGGATGGCGGCAAGCATCCATTTTTTCATTTCTCTCATTTTACAATAATATTTGTTTTTGATTAAACTTGTCTGATCGTATTAACTATTTCTCATTTGTTTCCGTCACGAAACAGGCCACGAGCCCGTAAGTGATGGTGGGACGGATCCAGATTTCAGTCATCAAATAGCCAGTGGCTTCGTCTATAGTATCAATCAAGAGGTCATAGTTGTAGAGTGTGGCTATGAGCACATCAACGATAAAAATCAACCAAAGGTTGGCCTTCGAATAAGTCTTCCAATTCTTCCGAGCATAGAAAAAGGTGAGCATGAGTAGCAGCAGCACCGAAAGCGTAAGACACGACAGATGGAGAGGGTAATTAACCAGCCGAGGTGGAAAGAGAATGTCGCGCAAAAGTACTGTTATACCCAGACACACCGAACTCCAGTAGTTGAACTGCTGGGTCTCCAGTCGGTTGAAGAAGTACATCCACATCATGACAAGACTGGCTACGTAAAACGTGTTGAGAACCAGCTCTGGCCAAGCCACACTCAGTCCGAAATGGCCGACGGCATAAAACATGATACTTACCGAGAGCATTCCCGATATAGCAGTAACAGCAACGTTGAAAATATTGATTTTCTTTTTAAATCTTGTTTTCATATTATCGCAATTATGCTGCAAAGGTAGATATTTTCCCACAAAAATGAATCAGAGCCCATGTATTGAGCCTTGATTTTGCCGATTTCGTTACTATTTTTGCTGATTTCGGTATTTTAGGCTTCTTTGGCAGAGTCCAAGCCAATTTAGCTCTGCCCTCGTTCACTCGCAGCCTTCATCCAAGCCGTCACCGGTAGTCCCGTTTTGCGCTTAAATGCATCGCTAAAGGTGTTGTAGCTTCGGTAGCCACTTTCATGAGCCAGTTGCTTGATGGCGAAAGAGCGTTGGGCGGCAACAGCCTCGCGATAGAGTCTGATGAAATGATTGATACGCAAATCGTTGATATAAGCATTATAATTCATGCCCTGGCTGGAGAAATACTGACTCAGATAGAGTCGGTTGGTACCAATGGCCTTGGCAAGCTGGATGATGGTCAGGTCGTGCTGCAGGTAGAGTTGCGCGTCTATGCAATACTTCTGTAGCAATAGGGTGAGGTCTTGGGCTGGTGAGGTTCTAACGTTGTCGGGTGATGTCACCTCACAGCCCGGTACGGAGATAGGCGCATAGGCGGGAATGGGCAATCCTTGCTCGGGAATGGGTGGAGCAACCTCGGAACCAGGAAGCTTCTGGATGCTCAGATCGCTTAATGTCTCTACTCGCCACAGGAGGTAGCAGATCAGTATCATGTTGTTCACCTGCACAATGTATTCACGTATCATACTATTGAAGGCAAACGAGTAGATGCCGAACACGAGCAGAAGAATCGCCAGTACCACCAAACTCTGCCACACCTCCTTGTGCTCCAGGTCGGCATAATTGTCGCGCAGCCAACGCCCGTATCGCCTTACCTCGTGCACCATATATATAATTAGTCCACTACCCAGCAACAGATAATAGACATATAATAGCGGCAACAGGGCTAAGCTACGGCTGGCAAAGCCAACCGCCAGGAATACGATGGGTGGTGCTACTATCACACAGATGGGCCACAGCGGCCGTCTGCGGTCTTGCAGCATGACAAGCAACAGGGCTATCGCAGAAGGGATGAGCGTCATGAAGTCGAGCAATGCACCTACAAAATAATTCAGCATGATTTCCTCATTAGAGCTGAGAAAGAATATCGGCAGATACCATATATGGCTCAGCGCTATGCAGGCAAAGAAGGTCGCTGTCCAACGGCGCAGGCGAACTGACGACGTGACATCAGGAGCAACGGCATTGCTCCGACGGAACAGCAGATAGCAACATGCCATCAAAGACATCATGGCCACTGCCCCGTAAAGCATCGCATAGAAGAATTCTCCCTGTGTTTGATGATTGTACATGGTTGTGCTCTTTTCAGATGAATGTTCGCTTCAGCCAGAGATCGAGAAAGCGGTCATAGACAATATAGCCTTTCGGAGTCTGATAGACGAGATCCTTATCCTGCAATAGCGCCAGTGCTTTTTTGATGCTGCTGGCACTGGGCAACTCATGCTTGCGGATG
>CACXSA010000119.1 GCA_902770195.1 uncultured Prevotellaceae bacterium
ACAGACGTTGCCCCTGCCTCCTTGGCTTTCTTGACCGCAGCGGGAAGGATTTCCGTCAGGAATTTCTCCGGGCTGGCATTACCGCCAACCGTCGTTCCGACAACACGCAGGGCATAGGCCATTGAATAATGGGCATGGCCGTTGCCGCAGCCAGGCATCACCAGTCCCTTGCCGCTGTAATCAATCACCTCTGTCTTGCCGTTCACGATATACTGCTCGGCACCCTTCTTGTCACCTACATAGACGTACTTGCCGTCCTTCACGGCAAAGGCTTCCGCCATCTGGTTGTTCTCCGACGTGAAAATCTTGCCAATGACCACCAGGTCGGCACCACTGCCGTGAACACGCTTACGCCGCAGATGAGGATGGCGGCGAGCATCCAATTCTTGTTAAACAAGCGACCAAAGGTCGAGCGCATAATCTTTTTCATTTCATTATTATTTTAGTCTCACACTTACTTCTCTACTTCACTTCGGCATCCTCATGCTGAAGGTATATTCCTCGCGGTCGCTGTTGACATCGGCATCCGTTTGTCGCCATGTGATGGTGTAGCTGCCCGTATCGGACACACCACCCTGCTTGCCGGCCTCGCGCATAATCTCCTTCACGGCATCATTATGGTTGAAGGCATTCTTGGCCGTCACCACAAACTGGCCTATCTCGTCGTACTGGGCGACGCTCTTGCCCTCGTTGTAGGCTTTCTTGTGGTCGGCACGCTTGGTATAGAACACGCACGATGTCAGGAAGTACTGCTTCAGCTGGTCGGTCAGGTGGTTCTTGATCTTCGTCACGTCGGCATCCTTCTCGTCCTCTGGCACGCTCACGCTCATGCTCCACGTCTGAATGAAGCGGGGCGGGCAGTTGAGTGTAGACCTGCTTGTATGCTTAATGGCAGGTTGGATGTAATGCGGAGTGGTCGCAAAAATCTTGCTACAGTCATAGGTCAACCACTCGTCTCGTAAATTGAATGTGTGATTAAAGACCACCGTCTTCGATCTGCTGTTGGGCACCGTCCACACCCATGCCTGCTGCACGGTGCAAGGGTTCGTCTGTATGTGTCGGGCTATATCGTGTGCTTCTTTCCTAAACAAGGCCCAGTACGTTTGCGCGCTGGGGCCAGTGTACCTCCACTCCGCCACTCCGTCGGGCGAGGGTGAGGCCGTCATCGCCAAGTCGGCATCAAACTTGCTGACGGTACGGCTCCACGACATGCCGGCCGACGCGCCCGCCATCGGCCCGCAGGAACTCACCGAGGCGTTGGGCCCCAACTGGAAGGTAAAGCCAGTGGTGACGTTCTGTCCGCCGCTGGTGCTGTTCATCGGGGCATAGTTCTCTATCTTCACTCTATTGCCAGCATCCTCCAGTTCGCACCGCAAGTGTATCTGCCTCATATAGGGGCCGTACACACAGGGTTTCTTCAATGTCGCATTAAGATTCTCCCAGGGCTGCCAGCCCGTGGGATCATACCATTCTCGTTCGCCACTGGGACCGCAGTTCAGGTCCTGGTTGTAGACTGTCAACGACGATGTCATGCAGTAGACGTCACACTTCTTCTCCTTCGAATAGGCCGTCCATATCTTGTCATTCACTTCATAGCGATGGTTTCGCGAGTAGCCCTGCGGACCGTCTATCTTCATGCTCCCCTCGAAACCGGTTTCTTGCGCGTCGGAAATCTTGTCCACATACTGCTCTGCAGTCCCTCCGGCGCGATGAGCCATCATGCGGGCGACCTCCCAACGGGCAGCCTGCTGGCTGGCCTCGTCCTCCTTGGTGTTCAACCACTCGGCTGCCCTGTCGGCTTTCTGTCCATACTGGTAGTCGGTCAGCTCTTCCGATGCGCGAAGAACCTGATAGGCATCATTCCCTCGGAAGATGGCCAGCGACAGATAGTCGCCCCTGCCATTCTCGTCCAGATAGACGGAGAAGTCGAAGTCCTCCGCCGTCCACATCACGATACGGTTAAGCGTCTCCGTGTTCAGCATCTGCACGATGTGTTGGGCCAAGACGGTGTTCTCGCCCTCCATAAATCCATTAATCACGCTCCGCAGCCGGTTCACCAGCGCCTGCAACTGGTCGAGGGTGGGTTCGGCGATGGCTATCGAGCCGCCCTTGGCCAGCACTACTATCAGGGCGGCACATTCCGCATCCGTCAGTTTGCCGATGTTGCCGTTGTGCAGGATGATGTTCTCCACCTCCTCGTTGGGCTTGTCCGATTCTAAGACCAGACTCGCAGCACGGTTGCCCACGCGGGCCACCAGTGCCTTGCCGTCGCCCTGATAGCCGCCGTCGAAGACATAGGTCAGTCCGTCCACCGTCACGCTCATGGCATCGGTGGTGGGCTCGGCCTCCGGCTGCACGTATATCACGCCAGCATCTTCATCCGCTGCGGCGTTGTCGTTGTTAGCCACACAGGCTGTCAGCATTGCTGTCAG
>CACXSA010000120.1 GCA_902770195.1 uncultured Prevotellaceae bacterium
AGAACCCTCTGCTGCAGCAGCCTTGGGCTGTGCGTTTTCTGTTTTCACTTTTGCCATTGTGCTAAAATTTAGTTTTTGTGTTGGTTATAAACTGAGGGGATTTCCCTCATCGGTCGGCAAAAGTACAGCATTGCTCTGGCATCGGCAGTCTCGGAAAATTATCTTGCGTGAATTAACGATTCACTATCGAATTGCAGCCGATTCCAGGCGTTTTTGGCGGTTTTTCATGCTCATAGAGGTGCTATATCAATAACAATTCGTATCTTTGCACGAGATTTTGGATGCTGATGAAAGTCATTCATGTGGATATGGACAGTTTCTTCAGCTCTGTGGAACAACGCGACAATCCAGAGTTGAAGGGTAAGCCTATAGCGGTGGGACACGATGCCGAACGGGGTGTAGTGTCAACAGCCAGCTACGAGGCTCGGCGGTTTGGCGTGCATTCGGCGCAGTCCATTCAGGTGGCCAAGCGTTTGTGTCCACAACTTATCATCGTGGAGCCGCATTTCCAAAAGTATAAGGAGGTGTCGGCACAGTTGCACGAGATATTCCATGACTATACCGACCTGATAGAGCCTATCTCACTCGACGAAGCCTTTCTCGATGTGACAGAGAATAAGAAAGGGATTGAGTTGGGTGTGGATATTGCGCGAGAAATCAAACAGCGCATCCGTAAGACGACTGGACTGACGGCATCGGCTGGCGTGAGCTACTGCAAGTTTCTGGCGAAGATTGCTTCCGACTGGCGCAAACCCGACGGACTGACAGTGATCCACCCAGATAGAGCATTGGACTTCATCGCACAGCTGAAGATAGAGAAGATTTGGGGAGTGGGCCAAAAGACCGCAGAGAAGATGCACCGAATGGGTGTCTTCACGGGATATGACCTGAGAAACATGTCGCTGAGCCGACTGACTCAGGAGTTCGGCAAGATGGGGCAGGTGTTCTATGATTTCTCGCGAGGCATCGATAACCGGCCTGTCATCAGCGAGTGGGAACGGAAGAGTGTCAGCTGTGAACAGACCTTTGAGTCGGACATCAGCGAAAACGCCGCCGTCACCATCCACCTGTATCACACGGTACTCGAACTTGTGCGACGCATCGAGAAGAACGACTTCGAGGGTCGCACATTGACCCTCAAAGTAAAGTTCCTGGACTTCCAGCAAATCACTCGCAGCATCACTGTTGATCATATTCTCCGCACCAAAGACGAAATCCTTCCGTTGGCCAAGCAGTTGATGCAACAAGTGGAGTTCCACCACACCACAAGAAGATAATCAATGGATTGAGCTGGAATTGGAATTTGAGCCGTGGCCAGACGTATAACAAAAGTAGAGATGGCGATTCAAGTAACATACAGACGGACAAGCCGGTTGTCGATGCGCATCGTAAAGAATGGCGACGTGCATGTATCGGCACCTATCGGAATGCCTCGCGAGAAGGTAATGGTATTCATCGATGAGCATAAAGACTGGATCAACGAGGCGAGAAAGAAGACCTACGAGCGACAGAAGCGGCGGGCAGACTTCTTCAACAAACTACCTTTGGCCACTCACGTCCAAGCCGACGAAGCATTAAAGCGGTTAAAGGCACTGGTGGAGCCGATGGTGGAACGTCATGCCAAGGATATGGGCGTAAAGCCAAGCATCGTCTATTACAAGCCCACCATCTCGCGCTGGGGCCAGTGCAACGTGAAAGACCGTAGCATTTGTATCTCTGCCTACCTCCTACTGTTGCCGGAATGGTGCGTTGAGCATGTCGTGGTTCATGAACTGTGCCACCTCTTAGAACCCAGCCATAATGCCCGATTCCATGCTCTCATGGACAGGTATTTCCCCCGCTGGCGTGAGGCCCGCAAGGAGACTCACCGGATATGCAGGCTGGAAGAAGATGAAAAAGATGAATAACTACGTATCTTATAAGAAACCAAGTGAATATATTATGATACTTCCCAAAAAGTAACTGGCCAGATTTACTAACAAGGTTGTTCTGAATATTTTCTTTGCAGGATGGATTTTGCCTAACATAGAGTAGTTAATCAATAACTCTATAACCACTGACAAGACAAAAGCAACAATGTAGTATATAATAAAACCCGTAAGTTCATTGGGGATTGAAAAATCAACCTCATGACTGCTTACCCAGGGGAACCAGACTACCAACCACCATCCGCCA